>CALKYM010000209.1 GCA_938003525.1 uncultured Planctomycetales bacterium | reverse complement strand
GGTCACGGGGGCGTTGTACCGGGAGAAGTCGAGCGTGTCGCCCTCGTCGTTCGATACGGTATCTTCGGTGAGCGTATCGTCGCCCAGGTCCTCGCTAGCGGTCCGTGCGAACACATAGGTATCGTCGCCCGTTCCGCCGGTCAGACTATCGTTCCCCCGGCCGCCTTCGAGGATGTTGTCGCGCGTATTGCCGGTGAGCGTATCGGCCGAGGTGCTACCAATGATTCCTTCGAAGGCCGACGTGTCATTGAGCGTGACCTTGACCTCATCCATCAAATCGATCGCCGTTAGGCTACCGATGTCGACCGTCACGGCCGCGCCAAATTGGGCGAAGTCGAGCGTGTCGCCCTCGTCGTTCGATCCCCCGGTTCCTTCGGTGAGCGTATCGTCGCCCAGGTCCTCGCTGCCGGTCCGGGCGAACACGTAGGTATCTGTGCCCGTTCCGCCGCTCAGACTGTCATTGCCCAGGCCGCCTTCGAGGATGTTGTCGACCGAATTGCCGGTGATCGTGTCGTTCTCGCTGCTGCCGATCACATTCTCGAAGACCGTGGCGCCGTCGAGTGTCAGATCCAGGTTGGCGTGGACGTTTTGCAACGTAACGGCGACGGACAGATCGACGTCGATCGCCGCCCCGAATGCCGAGAAATCCAACGTGTCCACGCCTTCGCCAAGGAAGAAGGATGTCTCGTGGATCGAGTCGTCGCCCAGATTGTTGGAGTCTCCGCCGGCAAACACGTAGCGATCGTCGCCGGCAGCACCGACAAGCGTGTCGTCGCCGAGCCCGCCTTCGAACGTGTCATCGCCCGCACCTCCGCTGATGACGTTGTCGCGGGAGTTGCCCGTCAAATTGTCCGCCAGATCGCCGCCAAATAGACGCTCGAAGGCAGTCGTATCATTCAACGTGACCTTGACAGTGCCGGCCAGATCGATGGCGATCGTTGACCCAAGATCGGCGATCACCGCCGCGCCTAGTTCGCGGAAGTCCAGCACGTCGTTCGTGTCGTTCGATACTATTCCTTCGGTGAGCGTATCGTCGCCGAGATCCTCGCTGCCCGTCCGCGAGAATACGTAGCTATCGGCGCCCGTTCCGCCGGTCAGACTATCGTTCCCCCGGCCGCCTTCGAGGATGTTGTCGCGCGTGTTGCCGGTGATCGAATCATTGCCGACGCCGCCGACCACGTTCTCGACAACGATTGAATCATCAATCGAATTCGCGTCGTTGAGATCCAGGTCCAACTTCATTCCGCTCGAACCGCCGACGTCCTGCGAGGTGGTCGTCGCCAGGTTAACGGTGACTGCTTCGAGGAACCCGGAAAAGTCCAGCGTGTCGCCGGTATCGTTGCTGCTCGATCCTTCGCTGATGACGTCGTCGCCCAGATCATCCGACGTCTGCTGACGAGTGAACACGTAGGTGTCGTCGCCGGCGCCGCCAATGAGCGAGTCGTTGCCCTGGCCGCCTTCGAGAACGTTATCGCGCGAGTTACCGGTGAGTGTGTCGGCCGCCGTGCTTCCGGTGACCCCCTCGAATGCAGCCGTGTCGTTGAGCGTGACGACGACCTTGCCGACGTCACTAATCGCAGTTGAATTGCCAATGTCGACCGATACCGCGACCTCAAATTCACTGAAGTCCAGCGTGTCGCGCGCGTCGTTCGCTCCTCCGGTTCCTTCCGTGAGCGTATCACTGCCGAGGTTTTCGCCACCGGGACGAGCGAAGCCGTAGGTGTCGTCGCCGGCTCCGCCGGTCAGTGAATCGTCTCCTTTGCCACCGACCAGCGAGTCGCTTAAGCCGCTGCCGGTGATCGTGTCGTTATCATCCCCGCCGAGTAACGTGGTCGTGAGGCTGGCGTCGAAACCGTTGGCCTCGGTTACGTTCGCGAGATCAATCGTGTCTGCTCCGGCCAACGCGTCCACCGTGATCGTGGTGATCTCGGCCGCGCGGACGTCGTTGAAGCGAGTCGTCGTACCTTCCTTGACAACGACGAAGTTGATGCCCGCCTGGTCCTCGAAAGTGATCTCGATGTCGTCTGCGCCGGTGGTACCGAGAACGTTGAGGTTGCCATCCTCGAATGTCGCCGTCACCGCCAGCAGTCGTCGAGCCTCGAGTGGGTCGAAGCGAAGTTGGCGTTTGCGAGTTCCGCGACCACGGTTTGCTCCGCGGGGCGACGCATGAGGGACAAATCGAGAGAAGGCGCGCCGAAGTGAAAGGCGTGACATGTCTTGCACCCTCCTGACAATGCTGACCGAATCGCCGACTCACCCGGGATGGCCCGAAGTCTAAGAACGCGAAGAATTGCGGCTTTCGAATGCCGCGTGATGAAACGATGTCGTGCAGCGGTCTGGCGGACGGAACTGGCAGGCGCTCAACGCTGATTGCGGAACTTGGTGAAGAGCACACCGCTGCCGCGCGATGCGCCTTAGTGAGCGAATGCCAGCGATGCGCGTGGGAAGACGTGTCGCCGCCGCTTTATCGATCCTGATAATCGGTACGGAGCGCACGAAGTGAGCACCGTAAGTCGCGCGGTCACAGCGAACCGCGAACGACGAGAATGCCTGTCGAGGCGAGCAACTGCAGTCAGACCATCGCCGACAGTACATCGAGAACCCTCCGCAGTAGAACGAGTCTTCTGCTCAGCGAGAGGGTGCGTGTGAAGCCCTCCACGTCACGCGTCGATGAGTCTCTTAAATGCTCATCGCGAAGTCAAATATAAAACAGTAAATTTGCAGGAAAACATTCTCACTTCAAACATGCATGTTGAAGATAGTATCTGTATTCTTTTATTGCCAATCGTTTTAATGAACGAACAGGAAGCGATTTCTTATTCTTACTGGCCTTCTGCAAAAGTCCGTTGTCGATCCAATAGAGTCTCGCGAGAATGGTCTGTCGTGTCGCGCGGGATTCCCGGTCTTCTATGCGAGCGTCGAACTGACCTGCAAACGGGAAGCTACTCCACGGAGGTTGCGAGGATTGGGTAGATTCTGGCCAGGGCTTCCAGAAAGTTTTGGCCGTGAAGGAATCTCGATTTGCGAACGAGCAGATTGCGTTTGCTTTAAAGCAAGCTGAGGCGGGCGTGGTGGTAGAAGAAGAGGTGTGTCGAAAGCTGGGCGTCAGCCGGCAGACCCTACTTACCGCTGGAAGAAGGAGTTTGCTGGGCTGGCCGGACGGAAAGACAATAGCGACGGTCAACCAAGCGGCGTTTAATCCTGGAAAACGCTACGCCCACAACGTGTTGATCGCGCTCAGGTACATCGGGATACCGACGACCACATTGAAGGGGAATGTGACTCCCAACGACATCGGCAGATAGATGCCGGGATTGGCTTGGGGCAAGGCCAGCCGCGCGGCGGCCGGGACGGCGATGTAACTGGCACTGCCGAACAAAACCGCCAGCAGCAAAGTGTCTCCCTTGCTCAGATCGAGAAACAATCCGATCGCAATTCCTAGACCAGCATGTGAGAGCGATGCCAGCACGGCAAACGTCACCAAGAACCCGCTTGCTTGCGGCAGGCGGCCGAGATGCCGCGCGGCGTGGATGCCCATGTCGAGCAGGAACAGCGCGAGCACGCCCTTGAATGGGTCGCCGATGAGCGGCTTCACGCCCTCCCAGCCACGATGGCCGGTCGCCGCGCCAATGAAGAGGCTGCCGATGAGCAGCACAACTGGCCCACTGCCAAACGCTTCTCTCAGGAGTTGCGACCAAGGGGGCGTCGGCGCATCGGTCTGGGATTCGTGCGCTGAGGCGAAGGAGCGGGCCAATAGCACGCCGACAATGATGGCCGGCGATTCCATCAGCGCCATCGCCGCGACCATGTGGCCATTGTAGGAGATTCCCAGGCTCTGCAGCACACCAACAGCCGTGACGAACGTCACGGCGCTGATGGAGCCGTAGGTAGCAGCGATGGCGGCGGCGTTGTAGACATCGAGTTTGAGCCGCAGGATGAAGAACGACCAGAGAGGAACCAGCGTCGCGCCGACCAGCGTGATCAGCATCACGGCGGCGACCTCCGAGTTGATTCCGCTGGCGCGGAGTTCCATTCCTCCTTGAAAGCCGATCGCGATGAGCAAGTAGATCGAAAGGAACTTGGAGATGGATCCCGGTAGCTTCAGGTCGGACTTGAGCCACGTCGCGACCATGCCCAGAAAAAAGAACAAAATCGGCGGGCTCAGCAGGTTGTCAAAAATCGAGGTCTCCATGGAAGCGTCTTTCCCAGCTAGGTTGTCGATCGCTTGTCGTTCTGCGCGAATAGGGGAGATCGATAGACGGCGACGCTCGTCGTTGGCGGGCGCAGGCTGATTACGCAGCAGAGGCGTTAGCCATTAACGCCCGGAAGTCATCGCAGTCGGCGTCGTAAATCAGAAACAAGCCGCTCTCCGCAACGTAGAGCAGTCCGTTGAGCAACAGCTCGCCGCTCGCTATGCCGCGCGACACGCTGGGCAACTCGCACAGTTGTTGGACTCGCTGGCGAACAAGATCCTTGGCGTGCTGTAAATCTTCTTGCGCGGTGGATGCCCGGGCGAGTAGGCGATTCGTTCGCCCCTTCCATGCACCATCGCCCAGCGACCCCATGCGTTGCCAGGGCGTCCCGCCTCGCGAATGGGCAACCAGAATCACGCCTTTGACTTCTAGGCGGCGCACGACCCAGTCGATCGTCTCCGATAGATTCCCATCGGCAGCGTCCCAATCGCGCTGTGGCCAGGGAATCAGCGCTGCCGCGCTGTCAGAGGTCGCTTCTGCGAGGCCGCGCATCATGTGCGGATCATCGTGTGCGATCACTAGGCTATCGATCGACTGTTGGGGCTCGTGTCGGGTCAATTCGTGAAGCTGTTCGACAAAACGATTGTCAGGCTGCATGTCCGCGATCTTACTGATCATGGTTGCTGTTCCTTTCAGAACAAAGCTGGCACAAAAAAAACCGGATCCCGCAGCCCAACTGCTGCAAGTCCGGCCTGTCCGCGGCGACTTGTCGATCGTCGCGGCTTGAGCACTCGAGTTCTTGGGACACGTCCACGCCGTCAATGCCAACGGCGCAGCACGTGTGAGACGACATCGTGTCGAGCACGCACGACACGGCGAACCGCGTCGGGCGAGTCGAATACCGCTACGCTAGGTAAATCCGTGTGGGGTCGCCTAGATACCTGATGGGTGGACGATCACCATGGATTCGCGACGCACGAATATGTTGCCGGATCGCATGCCGCAGCGCGGCCCATGTGAAGCTGCCCATTTGAATTATGACTTTCACGTTGCATCTCCCTCCTTTCGCGGCCGATCGTGACCGCTAGTCTGAGTCAACAAAAAAAGGCCGGAAGGCTGCAGTTTGCAGCTTTCCGGCCTTCTCTACCCGGGCCCAAAGTCCCAAGTAACCAAAACCGTTTCGCTTGTTGTAGCGACTGTACCGACGTTCGGGAGCCCGACATCCGGCCCAGCCACCACTCGTTATCGGCACATATTAGGTTCGCCTTGAGAGCGCGTCAAGTCGTCGATAAAAAATTGTTGGGCCATGCGGTCGCCGCTTCAACTCAGCTCAACTCCGGCCGTCGTTCCAGCGTGAATACGATCACGCGCTCGCCCGTTTTGGCGCTGATGTCGGTGTGCAGGCTGATCACATCCAGATCGAGGATGTCTTTGATCACAGCGTCGAGCAGCGGGCGTCCACGTTCGATCAGTTCCTGCCGCATCTGTTTGATCAGATATCGCCCGCGCTCGCGGGATTCCGATTCGGCCAGCTTCAACTCGGCGGGGGTGAGCACGTTTTTCAGCCGGACGAGGACCATGTCTTCAATAATGAACGCCTTCGTTTCCAGCGGGCCGCGGCCCATGAATTCCTTCTCGAAACGGATGATGGCGTGGGCGATGGCTTGCTCTGTTTCGCGTTGATTCGGCATCGAATTCTCGGCTCATGAGGGCCGGATCTTGGGGTCCGGGTCGACGGGGCCTGATTGGCCGCTCCTTCGAACGGCCAAACTCATACTCACTGCGTGCCACGAGTGCAAGGCGTGGTTGGGCCGGCGGGTCGCGCACTCAGCCGAAGAGATGATCGCGGGCCTCATCGGAGATGGCGACTACGGCGGGATGGCGCAATCGTCTCTCTACGGAGATGGCGAAGAAGCTCTCTTGCACTTTATCCAGCTCGCCAACCGGCTGGACGCGGTACTGTTGGCGGACTTCCTTTTCGATTGCCGTGGGCACGGGAAAAAGCCCCAAGCCGGCTTGGCCGAACACCTTGAGCAGGGCACTGTCCTCGAACTCAGCGACGTTCTGTGGTTGCACGCCTGCCGTATCGAACCATTGGTCCAGCGCGCGACGCAACGAGGTCTTTTCCGCCGGCAGCAACATCGGCGCGCCATGCAGCGACTCGGGAAAATTCCTGCAGTACTTGCGGGCCAGTTGCGGTGCACCAAAAACCGTGACCGTGCACTCGCCCAGCGGGTGGTTGAAGGCGCGCACGTTCACCGTCGGGCTAACGGGCGCGTCGGCCAACACCACGTCGAGCCGATGAACGGCGAGGTCGGCCAGCAGGTCGTCCATTTTGCCCTCGTTGCACACCAAGTGAATCGGCTCGGGTAGTTCGAGGGCCGGCTGCAGCAGGCGAAAGGCGATGAGTTTGGGCAAGATGTCGGGAATACCGACCACCAATCGCGAGGGACGCGTTGGCAGGTCTCCGCGAACCGCTTCTTGCAGCTCGCTTCCGGTGGTGAAGATCTCGTCGGCGTAGCGGAATACGAACTCGCCGAACTCCGTTAGCACCAGCCGCCGGCCGACTTGCTCAAACAGCTTATCGCCCAGGGATTTTTCGAGCTGGCGCAGCTGGCCGCTGATCGTCGGCCGCGCCAAGTGCAGACGCTGGGCCGCCGCCGCGATCGACCCCTCGCGGGCGACGGTCCAGAAGTACAGCAGGTGGTGATAGTTAAGCCAGTCCACGTCTGGATGATACGTCGGTTTTTTCGACGGTCAATCGCCCAATTACCTGCTTTTTCGATTCGCGAGAATTGCCGTATAGATACGTAGTCGCACTTTTGTTCGTGTCGAGGAGCCTGAGTATGCAAGTCGCCATCAAGAGCCACGGCGTCGAGATCAGCGATCGGGCCCGCTCCATGGTGGAGCGGAAGTTCCGCTTTGCGCTCACCCGATTCTCGCCGCAGCTACGCCGGGTGGCCGTCAAGCTGACCGATGCCAACCGACCTTGCGGCGGAAACGACAAGGTTTGCAGCGTGACGCTCAAGTTCAAAGACGGCCGGGATGCCCGAGCGGTGGCCCGCGCCGATCGGTTTGCCACCGCTGCGGCAGCCGTCGCAGAGCGTGCAGCGCGGGTCGCCTCGCGGATGATCGAACGCGATCGTACTGCGCGACACCGCTCTCGTTCGGCGCCGTAGACCACACCCCGAGGATTTTTTCTCCCGCGTTCTACAACACAGGTCCTGAGTTACCGCCATGTCGTCGTCGCCAAATATCGAACATCATACGCCCGCCGGCCTGCCCGGCGCCGATGCGTTGACGATGCTGGAGCGCGTGGCACAAGCGGTCGGCGTCCCATTCAACCGGCTGGCTGCCAAGCGCTCGTTGGCCGAAGCCGAGCGAACGTGGCCCGGCGAAGACCGCGACGTCTGGCCGAAGCGACTGCTGGAAGTTGGCGAGTCGCTGGGCATTCGTTTCAAAGAGATCGAGTGCTCGGTCCGCGCGGCGCACGCGTTGTTGCGCCATGGCGCGCCGGTCATCACCGACTCAGATGCCAGCGAAGCGCAGGTGCAGTGGTACATTCTCACCGCGACCGCCGGCAACCGCGTATTTCACGACGGCGGTGGCGAACAGCAGAGCGGCCAGTGGGTTACTCGGGAGGTGTTGGCGCGGTTGGTGGGCGCCGATTCGATTGATGCTCCGGTTCGCTTTCTGATCGCCCAGCCGTCGCTAATCTGCAGCGACGCCGCGCATGAGCCCGGTAGCAAATCACTGACGCCGTTCGCGCGCCTGCTGGGCCTGTTGCGCCCGGACCGGCAGGATCTGTTCATGATCCTGGTCTTCGCCTTGTTCGTAGGCGTGCTCGCACTCGCCACGCCGATTGCCGTCGAAACTTTGGTCAACACGGTCGCTTTCGGCCGACTGTTCCAACCGATCGTGGTGCTATCGATTCTGTTGCTCACGTTTCTCAGTTTTGCCGCAGCGCTGATTGCGGTGCAAACATATGTTGTTGAAATCTTGCAGCGGCGGCTGTTTGTGCGGGTGGTGGCCGATCTGGCGTTTCGTTTGCCGCGCGCTCGGCGCGAGTCGCTGGATGGCACGTACGGCCCGGAACTCGCCAACCGCTTCTTCGATGTCGTGACGGTCCAGAAAGCGGTCGCCTCGCTCTCGCTCGACGCCGTCGCGATCGTCCTGCAGACGGTGATCGGGATGGCGGTGCTGGCGTTCTACCACCCGTTCTTGCTTGGCTTCGACGTGCTGTTGCTCGTCTTGATCGGCGTGGTGATTTTCGGTTGCGGTCGCAACGCCGTGAAGTCTGCGGTCAAGGAATCAAAGTCGAAATTCGCCATCGGCGCTTGGATGGAAGACTTGCTGCGCCACCCGATCGCCTTTCGCTATTTCGGCGGCAGTGAATTCGCGCTCGACAAGGCCGATCAGTTGGTGAGCCACTACCTCGACATGCGTCGCGATCACTTTCGCATCGTCATGCGGCAGATCATTCTCGCGCTGACGTTGCAAGTCGTCGCTAGCACTGTGCTGCTCGGTCTGGGCGGATGGTTGGTCATCACCGGCGAGCTCACCTTGGGGCAACTAGTTGCCGCCGAGTTGATCGTCACGGCCATCGTGACGTCCTTCACCAAGCTGGGTAAACATCTAGAGACTTTCTACGACCTCCTGGCGTCGGTCGAGAAGCTGGGACGCTTGTTTGACTTGCCGGTGGAATCGCACGACGAATACTTTCACCCGCACCACGATGGTCCCGCGGCGCTCAGCGTGCGCGGAGCCACTTATCGCTATCCTAGCGGTGCAATAGGACTTTCGGAGGTCAGCCTTGACGTGCAGGCTGGCGAACGTGTGGCACTGGTGGGCCGGTCGGGCACCGGCAAGAGCACGCTTATAGACTTGCTCTTCCATCTTCGCCAGCCCTCAACCGGGACCATCGAACTCGATGGCGTGGATCTCAAAGAGCTACGTTGTGACTCGGTTCGTGAGCGCGTCGCGCTGGTCCGGAACGTCGAAGTGTTCCACGGTACGGTTGCCGAAAACGTGCACCTGCATCGTCCTGAGGTGAGTATCGAGAAAGTGCGGCAGTCGCTGGAAGCCTTGGGCTTGTTGGACGAAGTCATGGATCTGCCTGAAGGGTTGGAGCACACCGTGACCAGCGACGGGGCGCCGCTCACCCGCAGCCAGGCTAGCCGCCTGATGCTGGCGCGAGCCATTGCCGGTGGGCCGCGACTGTTGCTAATCGACGGGCTCTTGGACGTTTTGTCCGATGAAGAACTTGAATCGCTGTTCCCGCGCATCAAAGACGACTCTGCACCGTGGACGCTGGTTGTCGCTACCGGCCGTCGCCAGATCTCCAGACAATGCGATCGCACGATCCGGCTGCCGCAGGATGACTATCCTCCCGACGACCGTCAGCCCTCAGCCGGATCGTTCGGCGCACCGCCACACAAGGCGCATGCCGGGTCTTGAGGTTTTCGTGGTGGCCAGTGGAATACCGATCACTTGGTTTTCGCAATTAAGCAAACGATGAGCACGACCACGATCGAAAAGAGGCCGCCGGTTGCTCCACAAGTAACCGCCGGTGTGGGCCGCGAGCGCCATGTCATTCTTCCTGCGCTGCGCTTGGTCGATCCGCCGGCTGGCCCACGGCGCCTAGGAAAGTTGTTGCTCGTGCTTTTGGCGATCGCGGTAGCCGCCATGCTGTTTGCCCCCTGGCAGCAGTCGGTTCGCGGTAGCGGGCGCGTGGTGGCTTACGCCCCACTGGCAAGACAACAGGCGATCGAGGCGCCCATTACCGGCCGCATCGTGAAGTGGAACGAGAAGCTCTTCGAGGGAGCGCGCCTTCAAGAGGGCGAATTCATTCTCGAGATCCGCGACATGGACCCGGATTTCGTCACGCGCTTGGAGACGCAGCGCAGTGCAGCCGAGCAAAGTCTCGTGGCTGCCGGGGTGATGGTTACGGCCTTGGAAGCCAACGTCCAAGCGTACGAGTACGTGAAGTTGCAAGTGGTCGAGGCCGCCGAACAGCAGGTTCAGATGGCCCGGCAGAAGGTGGAAGCTGCGAAACAGGGCGTCGCCGCCGCCACAGCCGCCGAGGAGCAGACCAAGATTAACCTCCAGCGCCGGCGCGACCTGATCGAAGATGGTCTGGTCTCGCAGTTGGATCTGGAGATGGCCGATCGTGCCTGGCGCGAAGCAGTATCGAAGTTGAGAGAGGCCGAGGCGAATCTGGCTTCGGCCCGATACGAGCTCGATTCCAAGGAGGCCGAAGCGCGACAGAAAGAGCGCGAGGCCCAGGCCAAGATTGACAAGGCCCGCGCGGAGCTGCAGACGGCCGTCGACAAGGAAGCGCAAGCACAGACCAAGTTGGCCGATATCGAAGTCAAGCTCGCACGGCAGAGTAGTCAGGTCGTGACCGCACCGCGCGACGGCACCGTATTGCGCCTGCTAGCGAATCAGGGCGGCGAGGTGGTCAAGGCAGGCGATCCCCTGGTCGTGCTGGTTCCCGAGCAGGCCGATCGGGCTGTTGAGATCTGGTTGTCGGGCAACGATGCTCCCCTGGTCACGCGGGGGCGCCACGTCCGCCTACAGTTTGAAGGTTGGCCGGCCGTCCAGTTCGCGGGCTGGCCCTCGGTCGCCGTGGGGACCTTTGGCGGCGAGGTCGTGAACGTCGATGCAACAGACAATGGCCGCGGCCAGTTCCGCATTCTGGTCGTGCCTGAACAGGGGCAGCAGTGGCCCTCCGAGCGCTTTCTGCGGCAGGGCGTCCGCGCCAACGGTTGGGTCCTGCTTGACCAGGTTTCACTAGGTTACGAGTTCTGGCGGCGGCTCAACGGTTTTCCTCCGGTCGTCTCGATGTCGGAGCCGAATGAGACATCAGGCAGCGAGGTTTCTCCAAGGCGCAAAACAAAGTCATGACGACAGGCCTGCGCCGTTTAGCCATCTTGTTGGTCCTAAGTCTGCCCCACCACGATCGCTTGCAGGCCGACGATGCACAGGCGCCGGTCGCGCGCGATGTCGTGTGGCGGTTACCACCGATTGCAGAGCCCGCTGCTAGCGTTGCCGGCCCTGCGCCGCTGCAACTCCCAGCAGCCACTTCGGTGCGGCCGCTACAGGTCGACGAGCATCGGATCGACCCACACGTCAGCCCGGCAACTTGGGAGCCGTTAGCGCAGCCTGACTCGGCGATGAATGTCGAGTCGATCCCGCCGTCGGAAGATGCGACGCTCGATCCTGCCCTGCAACTTGGTGACGTGGTCGACTCGATCTACGCCACGTTTCCGCTGCTGCAAGTTGCCTTTCGCGAGCGACAAATCGCCGCCGGGCGAGCATTGGCGGCCTATGGTGGGTTCGATACGAATCTCGACATGAGCGCCATCGAGGAGCCGCTAGGTTTCTATCAGAACTATCGCCACGGCATAGGCGCCCAGCAGGGTTTGTGGTCGGGAGCCGATGTCTTCGGCAGCTACCGCATTGGACGTGGTCTGTTCAAGCCCTGGTTTGAAGAGCGCGACACGGATAACTCCGGTGAGTTTAAAGCCGGGATTACCGTTCCGCTGCTGCGCGATCGGGCCATCGACCGCCGTCGGGCCGAGGTTCTCAAGAACCAGATCGCCCGGCGAGCCGTTGAACCGGCGATTCAATCGCAAATCCTCCGATTCATCCGCGATGGTTCGGCCGCCTACTGGGATTGGGTCGCGGCCGGGCAAAACTACGAAGTTGCCCGAGCGCTGCTAGAGATTGCGATGGAGCGCGACGAAGGCATTCGCAGACGCGTGGCCACGGGCGATCTGGCGGAAATCGAGGTTGTCGACAATGAGCGTTTGATCGTCTCGCGACGCGCCAGTCTCATTCAGGCCGATCGCAAACTGCAGCAAGCGGCCATCAGGCTCTCGTTGTGGCTGCGTACTCCCGATGGAATCCCCCAGGTGCCGGTCCCGGACTTGCTGCCCATTTCATTCCCGGATCCGAAACTGCCGGCCGCGGACTTGCTCGAGAGCGCTGCGAACGTGGCGATCGCCTCACGTCCAGAACTGGTCGAGCTCACTCTGGCCGCGCGCGCCGTAGGTGTCGAATTGGCGGCCGCCGAGAACCAACTCTTGCCTGGCTTGTCGGCCGGCGTCGTGGCTTCGAAGGACATCGGTCCGCTCGCGAGTTCCGCCGGTGACAAACGTCCCTTTGAGCTCGAAGCCGCACTGCTAGCTGATGTACCGCTCCAGCGTCGTGCCGCGCGGGGCAAAATCCAGGCAGCGCAGGGCAAACTGGCCCAACTCAACGCCCAACGCCGCTATGCCGCGGATCAAATAACCGTCGAAGTGCGCACGGCAATCGCCGCCTTGACCACCGCGATGGAGCAGGTGGTGCAAGCGCGGCAGGCCGTTGAGCTGGCCGGGCGTATGGAGGAAGCCGAGCGGCAGAAATTCGATCAGGGCATCAGCGATCTGCTGCTGGTCAACCTTCGCGAACAACAGTCGGCCGACGCTGCATTCGTCGAGATCGAGGCGCTCGCCGGGTTCCTCAAAGCCGAAGTTGACTTCCGCGCGGCGATCGCCGCACCGCTCGCTCCCTGACGTGCCGCGTCAATGGGCAGCAAGTGCGCGTGAAGCCGCCCTGAGTGCACCGTGTCCAGCACGGGAACGGCCGCCTGATCACAATCTGGTCTGGCCGGTTTTGGCACGTATTTCTTTGTCTCGTGAGCAACCGGGCCCGCCCGGCGATTCGTTTCTCACTGGTCGAATCAGGCCCGATGGCAATAGTGCAATGGTAGGTGAAGTGCTGCGCGCGGAGAGTCATCGACATGTCGCGTCCTGCTTTTGGGCGATTTGTGGCGTTGACCGAACGCGATGCGCCACAGTTGCTTGCGCGAAAGACGAAGGCCGAACTCGGAATCGATGCCGAGCGCTATGGCATCCGTTCGCGATTGGTCGTGCGTCCAGACGCGACGCTCCTCGGTCTGGCCACTGCGGTGTTCGAAAAGCTGTGCACCGAGACCGGGCACACCCGCGAAAATTTCCGAGGCATCGTGCTCTCAAGCCGGAACCTCGAGATCGAGAATGAGGCGCAGCAACTCCAGCAGCAACTGGGGGGTGATCTTGTTGTGCGGGGGATCGAGCGGGCCTGCAGCGGCTTCCCTGCCGCCACTGCGTTAGCCGTCGAGATGGTGGAACAACTGAGCGGTCTGGTGGCGGTGATCACCGCCGAGACGATCAGCCGTAACATCAATTGGGAATTGCCCGATGGATCCGGCGACGACCACTCTCGGGCTCGCGGTCAGGCTTCGAAGCTCTTCGCAGACGGCGCGGCCGCCGTGGTCGTTGAGCCGGTGGTGGCTACCGGTACACACGAGATTTTGGATGCTTGGTCCAGTCATATTCCGGATGAAGACCAGTTGCTACAGAAAGCCGAAGTCGAGGACGTCCACGATCCTTGGGGACACGTCCGTCATGGTGTCACCACCTGCATCACGATGCCTGGGCGACGAGGGTTTCAACTGTTGAAGCGCGGGCCACAAGTAATGACCGATGCGCTGGCCGAAAGCCTTGCTCGTGTTCACAGTGCTGGACGATCTAGCCACGGCATCGTGGCGGCCGTCGTGCATCATCAAGCGAACGGATTGATGGTGCCCCGACTCGAGCAGGCGCTCGCTGACACAACATGGGGAGCGACCGCGCGGGTCTTTGATTGCATCGCCGACCACGGCAATACAGTTTCGGCCACGATTCCGCTTGCCATGGCTGATGTGCAGGATGAGCTACCGCCGAACTCGTTGGTCGGGATGCCCTCAGTCGGTGCTGGCGGCCCCGGATATCGCCCGGATGTATTGAGCGTAGGTTGCGTTCTCATCCGTACGGCGGCTGAGAGCGCGTAGTCAATCGCGAATGAACCTGTCCCGGCCTGGCTGTTCAGCGCGCGACCGGCGTAAAGATTTCGCTGAGTACTTCTTGTCGGTACGCGAAGATCCGCTTGAGATCTGGGCGAACGAAGAGCGGATGTACGATGCGCCCGAAGTGCACCCGGTAGTCGACGATGTCGCGGATGAGCGTGCCCGTCGATGTTTCTTCAAACGTGTGCAAATGCTGCCAGTTGCGATACGGACCCTTTACCTGCTCGTCGACGAACAGAGCCGGAGGTTCCCAACGGGTGATCGCACTCCGCCAGCGAAGTGGAATTCCGTGTACTCGCAGCTTGTAGTCGATCAGCGTGTCCCGCTGCATGGCGATCGGCTTCGGGGTCTGAACCGAGAAGTTCAGCCAAGGGGGCGTGATCGTCTCCAATTGAAATGCGTCAGCAAAAAAGGCGAATACGTGCTCACGCGACTCCGCCACATGCAATTCGGTGGACAGTCGATGACCGCCTTGGAATCGCTCTGACGGGCCAAACACGACGGGCGGCGTCGTTGGAGTTTGTTCGAACGCAGTCGTTGCGGGTGTCACTTGAGAGTCTTACCCGGGACGGAGGACGTGCCGCAGGGCATCTGTCAGTGTCTGGTGGTCAAACTCGTAGCCGGCGTGGGCCAAGCGTTTTGGCACCACACGCGTGCTGGCCAAAAGCAGTGCGTCAGCCATCTCTCCTAAAGCCAGTTGGGCCGCAAAGGCGGGCATCGGTAGAATGGTAGGACGCGACAAGATTTTGCCCAGTGCCTTTGTGAAGACACGGTTCGTGACGCTCTCCGGCGCGACAACATTCGCCGGCCCGGACAGCGACTCGTGGGAAAGCGCGAACCGCATAGCGTTGACGACATCATCGATTGAAACCCAGCTCCAATACTGCCTTCCGCTGCCGATGACGCCGCCCATCCCAAGCTTGAACGGCGTGAGCATCTTCTCCAGCGCGCCGCCCTGGGGGCTCAAGATCATGCCGAATCGCAGGTGCACGACGCGCATGCCGGCATTGACGACCGGCTGCGTGGCTTCCTCCCATTGGCGAGCCACGCTCGCCAGAAATCCGCTGCCTGGCGAGCTGTCTTCGTCGAGTACTTCATCCCCACGATCGCCGTAGTATCCAACGGCCGACGCGCAGAGCAGCGCTTTGGGCGGCAACTCAAGCTTCAAGAGCCCCTCGCACAACATCCTTGTGCCCTCAACGCGACTATCGCGGATGCGTTTCTTCTTCTGCTGGCTCCATCGCCCGCCGGCGATGCTTTCACCCGCCAGATGCACAACGGCGTCTACGCCTTCAAGTTCGGCATACCGGAACTCGCCGGCCGCGGGGTTCCACAAGACTTCGCTCTCTCGCGCCTGCTCGCGAACCAGGCGAATGATCTTGTGACCGTCGTCCTTCAGGCGAGGAATGAGCGCGGTCGCGACAAGTCCCCGCGACCCCGAAATGGCGATGTCCATAAGTTCGCTCCGCTTGCGCTCCCGACGGATCGGGGCTTGCTACCTCTCGACAATCAGTCCAATCCAGCCGTCGCGACGGCTCTGTGCCACGACCAAAGATTCACCTTCCGACGGAGTCTGACACACAAGATGCCCCGACTCATCCCAGATCGCGCTGCGGCCAGCCATCGGAATCCCCCGCCAGTCGCTGACGTGTAGTTGGCCATCAGCGTTAGCATGTGATGCTGTTGGGCACGCGAAGCCATGTTGGCCTCCGCCTGGTCCAGATCGCCCGGCGTCTTGGCGACGCCGGCTGCATAAATCTGGGCACCCAAGCGCGCGGCATCCGCGGCATGTGTCGGATTGTTGACATCGGCGCAGATGGCGGCGCCGATCTTCTTGCCGGCGGCGGAAATGACCAGCGTATCCTCCCCAGCACTAAAGTAGGGCTCTTCGCTCGTATGCACGAAACGCTTCCGGTAGACGGCGACCTCGGCATCCGGCTGAAACGCGAGCATGCCGATATAGGGCCGTTCACCACCGCAGCGAATGGGGCAGCCGACCATGACCACAACGCCGGTTTCTTGCGCAAGGTTGCTCAGCGGCCTAAGTCCCTCCTCCGATGGTTCGACGGCCAATTCCGCGGCTAATGTTGGTTCATAGCCAGTCAGCGAGAGTTCAGGAAAGACAATCACGTCCGCCCCGTGCGCCTCGGCCAGGGCAACCAGTGTCTCGTGTCTCCGGATGTTTGCGCTGATGTCACCTCGGATCGGGCTCGACTGGGCGGCGGCAATGGTGAACGTGCTCATGGTGTCAGCGAGTAGTGCTCAGTCAACACGTAATTCTCGGGTGCGAGTTGTCCGGCGGAGCACTACCATGTTGTCTGCGCCAAAGCACTTGCGTCTTTGGCAAACGTTTCGCGTCGCCCGAATGAATCGAGCTGACGCTCCACTAGGTACACCCAGTTTTGGACTCTCGACGGAACGATGATGTCCGGCCATCGGTAGCGAAGCATTCTCGGCATCCAGCGGCAGTGCGTCGTCGGCATCGGGAAGTCCATCGCCATCCGCGTCGTTCGGCGACTGCCGCGCGTAAGGCACGTCCGGCAGATCGGCTATCATTCGCCACCATCGTCGCGCGAATTCACCGCGCGTCAGCGGACGCTGAAGCCGTTTGATTGATTCGACGTTGTGCTTCACGCGCGTCGTCGCATCGCGGACAGCCCGGCGCCACGCATCGCTCGCGTTCTCGTCGGGCCGGAAATCAACGTCGTCGTGGGCAAGCGGAAGCACGCCCGCCGTCGCCAGCAGGTTGACGGCTTCAAAGGCGGGATCGTCGACCGTCAGATCGCGAAATGGCCACAGCGCCAACGGCGCTCCACCTTCGAGCCGCGCGCAGAGACTCTGGCGAACCTCGGTCAGTCGGCCGCGGTCGAACGGAATCGCCCGCGGTGCGACATCGTGCCGAAGGCAAACAGCCGCTGCCGCTCCGGCCGCTTGGCCAATGTGTACGGACTGATCGTGCAGTCGAAAGGCTGAACTGACGACGCTTGAGTAGCCAAGATTCTTTTGCGCGCCGAGCAGTCCGTCGACGCGCTCGGGGATCAGGCTTCTCAGCGGAAACAGACACATGCCCGAGTAGGGCGGGCCCCAGCGACGCCCGGGTTTGAAATACGAAGCCCAGGCGGTGCCGCTCTCATCGTCGGGCAAGAACGTCCGGCCTGTCATGTGAAAGTCGTATTCGAACTGCCAGCAGGCGATCCCATCGTGATACATCACGCGCGCGTAAGTCTCGCTCGACTCGCCCAGCGGATGCGTATCCTGCTCGCGCATCATGTACATCGCCCGTAGTCGCAGCGATTCACGGACGTACGGTTTGTGCGGCAGTCGATCGTCCGTACCGAATTCGTCCGACAATCGCAGCCGCCGAAACGATCGGGTTTTGTCGGCCATCCGATCGTGCACGGTCGTTTGCAAGTGGTACAGCATGCCCAGCGAGTGCCGTTTGGCGTCGTCGAATACGATCTGACGCTGCTGACGCGACATGATCACAATACTCTTGCTCGCCGCGCCCGATTCGTCGGCTTCGAGCGCCTGCGCGACGTGCGGCGGCAGCACGTCGAGAGGATAGTCTTGCACGAACCAGCACAGCAATGTCGCGCGCGGTCCGCTGACGCCGGCGAGACCGTCGGGATCGACGATCCGCCGCGAGCCGTAAACGCGCTCGACGGTGGCGAATGCATCCACCGGCCGGTGCGGCCAGACCAGCGTTTCGAATTCTGACTTGGTGATCCTAGTCGTGTTGTAGTACCGCCGCTCGTCGTAGTAGGCGGGCCGATCGATCGACCGCTCGCCGTCGCCTTCCTCCAGGATCATGCAGTACGTGATCGGGTTCATATCGGTGCGCGGGTAGTTTTCGCGCCACTGGGGCGCAAGCGGCTCCCCATAATCACTGCGCAGATCGGGACCGTAGTCGAAGGCGGCGCCTGAAAGCTGGATCACGTCGCCGAAGTCCGAGGCGTCGATCGTCATCCCGGCGCGGACAATCACTTCGTCCGCCGCGACGACCGTTGACCGAAATCGAACTTCCCGTAGCGTCCGCTGATCATCGGCCAACCCAGCGGCAACGGGATAGTAGTTCAAGAGAATCCTGATCTGTCCCGAGTCAACGTAGGGTTCGATCATCGCGCGAAAGATAGCCTCGGCTTCGGCGGGTCGGCAGGTCGTTCGTACGGTTGTGTTACCCGGCGTCGCGCGACCGTACTTTGCCTGATTGAACTGTTCGATTCGATCGGTCAGTTCTTTGAACAGTCCGGACCTCGGTATCGAGGGCTGTCGACCCTGTTGCCGGCGTTGCGTTTCTTCCTCCGAGCGATTCTCGTCGATGGCGACCAGCGCTTCAGCGGTAAATTGACCGCCGAGCCATTCAATATCGTTCACCAACACGATGCGCTGGACGCCCATTCGCGCGGCTTGAATGGCGGCCGCCCAGCCCGATTCGGTGCCGCCAACAATCAACAGATCCGCCTCGATCGCGCCGACGGACTGGCCGCGCGAAGTGTCCTGACCAGTTAGCACCACGAGCCAAGCCATCACCATTTGCAGCAATACGCCGCGCAGTCGTGGTCGCCGGACGTCAGATTTGCGAAAAACCAGCATGTTGTTGCCTGAGTGAACGAGCGTTGCCGGCTCCGTTGCCTGGATTCGGCGAGCGGAACTCGCAAGAATCGGGCGAATAATCCACCTGCACAACCTACGCGAGGCCGGCACGCCAGGCGAGGAGCGAGACATGTCGCGCATCGAGTTTGCCATCGACCAGATTTCCGGCTCTCGTTTCTATACGTCGAGTTTGATCAGCGATGCCGACGATTCCGATTGGTTCCGACAGCCCTTCCCCGATGCCAATCACATCGCCTGGCAGGTGGGACATATCATCGTCGCTGAGTATGGCCTGACGCTCGAAGCGTTGCGCGGTCGCCGCAGGGAGGATTCGGAGTGGTTTCCCAAGCCGTATCGCCGGCTGTTCGGCCGCACTTCCAAGCCTGAGTCAGACGCGGAAGCCTATCCTTCGCCTGCCGAGTTGAAACAGGTCTTGGGCCGCGTACACGAGCACGTCGTTGCCGAGTTGCGAACGGTCGAAGATGGCCTCCTCGATGAACCGCCCGAGTGGAATCATCCGCTCTGTCCGACAAAGCTCGAAGCCCTGCATTTCTGTGCCCGTCACGAGATGGTCCACGCTGGCCAGATTGGTATGCTCCGCCGCATGCTGGGGAAGGAATGGTTGCGGTAGCGAATCGCTTCAAAGCGGCGAGCTATCGGCTCGACACGAGTCCGGCTCTTAACTCTTTCGCGTGCTCGCGAATCGCACGCAGCTCCTGACGACTCTTTCGGACGAGATTCTTCACCTGTAGCGACATGCGATTATTTTGGGACAGCGATCGCTGGTGCCGGGCCAAAAAATCCCAGTAGAGCGTGGTAAACGGACAAGCGTCCGGGCCGGTTGCCTCAGCGGGATCGTAACGACACTCGCGACAGTAGTTGCTCATCCGCTGGATGTACTTGCCGCTCGCCGCGTAGGGCTTCGAGGCCATCACTCCGCCATCGGCGAACTGCGACATGCCCAGCGTGTTCGGCAATTCGACCCACTCCACGGCATCAACGTAAACTGCCAGATACCACTCGTGAACTAGCCGCGGGTGGACTCCCGCGAGCAGCGCGAACAGCCCGGTCACCATGAGCCGCTGAATATGATGCGCGTAACCGTATTCCAAGGTTTGGCCAATCACCTGCCGCAGGCACTCCATGTCTGTTTCGCCGGTCCAGTAGAACTCTGGTAGCGGTTGATCGGCACCAAGCGCGTTGCGCTCCAGATACTCTGGCATATGCAGCCAATACACGCCCCGCACGTACTCGCGCCAGCCGAGAACCTGGCGGATGAATCCCTCGACGGCCGGGAGAGGAGCCTTCTTGGCGCGGTAGGCCGCCTCGGCCGCTTGAACCACTTCACGTGGGTCGAGCAACTTGAGGTTCAGTGCCGCCGAAAGCCGCGAATGATAAAGGTAAGTGCCTCCGGTCCACATCGCGTCCTGAAACGAACCGAAGCCCGGCAGGCGATGCTCGATGAAGTCGTCCAGCGCCTGTTGCGCCTGCTTCGCTGTAACCGGCCAGTCAAAACACGCCAGGCTGCCAGGGTGATCGGCGAAACGATCCTCCACCAAAGTGTGTACTTGCCGCGTCGTGCTGTCGGGTTGGAAAGATTTTGGAGGAGGTATTTCCGGCGGGCCCGCTCGCCCGAACGATTGGCGATTCTCCGAGTCGTAGTTCCACTTACCGCCGGCCGGTTCACCGGCGTCCATCAGTACGTCGAACCTGCGCCGTAGCGCACGGTAGAAATACTCGAGCCGTAACTGTTTTCGGCCGGCAGCATGCTCAGCGAACTCTTCGTGCGAGCAGTAGAAGTGTCGATCCGCTCGTATTTCGAGGGGCACCTCGAGTTCCTGGGCCTGACTCTTGAAGGCATCCTTCACCCGCCATTCGCCCGGTTCGACGAGGATCAATCGTTGCGGTCGCCGTGCTCTTACCACACGCTTGAGTTCGCTGGCCAAGTCGCCAGCATTGCCCTTTGCATCGAGTCGACGGTAGTCGACCGAGATGCCGCGACGTTCCAACTCGCCGCGAAAGTGCCGCATCGCTGCCAGAAACATGGCAATGCGCGCCTTATGCGACCAGACATGCGTTGCCTCGGCGGCGACCTCGGCCATCCACACGATATCGCGCCGCTTGTCGAAGTCGCCAAACGCTGCGGACTGCGGATCGAGCTGATCACCGAGCACGATCACCAGATTCCGAATGGATTCGTCTGTCTTGCTGCCCATGAACCCTTGCCTACCCCGTGCGGACTGTAGCTTGGCGACCAAGCACCGTTCGACTACCCGGCGTACTTCTCCAGGAATCCCTTCACCGAAAGCTTGCGGGCCGTGTTTTCACTGCTCATGTAGCGGATTTTGCCGAATACCGGTCGTTCAGGGCCCCAGGCTCGATCGTAGCGCCCGAGTACCCAGAAGATGCCGCTGTAGCTGTTCGGATCTCGACCGTCGAGCGCGTATTTGTTGTTCAACTCGATCATCACGTCGATCGCATCCCGTGGGCTTTCCGTCCACTCGAGAATCTTCTTGCCCCATAGCATTCGCAGATAGTTGTGTAGGCGCCCTTCGCGAAGGAGCTGTCGCTGGGCGGCGTTCCACAATTCGTCGTGCGTTTCGGCATGCTCGAACTCCTCCAGGGAATAGACGTACTCGCGCGCGTCCTGTTCGTGCTCGGCGAGCGTCTGCTGCGCCCACTCGGGGAGCGAGTCGTACTGAGCGTAGTCGTCCCGTTGCCAACAGATGTTGAAGCCCAGTTCGCGCCACGTGATCAGTTCGTCGAGAAAACCTTCCGCCGCTTCGCTGGTGCCCCACCATCCGCTGGAACTTCCCGTGGCCTTTTCGGCAATCTGCTTGGCTGACCATCCCTCACGGCTCATGGTTTCCGCGAACACCTGATGCGCCGCGATGTGGCCGAAGTGCAAGTACGGCGATAGCCCGCTCGCCACATCCCGGTCGGGATCGTTCCGCGACTCGTAGTCGGCGAGCCTGTTGTCGAGGAAATCCTGCAGGCGCTTTTCAGCGGCATGGGCGCCGCCGGCGATCGGGGAGACGGCAACCTCATGGTCGATGGGAAACTCGCTCACCAGGTTGGATTCCGATGCGAGTTCTCTCACATCCGCGACTGGCCATTTCCGGGTAATAGCCGTCGGCAGTTTATCGAGCCATGGCAAATGGACTCGGTCGAGAGGGGCCTCTTCAGGCAGTTCATCCAAATGCGGACGTAGTTGCTTTTGTAGATACCGCCGAAAGTCGTAAGCCCGTGCGAAGACTTTGTCGGCGGCCCGCATGGGGAGCAGCCCGTTGGAATCGACCAATTCGAATCGCACGGGAATCTGATCGACGGCAGCCTGCACCATGCGCGGCAGGAAAAAGCAGGGGTAGTCATCGCTGACGACGACGCACGCCCGGCCCGCTAGTTCTTCAAGGAGTCCCTGGCCGGCACCCGGCTTGGGTTCGAGGTAGGGGTAGTAGAGGGCCGCCTTCTCTTTGATCGCCCCCGCGTTATCGGCCATCCCCTGGATCACGAACTGGTGCAGACGGTCGTTGGCCCACCGATAGCCGCAGCGAAGGGCCTCCAAAACCACCAGAGGGCGCTCGAGTTCCTGGCACCACTCCACGGCACGCTGGAGACTGAAGTTCCAGCGCGTACGCCGGTTCGCGACCATCCAATACAACACAAAGTCACCTCCAGCAGCGACTTGCGCCGAGCTGGCCTGGCGAACTCGAATCTCAGGGACGGGCTGCATCTCGCAGGGCCTCGCTGCGCGGACTGGTCAGTATCGCTGATTCGTAAACACTCTTATTGTGCAGTCTCGGCAAGGCTCGACGACACGGGCCGCAATCTTTGCACAGCAGGTCCTCGGAAACGAACCGTTTGGAATGCTCGATGGCTGAGGACAAATTGATTCTGCTGACCGGTGCAACCGGTTACGTGGGCGGCCGCCTGCTGCCACGCCTCGAAGAGGGCCACGACCGCGTGCGCTGCCTGACGAGAAGGCCGACGGCGCTCGAAGATCACGTCGCATCCACGACCGAGTGCATCCAGGGCGATTTGCTGCGACCAGCGTCGCTGGATGCCGTTCTCGAAGGAGTCGACACGGCATATTACTTCGTTCACTCGATGGGGACCCAGCGCGATTTCGAGGAGGAAGACCGCGAGGCGGCCTGCAACTTTGCCGCGGCCGCCCGGAAAGCGGGCGTTCGTCGGATCGTTTACTTGGGTGGCCTCGGCGAACAGGAAGATGGGCTCTCGAAACATCTTCGCAGTCGGCAGGAGACCGGCGAGATTCTTCGTACGTCGGGTGCGCAGGTCATTGAGTTCCGTGCCTCGATCATCATTGGCTCAGGTAGCCTCTCCTTTGAATTGGTTCGTTCACTCGTTGAACGATTGCCTGTCATGATCTGTCCGAGATGGGTACGCGTGAAGGCGCAGCCGATTGCCATCGAAGACGTGCTGAGTTACTTGCTCGAAGCGCTCGAATTGCCTGACGGCGAATCGCAGATCCTCGAAATCGGCGGGCCCGACCAAGTTTCCTATGGACAGATCATGGGCGAGTACGCCCGCCAACGTGGTTTAAGCCGACTGATGATTCCGGTCCCCCTGCTGACGCCGCGTTTGTCGAGTCTCTGGTTGGGCCTCGTGACGCCGGTCTACGCCCGCATCGGCCGCAAACTGGTCGAGAGTCTCCGTAACGAAACACTGGTATCAGACAATTCGGCGACGGCCCGCTTTCGAATCCAGCCGCGCGGTTTACGAGAGGCGATCGCGCGCGCACTGATCAACGAGGATAAGTCGTTTGCCGAGACGCGCTGGTCCGACGCGCTCTCCTCATCGGGTCGGCCGAAGACCTGGGGCGGCGTCCGCTTTGGGTCCCGAATTGTTGATTCCCGCACGGCCAACGTCGCAGTGCCCCCCGCAGAAGCGTTCACCGCCATCCGACAGATTGGTGGCGACCGCGGTTGGTACTACGGGAACCGCCTCTGGCGAATCAGGGGGTTCATCGATTTGCTGGTCGGCGGCGTGGGGGTGCGGCGGGGCCGCCGCGACCCGCAGACACCCCGAATCGGAGACGCCATCGACTTCTGGCGCGTCGAAGACTACAAGCGCGACGGGCTCTTGCGGCTGCAAGCCGAGATGAAGTTGCCGGGACGCGCCTGGCTCGAGTTCGAAGTGCGTGGGAACTCTGAGGCGAGCACGATTCGGCAAACAGCGATTTTCGATCCCGTGGGTCTGTTTGGATTGGTTTATTGGTACGCGCTCTACCCGCTGCACCAGTTGATATTTTCCGGCATGTTGCGGAAGATCGCCGAGGCGGCTGAGCGGCGCGAGCCAGCGGAGGCGAACGCCAACGCAGTCGACCGTCAGACCTCGGTGGACCACGTAGCAACGAATTCTGTTTCTTGAACACGCTGGCGTAGTCGTCTTCGTCGCTGGGTGAGTCCGGTGGCCGATATCAATACAGAGCGGATGCAGTGTATGGAGGTCTGGGGTGGCAACCAGGCCGTCGAGCGCTGTTTTGAGACTCCAGGGCTGCGTATCTGGATCTACAGCCGACCGTACGGCGAAGCCGCCGGCGGAGGAGACGTTTACTACTTGTCTTCCTGCGCTTCCGGCCGAATCACACGGATGCTGCTGGCAGACGTCAGCGGACACGGTGGCGCCGTGTCTCATCTCGCGATTGCTCTGCGCGATCTAATGAGGCGCAATGTCAACTACATCAAGCAAACCCGCTTTGTACAAGCCATGAACGGCCAGTTCGCTGACTTCGCCGAACAAGGCGGATTCGCCACGGCATTGGTGACAACGTTCTTCGCACCCACCCGCACGTTTTCTTTGTGCAACGCGGGTCACCCGGCGCCCCTGATGTGCCGCGCCAATTCGTCGGAGTGGTCGGAGTTGAAGAGCGACGTACAACCGCAACACCAGGTCAGCGACATCCCGTTAGGCATCAGTGGTGACGTCGACTATCGGCAGTTTGACACGAAACTCCGTCCCGGCGACATGGTGCTCAGCTACAGCGACGCAGTCATCGAGTCGCTGGATGCCGAAGGTCGCCAACTGGGCCAGTCCGGCATTCTGAAATTTGTCCGCGATCATGCGACCGGCGAGCCCGGCAGACTGCTGCGCGAGCTCGTGGATCGCATCGCCGCGCTGGCGCCCAGCAATCTGCAACAGGATGACGCCACACTACTGTTGTGCCAGGCAACCGGAACCGGCCCCACATTCATGAACAACCTGCTGGCCCCGTTTCGGTTGTTTCGGGGGGCGAACGATCGGACGAGCTTTCGTTGAACGCGCCGTCGCGAGCGCGAGCACCCGTTTCCCGCACCAAGCCGCCACCCAGCAGTCAATCGGTCGGGGAGCCTGCTGCTCGCTCGTAGATTTGCTCAAACCACGCTTCGAGTTCAGCCGCGACGCTGGGTTCTTGCTCGATCAGGTTCTGGGACTCAACGGGGTCGGCTGCGAGATCGAAGAGCTGGTAGGGTCTCTCAAACGGCTTTCCTTTCGGAGCCTCGCGGCCGCCTGAGCCGTTGCCCAGCACGAGCTTCCAGCGGCCTTCGCGAATGGCGAACATTCCACTGCCCGAATGGTGGATCACCGGCTCGCGCGGCGATGACGGTTCATGTCCATCTAAGGATGCGAGGAAGTTGAAGCTGTCAGGCGCCGCATTCTCGGGCAACACGATGCCCTGCACGGCGGCCAGCGTGGCAAAAACATCCGTCAGGCAGATCGTCTGCGTACATTCGCTGCCCGCAGTCACACGATCAGGCCAGCGGATGAAGAACGGCACGCGGTGTCCTGCCTCCCAGATGTCTGCTTTCGTGCCGCGAAACACGAAGTTCGAGGTGTGGCGATCCGCGCGATAGGCCTGAATGGTCTCGTCATCGACGTGATCTTTGGCATCCGCCGCCTCGCGCCGATACATGAATGAGCCGTTGTCGCTGGTGTAGATCACCAATGTGTTATCGGCCACCCCGAGTTCGTCGAGTGTTCTCAGAACTTCTCCCACAGTCCAGTCGACTTGCACGACGAAATCGCCGTAGGGGCCCAGGTCGGTCCGGCCGCGAAATCGCGCGTGGGGCAGGACTGGTTTGTGCGGTGCTGTGAGCGGGAAATAGAGAAAAAACGGCTTGCTCCCCTGGGCGGCGCCCTCGATGAATCTCGTGGCTTGCTCCAGCAGATGGTCGAGGCACGTATCAAATACGAGATCCGCAGCTCGCTCGCCCTTGCGCCAAAACGCCGGAAATGCGCTGGCCGTCTCCCCCAGGTCTGGCGGCATGGTGCAGCGATCATTGTGCACGTAGACGTACGGCGGGAAGTCAAGCGAGGCGGGTATCACGTACGAGAAGTCGAAGCCGTGGGTGTTGGGCGTCACCGCCAGCGGTTGCCCGAAGTCCAACGAGTTCGTGGATTCCTGCCGCGCAAAGCCGAGCCCCAGGTGCCACTTGCCAACGATCCCACATTCGTAGCCGACCGAATTCAGAAACGACGCCAGCGTTGGACGATCCATTTCAATGAGCGGCTCACCGTAGCCGTTCAGTACACCCTGCTTCAACCGCGTCCGCCAACAGAAGCGCCCCGTGAGCAGCGCGTACCGCGTGGGTGTACAGACAGCCGACGGAGTGTGCGCATCGGTGAAGACCATTCCCTCCCGCGCCAACCGATTCAAATTCGGCGTCTGAATCTGCGACGCCGCGTTCAGTGCCTGCACATCTCCGTAGCCCATGTCGTCTGCCATCACGAGCACGATGTTGGGGCGTTCGCGCGGCTCCTCGGCTCCGGTTACAAGGATGGGATGCGTCGTGAAGACGAGTAGTGCTGATAACAATAGAAAGCGTCGCTTCTGCATGAGGTGGTCCTAAGGCGAACGACCGGGCGCTAACTTGCGGGTTCAGGCGAGGGTGCAGACGCTTCGGGCTGCGGCTCGCGCGGTTCGCCTCGCCCGCAGAACAACGCGGCCGTCGTCAGCAGCACAGCGCACACGAAAAAGATGATCGCGTTGGGAGTGCGGCCGGTCCATGCTTCCCAGGGCCATGGGAAACGGAAGAACACGAGGTTCAGACCGAAGTAGAGCCATGTGGCGGTGAACAGTGACCACCGTGCGAACCGCGCACTGCCGCTAGGATTTGTCGCGCCCCGCGCCGACACCAGTGCTACGGCCGTCGCGACCAAGAGCGGGAGCACGACCAGCAATCCCCAGCCCGACGCCAGCGACATTTCCTGGTGGTCGTAACTCATCTCGCGCAATGTCTTGCCCGCGATGGGAACCGCCACGATCGGGAGCGTGACCAAATAGGGCCACGCTCGACCGGCGCTAACGGCAATCGCAGGAATGATGACCATCGAGATCGCCAGATCGGCGAAGAGATCGAAATAGCGGAACGAAAGGAAATTCCACGCCACCAGCGCCGCCATGTGTACGGCAACCAGCAGCCACTCGGCAGCCGTGGTGATCTCGGGCTCGTCGATCGGCTGCGAGTCACTGATGTGTCGCCGATGGATCCACAATCCCAGCGCGAGCACGGCACCAAAGATCAGCCCGAAGGTGGTTTCCATCATGTTCCACCAGTTGAAGTGCGCGGTGGCGTCCCCCAACAAGCCCTCGCTGAACAGATCTTTGTTCCAGGCATGAAAGGCCTGCACGCTTTGCCCCGCTGAAAAGCCGATGCCGCCACCCGCGACGCCCCAGGGAACCAGCCATCGCACGAGCCGATCGCCGCGCAAGAAGCCCGCGTAGACGTACAGCCCCGCTAGCGCGAAGAGCAGCCCGCCCCAGCGTTCATGCCGCGGTTCGAGTTCACCGGCGGGCTCCCAATGCCAATCGTCCGAGAAGTAAACGGCCGGCAACTCCCTATTCGCCGGGTCGAACGGCGTGTTGAGCAGTTCGTGCCCGAGAAAGAATAGGAAGATCATCGAGACCGGTAGTAGCGCAAACTCAATCGGCCGATAGCGCGTGGCGCTGAGCGCCATCGCCAGGAAGCCGGCGGCGGTGCCGATCCAGATGCCGCCCTTGATGAACAGCCCCAACAGCCCCCAGCGCAGGGCCTCGTGGTTGCCGATCAACGGTGCGTCGTGCGTCAGGCCGACTGTCTGCCCATAGGTCATCGAGCCGCCGATCGAAACGCCTAGCGCACAGAACGCGACCGCCCGCGCCGCAAACAACGAGGACGCCCGCGGGCAAAACAGCAGCACCACCACGAACCCCACCAGCACACCGGCGATCATGGCGCCGGTCTCGTGCCCGTACTGGCCTCGAATGCCCCAGCCCATGCCGCCCGCCGCGGCGGCCAACAACATCGCCAACCATAACCAGGGTGCCGGTCGGTCTTCACTCAATTCGGGCGTCATGCTCGTCGCTTTTTGGAAAATGATTGTCGGGCCACCACCTTGTCGCGATTCGTCAGCGGTCGACTTCCAGCAGGCGATCGATCGCGCCCATCAACACGATCTCTACCGACGGCGCCACATTGGATGCTCGAGGGCTCGTTTCATAGCCTCCTTGGGTGTACGCGATCTCGGTACCGATATAGCCGGGGGTGTAGTCGCCATAGGCGGCCATGGCCACGAACAGGTCGGGTCGGGCATCCTGCGCAGCGAGCTGGTATTCGACGAACAACTCACCCGGCATATGTAGTATTCGCGCCGATTTCAATCCGAGGCAGGCGATGTCGATGGTGTCTCCCGCCTCGCACCGTCTCAACCACACCAGCTTGCGCGCCGCATCGTAGCGTGTGCGCGGCTGGGCCGTTGAATCTTCAATCGCGGCCTGCAACTCGGCCTCATTGAGATCCGGCGACACTGGCAGCGCGATCGGTTCGACGAGCCAACTCACATCGGCAGAGGATATCGGCGTCTTCTCGACGCACTCCCACGCTCGTCGCATACCCTCTGCCACTCGATCGGCCAGCACCTGCCGATTCTCATGGGCCCCGTCGTTCCACTTGCCGGCGCCGATGTTGCCGCCCGCGCCGTTGAAGTGAATGTGCGGCACGCCGGTGGTTTCCTGCCTGGCATTGCGAGCCATGCCGGGGAAATCGGGATTCGCCTGGCCTGTCCGATAGTAGCTCTGCGGGTGCGTGGCGTAATACGTGAGCGCGGCCAGCGGTTCATCGTCGTTGTAAAAGGCGATCAGCTTACACTGCGGATCGATTGTACCAGCGGGGTACGCGCGAATGGCCGGATCGCGGGTGGCCGTGAATCGCATGTGCAGCACCTTGCCATCCGCGCCGAGAATGCGGCGGTTCGACGCCACCTTCTCGACGACCCCTTCACCCAAGCCAAGGTGCGTGACGGGCTGCGCGCTGGCCAAGGCTTCTCTTGCCCCCGCTGCCGTCTGTTCAACAACGCGCCGGGCAAACACCGGATCGAAGCCCGTGCCGCCGATGCCGTGGTGATTGAGGATTTCATCGACGGAAAAATCACAACGAGGCGCGTCATGCTGATGCAGCGCATGGATGACGATCCGCTGCGGCAACGTCCCCAGGGCCTCTGCGATGTGACGACGAAAGACGGTTTGTCCACCACCTCCGACCCCAATCCAGTCGATCGCGCACAGCACAATCGGATCGCCCGCACCAGCGATGACCACGCCGCGGCAACTCAGCGGCGTCGTCACCTCCTTGGTCGGATCATAGGCCAGCGGACTTCCGATCGGCGGCGAAGCGTCGACGTCGAAAACGCCCACGCGCAGCGGCTCATCGGCTTGTGCCCGAGGCGTGATGCACGCAAGTAGCATCACCGACAACCGAATAGATCGGGCCACGTTGCACCGCCTTTCACATTTCGGAATCGACAGGCGAATTCGGTACCGCGTTCGAAGGCATTCCAGATTCGCCGCAACACCGCATCAAGCATGTCGCGATTATGAATCAGTGGCGGGTCGCTGCAAGTTGGGCGGCGGCGCCGATTCTGCGCGGCAAAGATATTCTCGATATATTGTCACTGGTTTGTGAGCAATCAGCGTGACAACCGTCGAGCCCCCTTCAGCCGATCGCACCATGCATCGTCAACGCCATTGCCGTGCGAAGACTCATAAGGCACCGCAGTGCATCACGCGCGCTATACGGGCAGTCGCCACGGGCGTTGCACTGATAGCGACCGGTGATTCGTTGTGCTTGGCCGCCGGCACGGATCGTGCACGTACCGGAGAGAGCCGCGAACAAGATGTGTCAGCGGTACGCAACGAAGTCGAAACCGCGCTCGCCAAAGCCGCCAACTTCTTCAGGCATCACGTCGCGGTTGAACGCGGGTACGTCTGGCGGTCGGGCGTCGACCTGACGCTCCGCGAGGGAGAAGGCCGCGTGCCTGCCGAGCGCGTGTGGGTGCAGCCGCCGGGGACGCCGAGTGTGGGGCTCGCCTATCTCGCGGCGTATGAGGCGACAGACGACGAAGGGTATCTGGAGGCTGCCCGCGAGACGGCCCATTGCCTGGTGCGCGGGCAGTTGCGTTCCGGGGGCTGGGACTACTTCATCGAGTTCGACCCATCGGTGCGGGAACGATTTGCCTATCGTTCCAACGCGCCCGGCGACGATCAGCGCAACGTCTCGACGCTCGACGACAACACCACCCAGGCGGCATTGCGGCTGCTCATCCGCGTCGACGTCGTACTCGACCGACAAGACGCTGCGATACGCGAAGCGGTGGACTACGCACTCGAACAACTCCTCACTATTCAATATCCCAACGGAGCCTGGCCCCAGCGATTCTCGGCGCCGCCCAATGCTGACGACTATCCAGTCGTCCGCGCGAGCTATCCACCGTCCTGGTCGCGCGAATACGTCGCGCGCGATTATCGCGGCCACTACACGCTCAACGACAATGTGCTAGCCAACATGGTCGACGTCTTGCTCGAAGCCGGGCAACGATACAGCCGCGACAAGTGCCGCGCCGCTGCCCTGCAAAGTGGCGAGTTCCTCATGCTGGCCCAAATGCCCGACCCGCAACCGGCCTGGGCTCAGCAGTACGACGTCGAAATGCATCCCGCCTGGGCGCGAAAGTTCGAGCCGCCAGCCGTCACCGGGGGCGAGTCGTTCGGCGCGCTGCGTACGTTGCTGCGGCTTTATCGCGAGACAGGCGACGAAAGGTTTCTCGAGCCCATTCCCCGCGCGCTCGAATACTTTCGCCGCTCGCGGCTTCCCGATGGCCGGCTGGCACGCTTTTACGAACTTGAGACGAATCGTCCTCTCTATTTCACCCGCGAATACGAGCTTACCTACGACGACGGCGATCTGCCCACGCACTATGGCTTCAAGGCTTCCGATCAGACGGATGCGATTGCCCGAGAGTACCAGCGCCTATTGTCCGTCGATTCGCCGGGCCACGATCAAAGCCCTGCCGCCTCTCGGCCCGAGTTAACCGACAAGCTCATGGAGCGCGCCCGCGCGATCGTCGCTGCGCTCGATGCACAAGGACGCTGGGTCGAGAAGGGCAGGCTGAAGTACCACGACGAGCAGCCGGCCGACGGCTTGATCATCGACAGTCGCACGTTCGTCAACAACGTGCAGGCGCTTGCGCGGTTCCTGCAGGCCACCAAGCGGCCGTGAGCGACTCCAGCCCGGACTTGCTACGCCCCCGCGCGCTGTTGGTGTAAAGTCGTAGGCGGTTCGCCGTAGCTCTCGGCCGCCTGAACCGCTTTCGACGAGTACGCATTATGGACGTACGTTTCGGCCTGCGCATGCTTGCCGCCCTGCTCTGCATTCTCCTCGCGAGCTCACCAGCACCGGCCGCCGACGCTGTCTACCCGGATCGCGAGTGGCAGCGATTGAGCTCGCCGGCGGACTCCGGCTGGTCGGTCGACATCCTCAATCAGGCCAAGCTCTACTCGTACACGCTCGACACGGCGGCCGTCGTGATCGTGCAGCACGGAGTCGTCGTTAAAGAATGGGGCGCCACCGCGCTCCCCTTGCGTTGCCATTCGGTGCGCAAGAGCCTGCTCAGCGCGCTGTTCGGCAAGCACGTTGCCGAAGGCGCCATCGATCTCGACGCCACGCTGGCGGAATTAGGCATCGACGACAACGAACCCGGACTCACCGACGATGAGCAGCAGGCTCAAGTGCGCGATCTGCTCAAAGCGCGCTCCGGCGTATTCCACCCGGCCTTGTACGAAACTGAAAAGATGAGGGCCGCCCGGCCCGAGCGGGGTTCATACCAGCGCGATAGCTACTGGTACTACAACAACTGGGACTTCAACGCGCTGGGGACGATCTTCGAAAACAGCACGGCCCGTAGCATCTTCGAAGAGTTCGAAGAGCAACTCGCCGGCCCGCTTGCGATGCAGGACTTCGTCCGCCGCCGGCACACCCACTACGTCACGGGGGGCGACTCGGTGCATCCTGCCTATCCGTTCCAGCTCAGCGCCCGCGACCTCGCGCGGTTGGGCCTACTCTTCGCACGTGGTGGCAAGTGGAAGGACAAACAGATCGTACCGGCCGACTGGGTGACCGAGAGCACGCGATCGTATTCCGATGCGGGCGATTCGGGCGGCTACGGGTACATGTGGTGGGTTGCTAAGGACGGAATGCACTATCCGCACGTCGAGCTGCCCGATGGTTCGTTCTCGGCGCGCGGTTTTCGCGGTCAGTTCCTCGTCGTCGTTCCCGACTGGGATCTCGTGGTGGTGCATCGCGTGAACTCGTTTCAACTTGGCACGGCCGTCGATCGCGACGCATTTGGCAAGTTGCTCTCTTTGATTCTGGCCGCCGCGCCGAAGGGCGCTCCGCGCGCTGTAGCGCTGGCGGATGAAGGACGCACGTCAACCGTTTCTCCAAAATATGACCTCGTGCTTCATGGTGGTCAGGTCATCGACGGCACCGGCCGCGAGGCATTTCCAGCCCACGTTGCGATTCGCGACGATCGGATCGCGGCCATCGGACAGATCGATCCGCGTGACGCACGCACGGCAATTGATGTATCGGGTCACATAGTCGCTCCCGGGTTCATCGACCTGCACAGCCATGCCGAGCGGGGACTGCTGGCCGACGATCCGCTGCGCCGCTCGGCACCCAACCTCATTACCCAGGGCATCACCACCGTCGTCGTCAATCAAGACGGCGACGGTCCCCAGTCAATTCGCGAGCAGCATCGGCGGATGGACCGGCTTGGTGTGGGATTGAACGTCGCCCAACTCGTCGGTCATGGCGCGGTCCGCCGGGCTGTGATGAAAGACGACTATCGCCGCGCCGCGCGGAAAGCTGAGATCCAGGCGATGCGCGATGTCGTCCGCCAGGGCATGCAAGAAGGAGCTTTCGGGCTATCTGCCGGGCTCGAATACGTTCCCGGTCGCTGGAGTACGCCGACAGAGATGCAGGCGTTGGTCGCCGAGCTCGTCCCGTTCGATGGCGTGTACGTCGTGCACGAGCGCAGCTCCGGCAGTCGCCCCATGTGGTATCTGCCCAGCCGCCACAACCCGGCGCAGCCTTCCATGATCGACAACCTTCGCGAGCTGATCGACATCGGCCGCTCCACTGGAGCGACGGTCGTCGCCACGCACATCAAAGCCCGCGGCGCCGATTTCTGGGGATCGAGCCGGCTGATGATCGAGCTGATCGAGAACGCGCGCGGCGAGGGCGTCACCATCTTCGCCGATCAATACGCCTACAACACCAGCGGCAGCGACGGCCGCATCGTGCTGATACCCGACTGGGTCGAACAGATCACTGGCACCAGTCGCTCGGGCTCAGACGGTGATGCCGACCGGTCATCGCTCACGCCAGCCGACCGGCTCGACATTGCGCTCGAAGACCAAACAACAGCCACCGACCTGCGGTGCGATATCGAAACGGAGATCATTCGCCGTGGCGGAGCCGAGAGCATCGTCATCGTCGACCACCCGATGCGGAAGTTCGTGGGCCAAACACTGGCCGAAGTTGCGCAAGCCAGCAGCACCACTCCCGTCCAAGCGGCCATCGATCTGCAACTCGAGGGTGACCGGCATCGTCGCGGTGGTTGCCGCCTGCGGGCATACTCCATGTCCGAGCGCGATGTCGCGGCGCTGGCCGCCATGCCGTGGACGGCAACCTCCAGCGATGCGGGCATTGCTCTCGTCGACGATCCTCCCGTGCATCCGCGCTTCTACGGCGCGTTCACACGCAAGCTGCGACACTACGCCTTGGACGAGAAGGTGCTCAGCCTCGCAGAAGCGGTGCGCGTCTCGACCTCGCTGCCTGCCGAAATACTCAAGCTGGCCGATCGCGGTCTCCTGCGCGTTGGCGCATGGGCCGATGTTGTCGTGTTCGATCCCGAGGGGATTCAGGATCGCGCGGATGCGTTTCATCCGCATCGTTACAGCGAAGGAATCTCCTATGTGCTGGTCAATGGCCAGATTGCTGTGGACGACGGTCGGGCCATCGGAACTCTGGCTGGCAAGCCGCTCGGCCGCGAACTGGCAAGAGAGCCCACCAGCGAAACCATCGCCGACTAGCGAATCCATCGAGGAGCACGATGTTCAACAAAGGCCGCTCGCACTGGACGATCATCGCCTCGGCGATCGGCGTTCTGATCGCGACTCCGGCGCTGGCAGGCGGGCGACCGAACATCTTGTGGATCACGTGTGAAGACATCAGCCCGCACTTGGGATGTTACGGCGATCCGCACGCCATCACGCCGCATCTCGATCGGCTGGCGACTGACGGCATGCGCTACACGCACGCCTTCACGACCGCCGGAGTTTGTGCGCCGTGTCGCAGCGGCATCATCACGGGGCTCTATCAAACCACCCTCGGCACGCACAACATGCGCTGCCGCGCCCGGTTGCCCGGCCACATCCGGCCATTTCCCACCTATCTCCGCCAAGCCGGTTACTACTGCACGAACAACGAGAAAGAGGACTATCAGTTCAACACGCCATCGGGCACTTGGGACGAGTCGAGTGGTCAGGCGCATTGGCGCAATCGTCCGCAGCTAGATCAGCCCTTCTTCGCGGTGTTTAACTACGGGGGCTGCCACGAGAGCGGCATCGCCCGCGACAGCAAGTATCAAGAGGTCACCAGCGATCTGACGCCCGAACAGCGACAGAATCCCGACGAGCTAACCACGCTGCCCCCCTACTACGCGGACACGCCAACTGCCCGCGAAGACTGGAAACGCAACTACGAGCTGATCACCGCCATGGATTCCTGGGCAGGTCGGTTGATCGCGCAGCTCAAAGAGGACGGGCTCTACGACAACACCATTATCTTTTTCTGGTCCGATCACGGCGTTGGCCTGCCGCGCGCCAAGCGGTGGCTCTACGACTCAGGCACTCACGTGCCGCTGATCGTGCGGATACCATCCGCCTACCGCACGAACGATCAAGGTCGGCCGGGTACTGTCGTCCGTGAACTCGTCAGCTCGATTGACTACGCGCCCACCGTCCTGAATCTGGCAGGTATCGAGGTGCCGGAATCCATGCAGGGCCGCGCATTCCTCGGGCCGCAGTTGTCACCCTCGCGAGACTACGTTTACGGCGCGCGCGATCGCATGGACGAGCGCTATGACATCATCCGCATGGTTCGCGACCGGCGCTACAAGTATCTGCGCAACTACGTCCCCTGGCAGCCGTACTACCAGTACATGAACACGTCGGAGAAGGGCGCCACGATGCGCGAGCTGCGGCAGTTGCACGACGCGGGCCGCCTCTCCGCGCACACCGAGCACTACTTCAACCAGCCCAAGCCGATCGAAGAACTGTACGACACCCAGTCCGATCCCCACGAGCTGCACAACCTGGCAGACGACCCGGCACAGCGAGACGTTCTCAATCACATGAGGACCGCCCATCTCGACTGGGTGGCCGAAACCCGCGATGTCGGCTTGATACCGGAGTCGATCGTCGCCCGGCTCGAACAAGAAGTCGCCAGCCGCTACGAAATCCTCCGCAACACCGGCGGCGAGCAACTCGCCCAACGCATCTCGCGCGCGGCCGTACTCGCCACCGATCCGGCCGGTTCGATACCCCAGTTGTACGATGCCCTCTCCGACGACCATCCGGCCGTGCGCTACTGGGGTGCCGTCGGCCTCGGCAATCTCGCCACCGCCGACGCTTCAGTGCTTGCCGCACTCCAGAAGCCGCTCGAAGATCGCTCGGCTGCGGTGCGAATCGCCGCCGCGCGAGCCATTTGCCGGCTCTCGGCGGACAACGAAGCTGCGCTCGCCGTACTCGCCCGCGAACTCGAAGACGGTCAGCAGTGGGAACGACTGCAAGCCGCGATCGTGCTCGACGAAATCGACGAACTAGCACGACCCGTTCTTGCCACCATGCGCGCCGCACTCCAACCGCGCCGCGATCTGTTCACGCAAGGCAAGTACACCGTCCGCGTCATTAACCGCGCTCTCAACGAGCTCGAAGGCACCATGCGCGTCGTGCGTTGATGTTTGCCCCAATACCCTATGCAGGTGGCACGCAAGAAACAGGAACCGCCATGACGTCGACCAGCCACCGCAATTCCCGTCGATGTTCCGCGTTCGCCAGGTTTGCCATCACGCTGCTAGCGCTCACGCTCAGCAATCCCCATCGAACCACTGCCGCGCCGCCCAACATCGTGCTCGTCATGGCTGATGATCAGGGGTGGGGGGACATGGCGTACAACGGGCACCCGTTGCTCGAGACACCCAACTTCGATGCGGCTGCGGCGGCAGGGTTGCGGATGGATCGTTTCTATGCCGCTGCGCCGGTTTGTTCGCCGACGCGCGCGGCCGTCATGACGGGGCGTCATCCCAACCGCATGGGCGTCTTCAAATGGGGTTATCCGCTCCGCCCGCAAGAGAAGACGCTGGCCGATGCGCTCCGCGCGGCAGGCTATGCCACGGCTCACTTCGGCAAGTGGCATCTCGGCTCGGTCCGTCGCGAAAGTCCGGTCCACCCGGGACGACACGGCTTCGACTACTGGCTCAGCGCGCCAAACTTCTTCGACAACGATCCCATTCTCAGCCGGCTGGGCGAAGCCGTGCCGTTGGCCGGCGAGAGCTCACTGGTCACCGTCGACGCGGCTGTGGAGTGGATCGAGCAATCGGTAAAAGGCGACGCGCTGTTCTTGGCGGTCATCTGGTTCGGCTCCCCCCACAATCCTCATCGCGCCCTGGAGCCCGACCGCGCCTTGTACTCCAATCAGCCGGAAAAGACGCAGCACTTCCTGGGTGAAATCACGGCCATGGATCGCGCCTTCGGCAAGCTCCGCGACGCGCTCGGCGAGTTGGGCGTTCGCGAAAACACGCTGTTGTGGTACACCAGCGACAACGGCGCGCTACCCCGGCTTGGCTCGGCCGGCGGGCATCGCGGTCGTAAGGGAGACGTCTACGAAGGTGGGCTGCTCGTGCCCTCGATCGTTGAATGGCCCGCGCGCATCAACTCTCCGCGCGCCACCGATTTCCGCGGCAACAGTTGCGACATCTATCCCACCGTACTCGAGCTGGCCGGCGCTGAAGTCGAAAACCAGCCGATGCTCGACGGCGTGAGCCTCGTCCCGCTCATCGATGCCGAAGTGGCGTCGCGCGAACGCCCGATGGGATTTTGGAATCACACGGCGCGGGGCATCCGCACTCCATCGGCCCAATGGATGGGCGAGCTGCTCGCCGCCCAGCAAGCCGGCAACGACCTGCCTCCTCACGACGTGAGCCTGCGCGCCGCCGAATTGCCGCAGCCGCCGCACCCGACCGATCGCTTTCCCGGCCATTCTGCATGGATCGATGGCGACTGGAAGTTGCACCGCATCGAAGACGACCAGGGACCGGTGAAGTGGGAGCTCTACGATCTCGCCTCGGATCCGCGCGAACAGCACAATCGCGTCGACGCCGAACCGGCGCGCGTTGCCGAAATGCGCAGTGCGCTGGAAGCCTGGCTCCGCTCGGTCGTCAACAGCCTCAACGGCGCAGACTACGATGAGGCCTGACGCGCCGAAGTGAGTCCACCTGGCCGCACTCCAGGTCACGCAGTGCCTGGATCCCAAATCGTGGCAATGATGCGGCGGTGGGGATCGTCGCTGGGATAGAAGTAGTAGACGGTCACGATCTTTCCGTCCGCGCGCTCCAGCGACTGCACGTATCCCAGGTCGCGTCCGCCGCCGCCGGTTTGCAACACGAAGGGTTCGCTCCACGTGCGGCCGTCGTCGCCGCTGAAGCGGGCGTGAATCTCGAACGGCGCCTTCCGCAGCCCGTACGTCAAACAGAGTCGATCGTCTCGGAGTCGTAACAGCGCAGGCGGATTCCCTTCGCCGACGTCGGGCACCGCGTTACCTAATGACGCCCAACTTGCGCCATTGTCGCGCGACTGCCACGTATCGATGTAGCGGAGCTTCGGCTCGCCGGGGCCTTCGCGCCGCCGCGTGCACATCAACAGATGCTCGGGGGACAGCCGCACGGTCGACGGCATGATCGAAAAACCCTGCGGCTCCGGACCCACGTAAGCAACGAACTCCCAGTTCAGTCCGCCATCGGTCGTGCGCCCGCAAATCACGCGACCTTCCTCGTGGTTCGACTTCGACGCGGTGAGGAACACGTGGCAGTCACGCGGCCCGCTAACGAGATAGTCGGTGCGCGCCATGATGCCGGGCTGACCGAATGACGGCACGATGAACGGACCCCGCCAATCGTGCCCTCGGTCATAAGAATAGTAGAGCCGCGAGTTGCCGCCGTCGACGTCCTGAAACCGCAGCGTCATGCAGAAGTCCGCGTGCGTGAATTCGATGGGCTCGCGAATCGGCACAGGCTCAGGCTCTTGGTGCGCGGGATCGGTCGTGCCGTGTCGCATACCGCCTTCGTTGATGAGCATGCCACGCTCAGCCGGGTACTCCATCTTCCACGTCAGCCCGCCATCGAGACTTCGGGCCAGCACGTGATGTTCCGGTTTCTCACGATCGATGTTGTGCCGCTCCTCGCCCAGGTCCTTGTGAATGCCTGTGCTGAAGCCGACCAGAATCTCCTCGCCCCATCTCCACATCCCATGGTTGGCCGGCCAGCCGCCAAACATGCCTTCTTGGCCAAAGACGACGACGTGGCGCTCGACACTCGGTTCGCCGGCGATGGCAAACGGGTGCCAGGCTACGACGCACACGAGAGCAGCCGTTGAGTAGGAGCTGAAACGCATGAATGCTGTCTCCGCGTCTTGTTGATCGCCGACCGAGTGCTGTCTGGGCAAGCGGGCATCAAGCTCAGGCAGGCGACCAGCCATCTTTACCTGCGGCGCCGCGAGTTTCCAGATGATCTCCGTACACAACAGACGCGTCGACGGCATTCAGCTAGCACGCTGCGATTGCCCTTTGGACGCGACGGGGCCGTTCCTATAATCCGCCGCTCGTTGCACCGGCCAGAGGCCGCCCTCGAAAGGCACACTCGCGAGGTCACATGGAGGTGATCGATATGTCACGCGCTGCGCGTACTGGATTCACTGCTGCTCTGTTGGTGGCCGCCTGTCTGGCCACTCCTGCGATGGCCGACGACCTGGGCACCTGTGCTTGCCCCAAGTCGTTCATCTGCGACGGCCAAAAGCAGACTTCCATCACCGTCGAAGACCGCACGCCCTGCACGCTTCGTGGCGAATTGACCGCGAAGTGCAGCGACGGCGAGCCGGCCTTGGTGTCACCTCGGCCGTCGGTTGCGATCAAGATCGATGCAGGTGCGCCGCAGACCAGTGGTGAAATTGTCGAGCGCGCCGTTCGTGTCGCTTCGCGCGTCTTCTCCGAGGTCGTGCAACAGGCGGCCACCGCTCAACCCCAACAGGTCGAGGCCGTCGCTTGCACATCGCAAGTTGCAGCAAGTCAAACGAGCGAAGGCGACTCCCAGCAATGTCCTTACTGCCGCGCTCAGGCACAGCAGCGTGCACCCTGCCAGCGCACCGCGCGCACCGCTGCGGTCGAGCGTTGCCGCTGCACCCAGCAGGCCGGTTCCTGCTGCTGCGAAGGCGAGTGTCGCTGCGCGGCCGATGAAACCGCCGACGAGGTCGAAGCGGTCATTGTCGACGATAGTGCCCGGCGTTGCCGCTGCACCCAGCAGGCCGGTTCCTGCTGTTGCGACGGAACATGTCGCTGCGCGGCCGACGAAGCCGTCGTCGACGACGTCGCTGAGTTGATGGAATCGCTCGGTCCCAGCGTGCTGCGCGGAAGCCTGTTCGACCTGTTGACCGAAGAACCCGCCGGTGCCTTGGACGCGCACCAGCGATTTCGTCAGGCGTTGGTCGAGTACCTGCGTGTCTTGCATGGGTGTCCTGGTGGTCCTGCCACGGAGGTCGAGGAGTTGCCTCTGCCGGCCGCCACGGCGGACACCGTCGTCGAACAGCAAGAACACGAAATCTGGAATCTGGCCAGCCACGACAACGAAGAAGTCATCGTGATCAGCGATGTCCATCAGCAGCAGATCCGCGGCCGCATCGACGCCCTCCGCGAAGCGGCGCGTCACGCCGAGGAAGCGGCCAATCTGCTGGAAACGCGCGATCTCTATGAACAGGCCGACGCTCTGCGGGCCTCCGCTGCGCAACTCCGGGCCGACGCCCGGGCGGCGCAACTCGGTTGCTGCAACGAGACGAGCGTGGTGCCGTCGGAAGCCCATCGCCCGGCGGCCTCCCAGTTCAGTCCGTTTCAGCGCTGACTTAAACTTGCGGCCCGCTGCTCGACTCCGAGCAGTGGGCTTTGTCGAGACATTCGGGCCCTCGATGCAGCCCCGTGCCGCGTCGAGGGCCTTTCTTCATGGCCCTTTTGCGCCTGCGAGAATACAGCAGCTGCGCCCGCGATGGTCGTCTTGTTGACAGCGCACAGGGGCGACATTAGTCTGCACTATATCTAGGGTTAGCGCGAGTCGCGATCCTTGATATCCGGTCCCGGCGTGAGCGCCAGCAGTGTCTTGCTGACAGCGTGCCGCGATCGTCTTGGGTGAATGAAGAGGCTTTCGCCCGGCCTGCCTGCCGTCGGCGTTCTAAAAAATCTTGTCCATCGCAAAATGGCAGCGAGAAGCGGCAGCGTTCTCGCGTGCCATCAGGAACTCAAACACGGTAGTGGCGCGGTGCGAGACGAATTTGCCGAGATCTTGATCCGTCAGGGCGTCATCGGTCCCGAGCAGTTGGCCGAGGCTGAACAGCTTGCGCAGGCTTCCAACATCGGTGTTGGCGATGCCCTGGTGCGGTTGGGCTATGCCACGGGCGACGAGGTGATGCGGGCCATCGCCCAAGCGCATGACCTGGACTATGTGAATCTCAGCGAGGTGAGCATTCCGCCGTCGGTTGTCGAGCTCGTGCCCGAGTCGGTCGCGCGCGAGAACGCGGTGATTCCGCTGGCTGAAGACAACGGTTCGCTGAAGGTCGCCGTCAGCGACCCAGACGATCTGGAGACGCTCGACAAGCTGCGATTCATCCTCGACCGCAAGATCGAGATCGCGCTCGCGCCGCGCGACAGCATCCTGGAGTCGATCAACCGGCATTTCGGCCAAACCGAAGGTGAAAGTGCCGACTCCATGCTGCAGGAGTTCACCGATACGGCCATCGACTTCACCGAGACCGAGGAAGAGACCGAGTCCGAAGAGCACGTCGACGAGGCCAGCGCGCCGATCGTGCGGCTCGTGCAGTTGCTCATCACTGAGGCGGTGCAGTTGCGGGCCTCTGATATCCATATCGAGCCGTTCGAAGATCGTGTCCGGGTGCGGTACCGGATCGATGGCGTGCTGGTCGAGCGCGACAGCCCACCCCGCCGCCTGCTGGGAGCCATCCTGTCCCGCATAAAGATCATGGCCAAGATGGACATTGCCGAGCGGCGTCGCCCCCAGGATGGCCGAATCAAGGTCACCACGGGGAACAAGGAATTAGACCTGCGGGTCAGCGTCCTTCCCACCAACCACGGCCAGTCGGTCGTGATGCGGGTGCTCGACAAGGACAGCATCCGCGTCGGGCTGCGGCAGCTCGGTATGTCCGACGAGGACTTCCGCACCTTCAAGGGGCTGATTCGCCGCCCCAATGGGATCATTCTGGTCACCGGGCCCACCGGCTCTGGCAAGACCACCACCCTGTATGCGTCCCTCAACGAACTGAATCGCCCCGATCGCAAGATCATCACGGCCGAGGACCCGGTCGAGTACTACCTGCCCGGCATCAATCAGGTCGAGGTAAAGCACAGTATCGGGCTAGATTTTGCCCGCATTATTCGCTCGATGCTGCGTCAGGCACCCAACGTTATCCTGGTCGGCGAAATGCGTGATCAGGAGACGGCTGAGATGGGAATTCAGGCATCACTGACAGGACACTTGGTTTTCAGTACACTACATACGAACGATGCGCCCGGTGCCATTACACGTATGGTCGACATGGGAGTTCCGGCGTATCTGGTTGCCAGCAGCGTTATCGCGGTTGCCGCACAGCGCCTCATCCGAGTCAACTGTCCCAAATGCAAACAGCCGTACACTCCCACCGACCGTCAACTCGAGGCCGCCGGCATCTCGCCCGAGATGGCCGCTGGTGCCACTTTCATGCGCGGCAAAGGCTGCGGCAACTGCCAGCGTGGCGGGTTCCGCGGCCGCATGGGCATCTACGAGCTGATGATGATGAGCAACAAGATTCGGGAGTTGGCATTCCAAGGCGCGTCGACTCAGGAGATTCGCAAGGTCGCCATAGCCCAAGGCATGAAAACGCTTTACGAAGATGGCATCGCCAAGGTGCTGAAAGGCGTCACCACCCTGGAAGAGGTGTTCCGCGTCGCCAAGCGAAGCTGACGGACTTTCGCATGGCTCGCCGCACGGCGTCGCGACTCCCTTGGTGCTGCATTCTCGACGGGGTCACGTCGACAGTTCCCTGCAGCCACCGAAAGGACCCGCCGCCCGGTCAACTGCCTCGGGCACCTTTCACGCTAGAGATGCGGCCCCCGATGCACCTGGAGAGCTTGCTTTAAGAGCAGATTGCAACAAACGTACAGGCATCGCTCGCCGGAGCGTACCCCAGACGGTGGGGGCCTCTCGCGTGCGAATTGTGGACGGCGGTTTGAGTCGCATTACCGTGGCACGAATAATCTCACGGACCCAAACGCGAGTTGTGCTGGTTCACCACCGGAACGGTGATCCGAGTTCGGCGTCGTTTCCGGTTCATGGGGCGTGCCTGGCATTTCCCTGGCAGGGGAGATGCTGTTGGGGGAAACGTTGAGAAGAGGGGGCCTTGGCCTCTGCGAGTCAGGCGCCCGGCGCCGATTGCGCAAGGCTGAGGTGTAGAACGCATGGGCACGGTCCTCATCGACAAGTTGCTGCAGACCATCGTCAAGCAGGGCGCTAGCGATCTGCACATCGCCGTTGGCCAGCCTCCGGTGATTCGCCTGCACGGCCATCTGCGTCGACTCGATACCAAGGTGCTGGAGTCGGAGGACACCGTCGGCCTGATGAAGAGCATCACGCCGGAGCGCTGTCAGCAGGAACTGCAAGAGGTCGGCGGGACAGACTTCGGCTTCGCTTTCGGCGATGCAGCGCGGTTCCGCGTCTCCGTCTTCAAGCAACGCGGCAACGTCGGGCTCGTACTGCGGCAAATCCCCAATCACTTCATGACCATGGAGGAACTAGGGCTCCCGCCGGTGTGCAAAGAGCTCATCCTTCGTCCGCGCGGACTGTTTCTTGTCACCGGGCCGACTGGCTCGGGTAAGACCACCAGTCTGGCCAGCATGATCAACTACCTCAACGAGACGATCGACCATCACATCATCACGATCGAAGATCCGATCGAGTTCTATCACAAGCACAAGAAGTCGACCGTCAACCAGCGCGAGCTAGGGGTCGACGTCCCCTCGTTCCCCGAAGCCATTCGCCGCGCGTTGCGCATGGACCCCGACGTGATTCTCGTCGGCGAAATGCGCGATCTGGAAACGATCGAAGCGGCCATCACGGCGGCAGAAACGGGGCACGTCGTGTTCGGCACGCTGCACACCACCGGTGCAGAAGGTACGGTCAACCGCATCATCGACGTGTTCCCTGCTAGCCAGCAGGATCAGATCCGCGTGCAGCTCTCGACGGCCATCATTGGCGTCCTCTCGCAACAGCTCGTTCCCAAGATTGGCGGCGGCCGCGTGGCGGCTCACGAGATGCTCGTGGTCACGCCCGCCATCGCAAACTTGATTCGCGAAAACAAAACGTTCCGCATCACGTCATCCATTCAGACCGGTGCCAAATACGGCATGCAGTTGCTCGACGACGCGCTGTACCAGCTCTGGCGCAACGGTACCTGCTCAAAGGAAGACGTGATGTCCAAGGCCAACAAGGCCGACGAGCTGACCGCGCGGATTGCCAAAGCCGAACGGGGCGTGTTCGAAGACGAGGACGCGCCGTCGAACGAGAAACAGCCAGCGTAAGCGCCGGGTTGCGCAACGTGCGCGGCCCCGGCGATACCGATAAAAGCCATTCACCAAGGCCACCGCAGTGCGGCGGCCGCCGGTGCGAGCGAAGCAGGGGACGCTCGTTCCGCGAGTAGCGAGATCGCCCGATGGGCCTGCGGCTTGGGCAGCGCGGTGGCCTGCGGCGATTTCGGCGGAGACTTATCTATCCCCGTGAACGTCGCGTGACGTGGCCGGCCGAAGGTGCCGCCACCGCGCATCACTTTGCTCAAGAGAGAAGTTGTCGATGGCCGTTCGCCGCCTGGGACAGATCCTGGTCGATCTCGGTTTCATTACCGACGAGCAACTCGAGATGCTGCTCGAAGAGCAGCAGAGTCGACCGGGCGAACTGATCGGCAAGGTTGCCGAGAGCATGAACCTCATCAGCGACGACCAGCTCGCTCAGGCGCTGGCCGAACAGATGAACATGCGCACCATCTCGCTGGCCGATACCGCGATTCCGCCCGAGGTGCTCGAGTACGTCACCGAACCGATGGCCATGCTCTATCGCATCGTGCCGGTCAGCTTCAAAGACGGCGTGCTGACGATCGCCATGTGCGATCCGCAAAAGCTCCAGGTGCTCGACGAGCTGCGCAACTTCCTGGGCTACGAAATTCGCGCCGTGGTGGCTACCGAGCGTGACGTGATGACAGCGCTCGATCGTTACTACGCGGCCGACACCGAGAGCGTCGAGACGCTCGTCTCCGATCTCGAAGAGGACGAAGATCTGCAAAAGGCGGCCGAGTCCATTGGCGACGATGGCCCCATCGACCTCACCAGCGTCGAAGCGCTGGCCGACAGCGCGCCAGTCCGCAAGCTGCTGAACATGGTGCTCTTGCTGGCCATCAAAGACCACGCCAGCGACTTGCACTTCGAGCCTTTTGAAGACGAATTCAAGATTCGCATCAAGGCCGACGGCGTGCTGTACGAGATGGTCCCGCCGCCGCGGCACCTTGCGTTTGCCATCACCACGCGCATCAAGGTGATGGCCAATCTCGATATTGCCGAACGCCGGCTGCCGCAAGACGGTCGCATCGAGCTCACCGTCGGGGGTCATCCTGTCGATTTGCGCGTTGCCGTGTTGCCCACCATGTTCGGCGAGAGCGTCGTGATGCGGGTGCTCGATCGCTCGGTCGTGTCGCTCGATCTCAACAACGTCGGGATGGACCCGCCCACCTTGCAGACGTTTCGCGAGGTGATCCAAAAGCCCAACGGCATCATTCTGGTCACCGGGCCCACGGGATCGGGCAAGACCACGACGCTCTACTCAGCATTGAGCGAACTAAACGACATCACCGACAAGCTGATCACGACCGAAGACCCCATCGAGTACGACATCGACGGCATCGTGCAGGTGCCCATCGATCCGTCGATCGACAACACGTTTGCCGCTTGCCTGCGGGCCATTCTGCGGCAAGATCCCGACAAGATTCTGGTGGGCGAGATCCGCGACTACGAGACGGCCGAAATCGCCGTGCAGGCGTCGCTCACCGGACATACGGTGTTCAGCACGCTGCACACCAACGACGCGCCCGGCACCATCACGCGGCTGCGCGACATGGGCGTCCCGCCGTTTCTGATCACCGCTACGGTCGAAGCCATTCTCGCCCAGCGACTCGTGCGTCGCGTCTGTACCCAGTGCCGCGAAGAATCGGCCCCCAGCACCGAAGCGCTGGCCGACTTGCAGCTCAGCGCCGAGGACGTGGCGGGCAAGAAGTTCTATCGCGGACGTGGTTGCGAAGCCTGCAACAACACCGGCTACAAGGGCCGCTGCGGGTTGTTTGAGCTGATGATCATCAACGACGATCTGCGCGACATGGTGATGCAGAATTCCAGCACCGACGAGATGCGCGAAACTGCGAAACACTACGGCATGGTCAGCCTGCGAGACGCCGGCCTCAAAGCCGCGTTCGAAGGGGTGACGACCATCGATGAGGTGATCCGCGAAACGATCCTCGAAGGATAGCCGCGCGCTTCACCGCCCGGGTCAGGAGCAAGATCAATGCCCACGTTCCAAATCGAAGCCATGGACGCCACCGGACAGGAGATCCGGGACGTCGTCGAAGCGGCCAGCGAAGAAGAAGCGCAAGCCATGGTGCGGCAGCGCGGCTACTTCGTCACCAAGATCTCGACGAAGAAGAGTCGCAAATCGGCCGAAAAGAAGGCCACGACCAAGAAGGGCAAGACCTTCGCCATCGGCAGCGTGGGCGGCAAGGTGCTCACCACGTTCACCCGGCAGCTTTCCATTCTGCAGGACGCCGGCCTGCCGATTCTCCGCAGTCTGCGAATTCTCGAACAGCAGTCCAAGCCGGGCCGCCTGAAAAACTCCCTGATCGACGTCTGCGACGAGATCGAAGCCGGCGCCACGCTCTCCGAAGCGATGGCCAAGTCGCCCAAAGCCTTCGACCGCCTGTACGTCAACATGATCAAAGCCGGCGAGGCGGGCGGTGCCCTGGAAGTCATCCTTCGTCGTCTGGCTGAGTTCAAAGAACGCGCCGAAAGCCTGAAGCGCAAGGTCAAAGGCGCGCTGGTCTATCCCGTGGTCGTGGTGGCGGTGGCCGTGGGCATTCTCGTGTTCATCATGCTCAAGATCGTGCCGGCCTTCCGCAAGATTTTCGAGGAGTTCGACACGCCGCTGCCCGCCATTACTGAACTGCTCATCTGGATGTCGAACTGGGTCGGCAACTACTGGTTCACCATTCCCGCCATTCCCATCGGCGTCGTGCTGTTCGTGAAGCTCGTCTCCAAGTTTTCCTATGGCCGCATGGGCTGGCACATGTTCACGTTGCAGATGCCCATCTTTGGCCAGTTGGTCGAAAAGAACATCATGGCCCGCACCAGCCGCACGCTGGGCACGCTGGTGGCCAGTGGCGTGCCGATTCTCGAGGCGCTCAACATCACCCGCGAGACGAGCGGCAACGCCGTCTTCGAGCGGATGTACGGCAAGGTCTACGATTCGATTCGCGAAGGCGAGTCGATCGCCCGGCCGATGAAAGAATTCTCCAAGCCGGGTTTTCACCCCGTGGCCCTGTTCTTCTGGTTTCTGTTCATCGCCGGACCGATCGGCGTGCTCTTGTACCTCTTGAAAATCAACAACCGCATCGTCGACGACCTGGTGGTCAACATGGTCGACGTGGGCGAAGAGACGGGCGAGCTGGACACGATGCTCTACAAAGTGGCCGACACCTACGACGAAGAGGTCTCGGTGCTGACCGAAAGCCTCGTCAGTCTCTTGGAACCGCTGATGATCGTCGTGTTGGGTGGCATGGTGGGCTTCATCGTCATCGCCCTCTTCCTGCCGCTCATCTCGCTCATTCAAACCCTCAGTGGCTAAACAAACGCATCCGCGCCGCCGCGCACCGCGACACAATCTAGGAGAAACCCAAAATGCGACGGCCCGCCCCCCATCACCGCCCGGGCTTCACGCTAGTCGAACTGATGATGGTCATCATCATCATCGGCATCCTCGCCAGCCTCCTCATCGTCGCCGCCCGACCGGCGTTGACCGCCGCCGCCAACGCACGAGTTGCCCAAGAAGTCGGGCAACTCGATGTCGCGATGAACAACTTCAAGAACGACCACGGTGGGGCGGTTCCGCCGGCGTTGGGGACTGCCGATACGTTCAACATGTTCGTGCTCGACCCCACGCTTGAGGTCGCATACACCCAACGTCTGATGCGGTTTTTGCGCAAGGCCTTTCCGCGTTTCAGGCTGACGGATCTAAACGGCAGCGGTGACGTCGACCTGGACGACATGGCTCAGCTGATCGAGGACCTGTATCCGCTCGATCCGAGCTTCTACGTCACGACGAATTACCTCGATTTCACGCAGCTCGACGCGGCGGAATCGTTAGTGCTTTGGCTCGGCGGTATGCCGCACGTAACGCAGGCGGATGACAACGGCTACACGGTTGAGTTGACGCGGTTCGCGCGCGATCCCGCCAATCCGTTTCTGCCGGAATTTGATCCGACGGGCAATAACTTGATTGGCCAAGAGTTTCAACCCGAACGTACCGACACCGTGTTCGAGTTCGACACGCGGCGTCTGGTCGACAGCGATCGGGATGGATGGCCTGAGTACGTCCCCGACTATGGCGGCGAGGTCGAAGATACTCCTCCGTATGCCTATTTCGACGCCGCAGCCTACGGGCTGTTCCCCCACTATCCGCCGTTCACGCATCCGCGTAACGACAATCCCGCCAACAACGACGACGAGTGGGAGATGGTTCAAGACAGTTGGGGCTTCGCGCGACCTTATCTGAAAAGCTACGCCGCACAGAACCCCAGCGGCTCGCAGGCCGTCGATGCATTTCCCTCTGAATCCAGTTTTGGCAGTGCCGAGGCATTTCAGATCCTGTGCGCGGGCAACGACAACCGCTTCAGCAACCTGACCGCCCTCGATGCGGGAACATTGCAGCTCAAGGTCATGCAGCTTTGCGACTACCCGGCAGCAAGCTACTTGCAGTTCGGGTTTCCGCCCCCTCTTGAGCCTACAAGCGTCGATGCAGAAGAATTCGACAACCTCGGCAACTTCCTGGAAGGGAAGCTAGAGAGCAACATCGAGGACTAACGGTTTCATGTCTGTCCCGGCAAACAACCCGAAACGCCCTGGTGCGGCTGGTGGTTCGTCCAGCAGTGCTAGCCACGGCGGTATTCACGACGCACGTGCGAACCAGGCTCTGTTCGCCAAGTCGGGTGCCACTGGCTGCTTGCCAGCCAGTGTGTGTGCCCCCCCATCGACAAAGACCCTTGCGACATCGTTCGGCTCAGAGCAGCAGCCGAATAGGCAATTCCTACATCGACACTGGCTGGCAAGCAGCCAGTGGCACCCTGGCGGGGTCTGGCTCATTTTTCGGCCGGTCGGTGTCGCTCTCCGAAAAATGCGGCGGCCGAAAAATGTGCCTGACCCCCTGATTCTACCGGGGGGCAAGCCGGGTCGTACAAGTCACGGTTTCACATTGGCGGAACTGTTGGTGACGATCTCGATCATCGCCATCCTGGCCTCGATGGTCCTCGGCGCGCTGTTCGCTTCACAAGAAGCCGCTCGCCGCCGCCGCACCGAAGTCACCGTCCGCAAAATTCACGACATGATCGCGCTCCGCTGGGAGCAGTACCAGACGCGACGGTTGCCGATCAATATTGGCGATTTTAATCGCACAGACTACGTCAACGATTTCATCAATACATTAGCCCCCAACGTCTACGACAACTTCGAGTACCTAGACAGCAATCCGACCGATCCGAACGGCGAAGCCGAGTTCATCGCCGCGATCAAGTTGCTCGCGCTGCGCGAGTTGATGCGGATGGAACTCCCGGATCACTATTCCGACGTGAACCCGACTCAGTTCACGCCAGTCTTCCTCCAGAAATGGGACTTCAACACCAACCAGCTTGAGCCCGTCATGCCCGCGCTGCAGCGCGCGTACCTGGCCCGTATCAGTCAGCTCATTGATCCTTCGAATCCCGACCTCGACACGTTGCCCAAGGTGTTCAACCGGATCGAACAGGGCCACGAATCGGCTGAGTGCCTCTACATGATCCTCACCACGGGCAATCTCGGCTCGGACGACGGGAACCTGATTTCGGACCGCGACGTGGCTGATACGGACGGCGACGGGATGCCCGAGATCGTCGACGCCTGGGGCAATCCGATTGAGTGGATTCGCTGGCCCGCCGGTTTCGTTTCCGATATGCAGCCGCTGGTCCCTGATCCAACAGGTGGCGGCGGGCTGGTTCGCGATCCCATTGCAGAGCGCGATCCGTTCGATCCTCGCGGCCTCGATCGCAAGTACGACGCGACCGAGCCGCGTGGCTATCGGCTCTTCCCGCTGATCGTTTCCGCCGGGCCCAATGAGAGCTTTTCGCTGGCGTTTCGGTGGAATCCGGAAGGCGATCTCCGTCGCCACGACCCCTACGCGCTACTGGAGGATTCACCGTCATCTTTCCAGGATATCGATCGCCAGCGCGGCGACGTTGAGCCGAGGTTGCAGGCAGGCATCATCGGCGGCGCCGCGCAGCGACTCGAATTCGACGGCACCGAGCTCGACAACATTCACAATCACCTCTTCGCCAGCCCGTAGCATGAGCGACTTGCGTCACAATTCGCACGACTCGCCGCGACGCGGCATGACGCTCATTGAGCTGTTGGTCGTGGTCGTGATCGTGATCAGCCTCACGGCGGTCGCCGTGCCGATCATCGCTCCCTCGGGCGACGCTCGCCGCCAACGCGAATCGGCCCGCGCAGTCTCCGCGTTCATCGCCTCGGCTCGCGCCCGGGCGATCGAAATCGGCCGCCCCGCTGGCATCTGGCTTGAGGGCTTGCCCGGCGATCCGGTCAACGGTCGAGACGCCCGCGATCGTGAGACGATCGTCTCCATGTCCGCCTGCGAGGTGCCACCGCCGTACTCGGGCGAGACGTTCGACACAGTAGTCGTCTACCAGCATCCGATGGTTCCATTGCCACCCAATGTTCCGCCGCACCTGCTGCTAACCAGTTTCGTTGTCCGCAACAGCGGTGCCTTGGTACCGCCAAAACAACTGGTTCGCGTCGGTGACCTGATCGTGCTCAACAATCGTCAGCTCACGTTTCGCATTGCCGATGGCCCCGTCGATTCTCAGCTTCCGGAGTTCCTCGGTGCACCAAGCGTGGCAACACCTTGGACTCTTGAGCCCATCGGAACACCGGTGCCGTTGCTCGACTCGTCCGACAGGATTGTGATCGCGGACGGCGCCGCCGGCGTCCCATTCCAAATCATCCGCCAACCACGCAAGAGTGCAGCCGGATCGGTTGAACTGCCCGAAGGGGCTGTGATTGATCTGTTTTACTCGGGTGAGTCAAGCGCCCCGTTATTGCCCCGGTCGCTCGGTGATACGGACAACAGGAATTACGCGGGCAGCGCGGAGGCTCTGCATAAGACTTCATCTGGTGGTGTCGAGGGGCACAACGAGCCGGTCATCCTCCTCTTTTCGCCCAATGGCACGCCCGACAGCATCTTTCACCTTGTTGCAACGAACGACCCGGCGACCGACTACGGTCATCTTGATTGGGTCGCGAACTCCCTCACCGAGCCACTCTTCCTGCTGGTGGGCAAAGTCGAGAACCTGCCGGTGACGGATGACGATCCGGTGGAGCCGGACCCGTTGGATGGCAACAACCTCAAGCCGACGATGCTCAACGCGGTCGACCCGGACAACTACTGGGTGGCCATCAATCCGCAAACCGGAGTGACCACCGTCGCTGAAGTGTCGTTAACCAACTACGAACCAAATGGGCTGCCTTCAGTCCTCCAGCGACTCCGCGACTCCCGGGCATTCGCCCTGCAGGCCCTGGGCGTGGGAGGGCGGTGATTGGTGATGTACCTGCTTGATACACAACTTGAAAACGCTTCGCGCGGTGACGGACACTGCTGGGCCAGCCAGCAGTGGCACCCGGGGATGCGCGCAACGTGGCGCCGGCGGTCGGGTCTGTCGCTGTTGGAGGTGTTGATCGCGACGTTCGTGCTCAGCGTGGGCGTGTTGGGACTGATGTCGCTGGTCCCCCTGGGCGGACACCGCATCGCCCAGGTCAACAACTTCGACGCCGGAGCCCAACTCGGCCGAGCCGCCCTCGGCCAAGTCGTCGCCCGCGGCATCCTCGAGCCGGATCGCTGGGTGTGGTTTAACCCGGGCTCGGGTGCGCTTGAGCGAACATGGGTTCACCCCGATTCGGCATGGGTTCATCCTGCTTACGAATCACTCGGTCGTCGTCGAAACGTCGATGATTGGGCGGAGACGTTTTGCATCGATCCGTTGTTCATCGCCGAAGCGATTGAAATCCAAGGAGCCGTCCCGCCAGGGAATTGGCCCGGGTGGACGTTCCCTTACAGCATGGACCACACACCCACGTTCGACGCCCCACGGATGCCCCGCGTCTCGCTTAAGGGGCTGGAAGATTTCGATGGAACGATCACTGGTCAGCCAGCCGCCCAGATTCCACAGGTTCTACCGAACCCACCGGTCGGCCCGTCGTTCATCGATACTGTGATGACGCCCCTCCTCGCCGAGCGAACGTTCACGTCATCGTTCGACCCGGTTTTCAACTCGCCAGACGACGCGACACTTGCGCCGCAGCGGATGTACACGGGCGGCGATGCGCAAGTTCCGCAGACCGAAGGCGGCTACTCATGGATGGTGATGGTCAGCCGCTCGCCGCAAGAAGTTGTAGCGGTCAACGACATGACGCTTGGAGTTGTAGACATTCCTCCATCGTCGCGCACCAACTACCGTGTCTCAATCATCGTCTACGAGGGACGACCGCTGGACGAGGGAGTGGAGCAAGTAGGAAACGCGAGTTTCGCCGACGTTGCTGCTCAACTTCCCAGTGAGCGGACCTGTTTCATACAGTTCCCGGGCGGCGTCGGTATCGGAGGCGGTGATGTGACTATCTCCGGCGGGCCTGCCAATGATATGACGGGTCAACAGGCCGAGGATTATCTAGACGTTGCACCCAATCAATGGATCATGGTTTGCTCGTGGACGCCGCGCGGCACTGCGGGGCCGCCCAATCCCGGCGGCGCGGCAGCCGGGCCTACATTCTTCAGTGGTAGCCAAGACCGAACCTACTTGCCGGTATACCGTTGGTACCGTGTTGTGGCCACCGACAGCGGGCCACGCGTCGACCCGAACACGGGCAACTGGATCCGCACAATCACGCTGGACGGCGCAGATTGGACGGATCCCAATCCCAACGGCAATCCATGGCCGGCAGTTCAACCACCTTACGACCAACCCTACGCCGTTCTCGTTGATGGGGTGGTGGCGGTGTATGAGAAGACGATCAATCGGCGGCCTTAGCGGGTCGCTGTGTGCAGTAACCACGAAACTTGAAGAGACGATAACGAGAATCGAGAAGAGCAAGCTTCTCCCTTCCGAAGCGGGCCGGGGCAAACGATTCGCTTCGCGAGGAGACTTTCGACCATGACTCTGCACCCTGCCCACCGCCGCGGCGTGTTGCTGCTGGTGGCCATGGCCATCTTGGCCCTCATGTCGGCCATCACCATCACTTTCGTGCTTGTGACCGGCATCCAGATGCGGGCCGCCCGCAGTGCGGCCCTCACCGACGTCGAAGCCCAGCGGCCTGAAGACGTGCTGGAAGAAGCACTCGATCAGGTGCTCGTCGGCACCGACAACGTCACCAGCGTGCTCCGCACCGCCAGCCTGCTGGAAGACATGTACGGCCGCCCGCCCATCAAGGGACGGTTGGAAGACCTGGTGTCGAACTCCTTCGGGATGGAGCTCTCGTCGCGGTTCGAAAACTTCACTCCCAGCGACCAGCCGGGAGCCTACGACGGCCGGATCATCACCTTCATCGAAGGTCCCGCGGCCGGCCTCTCGCGACGGATCATTCGCACCACACCCGCCCAGGACGATCCGCCCACGGCCAACTCCGTCGTGCAACTCTACGTGGTGAACTTCGGCGGCAACGAGCCCGATCTCGGCGACCGCTTCATCATCAACGACCGTCCATTCGATGGGACGGGCTATGGTCTCACCAGCCGCTCGACGCTGCCCGCGTCGATCCTCGGTTACAAGGTCAACGAGAATCCAAAGGCCACCGGCGATCAGCGTGGCTGGGAACGGGCCCTGCTGCCCAACCACAGCTTGCAGGCGCAGAAACTCGCGGACAACGAAGACTACGACGATGCCGCCGACGGCGACTACCTCAACGCGGCTGTTGAGTTCGACCCTGCCGGCTTCGGCGGTGCCGACGAAGACTACGACGCGGCCGACTATCAGAATCTGCTGCTGGCCGCCAACATCTGGGACACGTCGCCGCCTGGTGGGGGACCGCCTCGTTTTCGCGTCGCGATTCCTTCGCTGCATCGGCCGGCGCTCATCAACTACTGGCTGCTCAACCGCATGGTGACCGACCCCATCTTGTTGGGCAGCGCCGAAGCGCAGCGCGACCTGACGCGCAAGATCCTCCTGCGGCCCAATCTTTACGATCACCCGGGCTTCTCCGTCGCGAATCCCGCGGTGCCCGTCCGGCTCTGGGAGGCATCGCCCCCTGGAACGGCCAATTTCTGGTTCAAAGACGGTCCCTGGGACGTCGACAACGACGGCAACGGCGAGGCGGACAGCAACTGGGCGGACATCGGCCTGCAAGTGCAGACCGACTCAGAGGGACGCCGCTACAAGCCGCTGGTGGCCATTCTCTGTCTGGACCTCGACGGCCGTTTGAATCTCAATCACCACGGCGCGCCGATGCACCTGGTGCGCAACAATCCCAACTGGCCGCTGGTGCGCTTCGTGGGTCCCTTCGCCGATCAAAACAGCGAGGCGCTGTTGCCCATCGGCCAGGGTTACGGTCCGGCCGACGTGATGCTCAACCACGTGTTCCGACAAGCGGCCTATCCCACGGAGACCGACCCCTTCAAGCCGCAGGAACTCTTCTGGCTCCTGCACGGCCGCTACGACACGCAGGTCGACCCGCCCATCCTCGTGGCGGGCCGGTACGGCGAACTGTACATGCACGAACAGGTGCTCAACACCACGAACCCGCGGATTCCCATGCCCGGCCGCACGACCGTGTGGGACTCTGCGGGCGGTGACTGGGGCGATCCCGGTTTCGACGACGATTTAGACGGTGACAACGGCAACTTCACCGAGCGAGGACGCCACGTTCCGCGCTTCGGCACGGTGCCGGTCGGCACGCTCGACGACGGCCCCCTGACCGGCTGGGGCGACGGCACGCTGCAAGACGACAACTTCCCCCCGCCGCCAGCCCAGTCGGCCTACGGCGCATCACTTGCCGACCTCCGCGGCGACGTCCCGGTCGCTCGGTCCGTGGATGGTACCGGCAATATCCAGGGGCACTATGGGATGTCGGCGGATATGGATGGCGACGGCACACCGGTCGTCGACCTCGGCGGCGGTGGCGCGATCATGATCTCCCACGGCGAAGGCGACGATGCGGTCGACGACCCCTACGAGTTCGACACCAGCGGCAACCGCACGCGCCGCATGCAGGCGGCGCTCAACAACAACACCGTCCGCGCTGCGGCCGATGAGCCTTTTACGGCGGCCGATCTGGAAACGCTCATGCGGATCTTCGACTCCGACGTGGGGACATTGAGCGACCGCCTGTTGCAGCTTGCACCCGAGACGTTTCTCAATGGGCCCCAGGCGCAGCGCAACCGCAACCTCGTCACCTACGATAGCGCGGACATTCCCGTCGCCACGCGGCTGGCGATGGGCGAACTGCAAGACGACTTCGGCAACGAGTGGCTCAGTCGGATGGCCCCCGGGCCGCTGTTGGACAAGCTGCTCGAGCTACTGGTCCCCGCTGCCGACGACCGGGCCGACCAGCAGATCGTCGGGCTCTCGCCGCAATTGTTCGACGGGTTGAAACTCGACATCAACCGCCTATTGGGCAACGGCTACGACGACGACGGCGACGGCGTGGTCGACGAGCCGGGCGAGATGCCGCTCTCCGGAGGTCCGCAAGAGGAGCTGTGGAGCAACGTCACGGGCGGCCCGGTGCGCTTCGATTTGGATAGCGACGGCCACGCGCCCACTCCCGCCGATGCAGTCAAGCAAGGTTTGCTGGCCCGGCATCACCTCGCCCGCCACCTCTACGTGTTGGCCGTGTTGCTCCGCAACAGCGAGGTCGCGGCGTCGGAGATCGACGAGCGCGATCTGGCCCAGTGGGCCATCAACGCCGTGGACTTCTACGACCGCGATTCCGTGATGACGCCGTTTGAGTATGACACGAACATCCTCAACGGCTGGGACGTCGACGGCGACTACACGACCGTCGACACCTCACCCGACCGCGAATTGATCTGGGGCTGCGAGCGGCCCGAACTGCTGATCACCGAAACCGTCGCCGGGCACGACATGGCCACGGACGACCTGCAAACGCCCGATGGACGAACGACCGACGCGCCGCCTAACAATGACGAGGACTTCGATCAGGTCGATCAGCCGATGGGCTGGGCGATGATCGAAATCTTCAATCCCAACTCGGGCATGAGTCAGTATCCCCGCGAGTTCTACGAGCAGCCGACGCCGGCCGATCGCCCCGAACTCCAACTGGACAAGACCGTGCCGGGCACGACGGACCAACCGATCTGGCGGCTGGCGATCGGCACGCCCAACACTGGGGCTCATCCCACGTTGCAAAACCATCCGACACCGCACGATCCGGAGCGCCTCGACCCGGTGCTGCTGGCCACGAGCATTGAGCGCACCGTTTACTTCACGCAGCAGGCTCCCAACGCGACGATCACAGGCGGTCAAGTCAAATACCATCGCAGCGCGGGCGGCCAGATCCATGTCGCGCCGGGCGGCTACGTGGTCGTGGGGTCACCGGGCGTCGCGCCGGGATCGCCACCCTCGCCGGTGCAAACGACCAGCGATCTGGAACTCGGTCCCAGCGGAACCCCCCCGCGCATCGAGATGGACAACCAGGGGACGCGCAACCTGCTGGTCGAAAACGACGGCATGAGCAATCCCTATCCGCGCTATCAGGGCGATGGGCAGGGCGCCGTACAGCCTAGCGACGACGAAGTCCGTCCGCCGCTGGCGATCACGATCAATAGCCCGCACCGCTTCAACATTTCGCAGCCACTGGATAACTACGCCGGACAACGCGGCGGTAGCACGTTGCCAGGCGCCCCTGAGGATCAGCCCTGGGACGCGGCAGCCAACGAGGAATGGTACGGCGTAGTTGGCACGACTGCGGAGTCGAGTCCGCAGAACATCGGCGCCTACACCCGCGTCTATCTGCAGCGGCTGGCCAATCCGATGGAGCCGTGGCACGACACGAACAATCCGTATTTGACTGTCGACAGCATGCCGCTGGACCTGTGGGTCTACAACACTGAGTCGACAATGCCCCCTGCACCGCAGCCGGAGATTCGCACCCGTGAGCGGCTCGGCGATGCGCCGAACCCGGGCGCGACGGACCCCAACTCAAATCTCTGGCGGCAGTGGGCCGGCAGTGAAATGGCCGGCCAAGGAAACGCGCCGACGGCCAACGATGGTAACTTCCAACACACGCTCGGCTATCTCAACACTCCCTGGCAGGAGCAGCCCGCCATGGCCGGCGATCCGCGTTGGTGGCGGCGTCAGGAGTTGGCCGGCACGCTGGGAGTCGGCACGCCGCTGCAGTCGTCGGGCTTCGACGAAGACTACTTCGTCGGCTATCCGCGCAGGCCGATTCCGTGGCTGCCGTGGAACAATCGACCGTACATGAGCGCCTACGAGTTGATGCTGGTGCCCAAGTCGAGCCCCAGCATGCTGCTGGCCGAGTATTCGCTCCGCGATACGGGAGCGGTCGACATGTACGACACGGAAGAGAAAGGCGAGTTCCGCGGCGACTACGACACGCAACAAGTCACCCACCTACTCAACTTCTTCCAGAGCAGCGACGGTACCGAGCGGAACGATCTGTACCGCATCTTCGACTTCATCCACGTCCCGTCGCGGTTCTCGGGCACGACGCAAATGCTCGATCCCAAGCTGTTCGAGGCCAGCGATCAGGCCGCGCAGCCCTGGTCGACGACGTTCGCGCCCAACCTGACGCGCTTCGGCTGGCAGAGTTCCTTTGCCGGCGGGCGGCGCGTCTATACCCCGCCGTTCAACTACCTCTCGGCTTTCCGCGAACCCGGCAAGGTGAACATCAACACGATCTATCACCAGGACGTGCTGCGCGGACTGTTGGGCGGGCACTGGGACCCCATGCTGTGGGACCAGTTCGTCGATAGTCGCCGCGGCGACGGACAAACCGGCAACAACATGCTCGGGCAGCCGAACCCGCCATCACCGACGTCGCTCTTACCGTCGCACTTCGCGCGACCCTTCCGCGGCTCGGGCGGTGGTGATTACGTGCCGATTGCAGATCTGGAGCACCCGGGCGTCGAATCGACGCTGATGCGTCCCGATCCGACGAACCCCAACGAGCCCTTGCTGGGCTTCACCTCCGCCAGCCCGAACACGGACAGCAACCGCCATTCGGCGTTTCGCTATCAGTTGCTCAATCGCCTGAGCAATCTGGTCACCACGCGGTCGAACGTCTACGCCGTGTGGATCACGGTTGGCTTCTTCGAGGTCGAGGAAGCGCAGTACAGCCCCTATTACGAAGAGCTCAACTATTCGCAAGAAGAATTCAAACGCGCCCTTCCCGATGGCTTTACGCTGTTGGGTGAGTTGGGCGCGGATACGGGCGAGACGCGGCGGCATCGGATGTTTGCGATCATCGATCGCACGGTGCCGGTGGCCTTCGAACGCGGCAAGACGCACAACACCCGCAAGTGCGTCGTGCTGCAATCGATCATCGAGTAGCCCCGCACCCTAAGTCGACACCACAGCCGAGCCGGACCGAGTTGCCGGCTCGGCTGTTTTTGTTGTGCTTGGCAACAGGGGGTCAGGCACATTCTTCAGTTGCGGCGTGTCTCGCACCAGCAACCTTCCTGGGCCGAATAATGAGCCATACCCCGCCGCACGTTGCGCCGGGTGCCACTGCTGGCTTGCCCAGCAGTGCTCTTATGCGGCTTGCCCCGGGGTTCGCGTTGGCAAGAGCGAGACTCGACCACGTGACGGCGCCCCCTATACTTCGGCAATGCCCGCCGTGCCTCCAGTGCTCCGTCAAGACTTCGTTTTCGAGTTGGAGCCGTTCGGCGGAGCACTACCATGTTGTTTGCGCCAAAGCACTCGCGTCTTTGGCGATCGTTGCGCGTCGCCCGAATGAATCGGGCTGACGCTCCACTAACCGGAAGTGCCTGATGCCCAATCGCCTCGCGTCCGCCACGAGCCCCTACCTGCTGCAACACGCTGAGAATCCGGTGGACTGGTATCCCTGGGGCGAAGAAGCGCTCGGTCAAGCCCGCCAGGAAGAGCGGCCCATCTTCCTGTCGATCGGTTACGCGGCCTGCCACTGGTGCCACGTGATGGAACACGAGAGCTTCGAGAATCCCGCCATCGCATCCGTGCTCAACGAGAACTTCGTCTGCATCAAGGTCGACCGCGAGGAGCGGCCCGACCTGGATCAAATCTACATGCAGGCCGTGCAGATCATGACCGGCCGCGGCGGCTGGCCGATGTCGGTCTTTCTCACGCCCGACTGCCGGCCCTTCTACGGCGGCACCTACTGGCCACCGGAACCGCGACACGGCATGCCCGGCTTCGACCAGGTGCTGGCCGCGGTGATCGATGCCTGGCAGAATCGCCGCCCGCAAGCCGAAGAACAGGCCGATAAGCTCACGGCCCACATCGAACAAGCCGGCCGGTTCGCTGCGGCCCGGCAATCGCTGCCGCGCGACGCGGTACACACGGCGGCCGCGCACCTCGAGCGCGTGTTCGACTTTCAGCACGGCGGCTTCGGCGGCGCGCCGAAGTTCCCGCATCCGATGGACCTCCGCGTGCTGTTGCGCGCCTGGCGCCGCGAACCGCGCGAAGGTCTGATGAAGATGGTCTCGCTCACGCTCGACAAGATGGCGGCCGGAGGCATCTACGATCACCTCGGCGGCGGCTTCCACCGCTACTCGGTCGACGAGCGGTGGCTGGTGCCGCACTTCGAGAAGATGCTCTACGACAACGCCCTGTTGGCCGTCTGCTATCTCGAAGGCTACCAGGCAACCGGCCGTACCGACTATGCCCGGGTGGCCCGCGAGACGCTCGATTTCTGGCTCGACGAGATGACCGATCCGGCCGGCGGGTTCTACAGCACGCTCGATGCCGACAGCGAAGGGGTCGAAGGCCGGTACTACGTGTGGACGCCCGAGGAGATCGAAGGAGTGTTGGGCGCCGCGCCTGCCAAGGCGTTCTCGTACGTCTACGACGTCAGCCCCGGCGGCAACTTCGAAGGCCAGAGCATTCTCAACTGCCCTAAGACGCTCCAGCAATGCGCCGCCATCCTCAATCGCGATGCCGATGAGTTGGCAACCGAGTTACAGAGCTCGCGGGCAAAACTCCGTGGAGTCCGCGCCCAGCGCGTCCGGCCCGGCTGCGACGACAAAGTGCTGGTGAGTTGGAACGCGCTGTTGATCGACGCGCTGGCGATGGCCGGCGCCGTGCTCGCCGAGCCGCGCTATACCCAGGCGGCAGAGAAGGCAGCCGGGTTCCTGCTCGATAACTTCCGCCGCGACGACGGCCGCTTGTGGCACACCTGGCGCGCTGGTCAGGCGACGCTCGACGCGTATCTCGACGATTATGCCTGTCTGGCGCAAGCGCTGGTGACTCTGTACGAGACGACTTTCCAAGCCCGGTGGATCGAGACGGCCGTCGAGTTGGCCGACATCGTGCTGGCCCACTTTGCCGATGCCGAGGGGGGCGGGTTCTACTACACGGCCGACGATCACGAAAAGCTGATTGCCCGGCAGAAGGACATCGTCGATAGTTCTGTCCCCAGCGGAAACGCGATGGCGGCCACCGTGCTCTTGCGGCTGGGCAAACTTACAGGTCGCAGCGACTATCTCGACGCAGCACAAGGGATCCTTGAGACGTTCGCCGCGCTCGTCGAACGCTCGCCAGCCGCGGCCGGGCAACTATTGCTGGCCGCCGACTTCGCCGAAGGCCCCACGCCCGAGATCATCCTGGTCGGCGACTCCAACACCGACCCGACCCGCGCAGCTCTCGCTGACCTACACAGCCGCTTCCTGCCTAACCGCGTGCTCGCCTGCCGTGATACGAACAGCGAACAGCCGATGCCGGCGCCGCTCGCTGCAGCCTTCGCCGGTAAAGAGCCCGGAACTGAAACGCCGGCCGTCTACATCTGCGAACAGTTCACCTGCCAGGAGCCGGGCTACGGTCTCGAGGCGGCCAAGCAGACCTGGGAGCGGCTGGCCGGCGCTGCGGCCGAACAGGAAGGGGCATAGTCGATGAGCACACAGCTTTCCCGCATCCTGGCATTCGCCGGCAGTACGCGACGGGAATCATTCAACGGCCGTTTGTTGCAGATTGCCGCGCAAGGAGCGCAGGACGCCGGCGCGGACGTCACGCACGTTGATCTGCGCGACTACCCGCTGCCGCTGTTCGATCAGGATCTCGAACGCGAACAAGGTACGCCCGTGAATGCGACGCGGCTCAAGCAACTCTTCGTCGAGCATCAGGGACTCTTGATCGCCGCGCCGGAATACAACAGTTCGATCACACCACTGCTGAAAAACACGATCGACTGGGTTTCGCGTCGCGCCGACGGCGAACCGCCCCTGGCGGCCTACCAGGGCAAAGTCGCCGCGCTGTTGAGCGCCTCGCCGGGAGCACTCGGCGGCCTGCGCGGACTCGTCCACGTCCGCGCCATCCTCGGCAACATCGGCGTCGTGGTGTTACCCGATCAACTGGCCATTCCGCGAGCCCACGAAGCCTTTGCCGACGACGGCTCGCTCAAGGACGAAAAGAAGCAGCAAGCCGCCCAGGGCATCGGCCGCAAGCTGGCGGAGTTCCTCGCGCGGCTTGAGGGCTAGTCGCGGCGATGCGCTAGCTCGGTCAATCTCCCTTGCAGATGATCGCCGCGGTGCCGCGACGTCCGGCCTCCGAATTGCGTTTTAGACTACGCGCAGCTCGCGCCCTCTATAGACGTCGCTTCGCGAGTAGCTCTCCCATGCGTTTGGCACGTGTCACGCGTTCAACCTGTTTGCGCGTCGTAGGCATACGCCTCGCGTTGTGGGGCTCTTGGCGTCGCGCGCGTTGCGCGCCGTACAAATTCCTTGCAATTGCGGATGCGCGCGATACTTTGCGCCCGTTGCTTAGCGCGGATACGTTGGTCATCAGCAACTGGGGGATGGCATGCCAAGGCAAACACTGAGCGACGCGCAAAAAGCACAAATCGTTGCAATGGCGCGGGAAGTTTTCTCCACGGCAACACACCTTGCCAAATCCGTTAACGTGGCTGACGGACTCGTCAGCCGCTGGTTTAACAAAAAATCACTGCCAAGCGACGTCCACTGCAAGGCAATTGCAGATGCAATTGCAGACGAAGTCGCACGACGGGTGGGCACACACACATCACAAGATGCCGCCGAGCAGCCAAAGGCCTACGTGCGTTCGATCGTCGAGTCCGGCGATAACTACCAAGTCGTCGACGACTACCGTGGCGAAGCGCAGCTCACGATGCGGCAGGCGACATCAGCACACAGCCAAGTGCGCGCCGCACTCGTCGTTACGCGTCTCCCGTTTTTATCACCAGCGGAACAACGAAATCGTGTCATCGCACATCGCTTTGCCCGGGTAGATGGCGATGGCCTGCGATTCGACTTCATGCTCAACGCTCGACATCCCCGCTGTCAAAAGATGTCGAACGAGCAACTGATCCGTACGGTGATCAAGGACTGCGCAGACTGGGCTCATCAATCCCGGAGCGACGACGGCGGGGCGAGTGACCTTCTCCGTCGCCTTGATAGAGCGTCGCTGAAGGGGAGCGTGTCCAACTTCCGGATCCCAAAACGCAGGAGGTAACGCATGGTCGGCTTTATCGACACACCACACGGTCGCCTAATCAACGCCCGAAGTGCAGGCGACCAGAACGACGAAGTTTCGGATCGCGATCCGTCTCCGTGGGTCGACTACAAGATACGCCGTTCAGAAGAAGAAAAACGGGGTTTAGCAGCGTTCTGCGTCCGCCACATGCTCCAGGACGTGGACGGACCTGCCCTGGTTGTCCAGCTTGCGAGCGGTACGACAAATACCTACGTGATGGATCAAATGATTTCGGCGCTGAGCGAAGAAGATCTCGCTCTCGACCTTACGGTCGTCACGACGAATCTGACCGTCATGGAGTTGGGTCGCGACGCACTGCGGCACAGGAAGCGGGTTGATTCTCTGCAGGTCATCGTCACCGGAGGTACGACGAATTGGTCGTTGCACAGCCTGCTTGGCGAACATGCTGCCATGGGCGTCGCGAGTCCGAGCTATTACCCAGACTACGTCGTCTTTGGGGCCAAGGGCATTTCGTTTCGCGACGGTCGACTACGGTTGCTCTATCAGTTCGAGAGCGAATTGGCGACCCAGAGGGCCTACGCAACACGCCCGACGTACGAAAGAATCGTCCTCTGCGACGATTCGAAACTGCGTGAACGCGTAGGATTCGAGTTGCCTGTCGACCCAGCCGATTTGATGCGAGACGCGGACCGTCTGACGTTTGTGCTTACGCGGCCAGCGGACGAGGAACCTGATTGGTTTTCCCGAGAGAAGAAAGGATTCATAGATCTCGCTGAGGCGATTCGTAGTCGCCTTGATGCAAAGTCGCGCACCGAGAAAAAGGTTCGTCTGTTTGTCGTGGGTGACGACGGCCGCACGACAGAGAAGATAGATGGGTGATGATCGACTTCGCCGGCACTACAACGCGCAATCCGACCCAACTGTCGCGCCTTGTCGACTTGAGTGAGATGTTGAACGTCGATCCGAGTCGCCGGATCGCTGAGCGCAGTCGCTGGCGACGCCAAGTGTCTGAATTGAATCGGAGGATAGTTGATGTGCACTCCATCTGTCGGCTGTTCCGCAACAGTTGGCGGCGTCAGTCTGAGAATTGTCGCCATCGGAGTCAGTCCTGCGATCGTGAATGCCGCTGTTTTTTCCGGCTGCGCGCTCATGGTTGGCGTCGCTGGCTATGGGATTTACAAGGCGTGCTCCTCGCATGACTCACCAAAAAGTGTATGGCCGGTACCGGCAGCACGACGCGCGGCGCCGAGGGCCAAGTGATCAGCGCGACGGAGCTAGCCCGGACGAAACCTCTTGGGAGAAGCACGATGTCTACAAGTTTAGAAGACACTGTCGCACAGGGGGCACCTAAGGCGCGCTCTTGTAAGCGGCGACTTGCGCTTGAATTCTGCTCGCGTGGAGCCGAGCGACTTACTAACGCGTTTCTTGCCTCAGAAACGAATTGTACGTTCGTCGAGTATCTCGAATGGTGGTTTGACGGTGAGTCAGATGCGTTTCCGATTGATGAGGTTGTAGCGCGCGTTCAAGAGCAGCCTTGCCTTGCAACCCAATTTCACACTACGCGATGGGTCGCTGGCGAGCGTGGATTCACCTTCGAAGAGCTGCTTGATGCGATAGCCGCAAAAAACAGCTCAGTCGTCAACCACATCGCAGAAGCGTGACAGCAGGAGGTCGAGCATGTGTGGTGCGCATAAAGCGTACGAGACGGTGCTCCAAAGCCTGAGGGTCGAATCAAGAGAACTTGCACGTCATCGAAATAACTTAAGCGTTCTCAGCAAATTCACGAGGGCAGGGCGCCGCATCCTCGAGCAACTCATCGAGTCGACAGACCAGACCGTGATGATGGTGATGCGCTCGTCAATTGGAGCTCGCGTTGACTACTCGCTGCGACCGGAAGACGATCTCGTAATGGCAGTAGCGGCGCTCGCGATTCTCACTCGGTTCTCAGACATGGCGAATCGCCTCTGCGTGTACGAGCGTGAAGGACGTGCAACCTGCATCAATGGAACCGGCGTAGATCTGCTGACTGAATTGCAGAGCGCCTCCGCACACGACGCCTTGCTACGACAAAGGATCGCAATGGAAGCACGCAGTATGGCCGAAAGCGGTTTGTCTCCATCGACGATTGGAGCGATTGTCGATAGGCATCTTTCGCTGATTAAGGCAATCATTCCCAAGGAGGCGACAACAACCAACTGCACGGATCGTTATGCGTAGCTGGCTACAACCCAGGCTCGCGGCTTTGCGTGTCGTCCGGTCGCCGATTGAACAGCAGAGCACAGATGCATGGCGATCGCCATGCAATCAACGCAGTAGATCAGACCGCTGGGCCCTACGATGCAACCCCCCCTACCGATCCACCGCCATCTCTCGATACAGCGGCAGGTGGCGGTAGTAGACTTCGAGGATGCAGAGGGCCAGCGAGGTGGTGTAGATGCGTCCGCCGGTGCCGCTGAAGGGGCCGACAGGATCCCAACTGCCGGCTTCGTGGCCGCCCTTTTGTTGCATGTCGATCACCAGATCGCGCAGGGCGTGGTTCCAGGTGTTCCAGGGCTGGCCGCCGACGTGGTGCATCATCTGCGTGCCGTAGTACCAGTAGTAGAAGTCGGCCTCCTGGCGGCGCGGGATGTGGTCGTTGAGCAGGTAACGCACGCCCTCGTCGATGCCGGGATGATTGGGTCCCCAGCCGGAGTACTGCCGGCAGAGGAGCCCTTCGGCCGTCATCGAAGGTGTCGCGCGGCCGCGGGGCATGTAGGAGTATCGGGCCCCGTAATGGTCGACGCCGGCGCTGTCGAGATAACGGGCCGCGCGCTCGAGCGTTTCTTCCGGCACGTTCAAGTAGGCCAGCTGCGCGCTGCGCAGGGCCATGATCTGCCAGCCGAACACGCTCGTGTCGCCTGGCTCGCCCGGTGAGTAGCGCCAACCGCCGGCCGAATGTTGTGCGCCGACGATGAAATCGATCGCCTTTTGGGCGGCCGGGCGAAGTTCTTCATCCTGCGTCATGGCGTAGGCTTCCACCAGCGCGATCGTCGCCATCCCGTGCGCGTACATTCGCCCCACACCTCGGCCGCGGAGGTCGCCGGTCGACGCTTGTTGCTTCATCAGCCACGTGAGGGCCCGCCCGACCTCATCGGTGTAATCGCCCGTGCGGTGTGTCTGGCCGGCGCCCAGGAACGGAAGCAGCGCCAGTGCTGTCGCGGCAGTGTCACTGCGCCCGCCGACGCCCTTGCAGCGACCCCGGCATTTGTCGACGCGGTTGTATCCATCGAGACTCCAGTGCCCGTCCTCGTGCTGGTGCAGCGCCAGCCACTTCAGCCCCAGCGCTACGGCCTGCTCGCTGAACTCGTTCCCTCCCTCGCGCAATACCAGCGCGGCCCGCGCCTCCGGCGAGCGCCCGCGCAGCAGGCGATGCACTTCCCCGGGGCTGCTGGCCAACGCAGCATCAGTCGCCAGGTCACCGACGGAGCCCGACAATCGTGTGACAAGCTCGGGTATCACGTCGTTCGACGAGAAGGGCTCTTCGACTTCTACGGCCTCCGGATCGAGCAGCCCAGGGTCTTCGACGATCAGCGTCGGCTCGGGATCGTCAAGCTGTTCCGCTTCGCCCAGTTCTTCGGCCCACTGCGAGGTGAGCAAAAGGGGCAGCTCGCGCGGCTCGCCGGCGAACATCCACAGCCCCAAGATCAGCACCAGCATCATATGGGCCACGAGACTCGCCGAAGCGCTCGTCGCGCGCTGGACCCAGAGAAACCAGCGTCGCGCCTGGGTCTGCTGGTCGCCGTCGTCATCGGCGGGCACCGCTACGGAGATGAGCGGTATTGCGACCGTTTCAGTGGCCGAAGAATCTTGCTTGAAGATTGGCGGCGCCGGAGTGGCATCTTGTACCGACGGATCGTCAGCGGGGCCAGGCGCAGCGGCCGGCTCGTTGCTGGCGCGAAGCGACAGCTCGGGCGATGGTATGACCGGGGGCTCGGCCATGCTGTGCGGCCCCTGCGGTGCCTCTTCCTGGACCGAACTGCTCACTGGCCGGACGGCCCAGCAGGAGCAGTGCCATGAAGCCGACGCTCGACATGATAGGATGAGAAGAAGATCAGAACCTGCGCCGACCTCCCTTTCAGTTTACCAGCCCAAAACTGGCCGCCGCAAACAATCGGTCTCCGCCATCAACACGCCCCGGCAGGATCCTCGCAATCGCAATCTGAGCAGCCACAGGGCGGGACGCCAGACGGGCTGTCCGGGTCACGCCGGTTCTGCCGTTTGGGAACCGTTGCGCTCGACCGCGATCGTTCCGCCGAGCGGCTCACGCAAATAGTGGCTCGATTGCCTGGCCCGTGCTGATGCGGACGGGTCGGCCCAGTGCATCTTGCACAGTGGCTTCGGGGTCGATGCCCAGCGCACGGTAAATCGTCGCGGCGAAGTCGAGCGGCGAGGCCGGATCGCTGGCCGGATGCGCGGCCTGCGCGTCGCTTGTGCCGTACACCGCGCCGCCGCTGATGCCGCCGCCCGCCAGCAGACCGCTATAGCAGAACGGCCAGTGTTCGCGGCCGGCGTTGCCGGCGGTGATCTGCGGCTTGCGGCCGAACTCGCCGACCCACACCACCAGCGTTTCGTCGAGCCGCCCACTTTGTTCTAAGTCTTCCAAAAGCGCGGTGAGCGCCTGATCGGCCGGCGGAATCAGATCGTTCTTCAGGCGGTTGAAGTTGTTGCCGTGTGTGTCCCAAAAGTTGCGTCCGTCGTTGTGCCAGTTGACCGAGACGAGCGGCACGCCATTCTCGACCAGCCGACGGGCCAGCAGCACGCACTGCCCGTGGATGTTGCGGCCGTAGCGATCACGGGTTTCGTCCGTTTCGGCATGGAGGTCGAAGGAGCTTCGCGCTTGGGGCGAGGCCAATAGATTGAAGGCCTTTTGCTGCAAGTTGCCGAAATCGCGCTCGGCGGCCCGCTCCAGCGCGCGGCGCTGCGCACCGATGCCGTTAAGTAGTGCGCGACGATCGGCAATGCGATCAATCGACAGCCCTTCGACGGGTGCCAGCTCGTCGACGTTCCACGCGTCTTCACTAGGGTCGCCACCGACGACAAACGGATCATAGCGGCGACCGAGCCAACCTGCGTTCTGTCCCGGTGCGCGACCGCCGGGAGCCGCCGGATGTAGCGCAATCCACGGCAGCGTGACAAAGGCCGGCAGGCTCGTCTTCCGTTGGGCGCCGATCTGTTGTTCGTTGATGCGGGCCAACATGGAGCCGATGTGCGGCGTATCGCGCGGACCGGGCGGTTCGGCGTCGCTGTTGATCACCGGTGCCCAATTGCCGGTCAGCGTGGCGTGGGCACTCGACAAATGTGCCGGGTCGGTATGATTCAGTGAACGGACGATCGCCACGCGATCCATCCATGGGGCCAGTTTGCTGAAGTGCTCGCAGATCTGGACGCCCGGCACGCTCGTCGAGATCGGCTGGAACTCGCCGCGCACCTCGTCGGGCGCGTCGGGTTTCATGTCGAAGGTGTCGAGCTGGCTCGGCCCACCCCACATGAACAGGAAGATGCACGAGCGGGCGCGGCCGCCTGCGGCAGGTAGCCCCTCAGCCCAAGCTTGCTGTCCCGACCAGAGTTGCGGGAGACCCAGACCGAGAGCGCTCAGACCACCTGCTTGCAGGAACGCACGCCGCCCCACGCGCGTCTGCCGAAAGTCGCGGCAGCCGTCATCGGCTTGGCGGCCATGTATCGAGCGATGACTCATGGGCCAGGGATCTGTTGGGTATGTGAGATTCGCAGACGCAGGCCCCGCCGGGCCCAACGCATCAACGAACTTGGATTTTAGAAGGCCGGCTCCGTGAGAACAACGAAAGCCCCTGCCGCAGGCGGGGTGCGAAGTGAGGGTTGCGGTAAGTCGCTGGGTCGTGAGAGTTTCGGCGCCGCAAACTCTTCTCATATTACTGGACCCCCTGCGCCGTAGACGGCTAGGATAGACGCATCGGGCGGATGAGAGACGCCCCCTCTCTCGCCCATCAGCCGGCCTCGTCGACAGGAATCCACCGTCCCATGGCGACCGACGTTCACAGCCAGGTAGCCGAACTGGAGGCCAACATCGCCCAGGTGGTGTTGGGCAAGCCGGAGGTGATTCGCCTGTGCGTGGTGGCCATACTCGCCGGCGAGCACATTCTGCTCGAAGACGTGCCCGGCGTCGGTAAAACGCTCGTCGGCAAGGCACTGGCTCGCAGCATCAGCGGGCGATTTACCCGCATTCAGTTCACGCCCGACTTGCTGCCCAGCGACATCGTCGGCTCCAGCGTTTTCAACTCCAAGACGGGCGAGTTCGTCTTCAAGCCCGGCCCGATCTTCGCGAACATCGTCTTAGCCGACGAGATCAATCGCACGACACCGCGCACGCAAAGCGCGCTGCTGGAAGCCATGAGCGACGTCCAGGTCTCGGTCGACGGGCAAAGCCACCCGCTGCCGCGACCGTTTCTGGTAATCGCCACGCAGAATCCCTTCGAGTTCGAGGGCACCTATCCATTGCCCGAAAGTCAACTCGACCGCTTTTTGCTGCGCACCGACATCGGCTATCCCGGCCGCGAGGACGAACTTCAGGTGCTCAACAGCCATCGCGGCCACGAGCCCGTCGACGACCTGAAATCCGTGCTCGATGCCTCGCAGGTACTCGCTCTGCAGCAGGCAGCTTGCGAGGTCACCGTCGAAGAAGGTGTCCAGCAATACGTGCTCGACATTGTCGAGGCCACCCGCCAATGCGACGAATTGCACGTCGGCGTGAGCACCCGAGGAGCCCTCTCCCTGCACCGCGCCGCTCAAGCCTACGCGATGGCCGATGGGCGCCAGTTTGTCGTGCCCGACGACGTGAAACAACTGGCGGTGCCCACGTTGGCCCATCGGGTGATTCCCAAGGGATACCTGCACGGTGGCGGGCGGAGCGTGGTCGAGGGCATCATCGCGCGACTTTTGGCCGACATCCCCGTGCCCAGCTAGACCGCACGACGGTATTCCGCGGCGGCAACTGTGAATCTTCGGGACGATTACCATCAGCATGCGACGCAGCACCCTGATCTGCCGCGAAGGTTGGTACTATTTGATCGTCGTGGGATTCGTCCTCGCCGGCGCGCTATTGCGCGAGATCAACCTGTTGATGGTGCTCTTCGGCATGTTGATCGGCCCGTTTCTGTTTAGTTGGCAGCTGGCCCGATTGTCGGTTCGCGATGTCAAGGTCACGCGGCGCGCACCGAGGCAGGCCGCGGCGGGACAAACGATCTCGATCGACGTCGAACTCGCGAACAACAAGCGCAAAGCGGGCAGTTGGGCCGTCGTGGTCGAGGACGTCGTCTATCAAGAGGCCGGACCCGAGCCGGGCTCGACTTCGACGGCGCGACTTTGCTTTAGCCACGTGGCGGGCAAGCAAAAGCTGACCCGCAGCTACGAGGGACGCCTCGCCAGCCGCGGTCGCTATCGACTGGGACCGCTGACCGCCTCTTCACGCTTCCCGCTGGGCCTGCTGCGGCATTGCGTGCGCGTCGATGAGACGAGCACCTTGATCGTTTATCCGCGGATCGGGCATTTGACGAGACGTTGGAACTCGCTACGACAAGAGGCCTACCATGGCAGTCGACAGATGCAGCGCCGCCGCGGCCTCGTCGAAGGCGATTTTCACGGTCTGCGCGATTGGCGCTCCGGCGATGCGACGCGTTGGATCCACTGGCGAACCAGCGCGCGGCAGGGCGAGCTGATGGTCCGAGAGTTCGAACAGCACCGCGAAGAGGATCTCGCCGTGCTGCTCGACCTTTGGCAGCCCGCCTCGCCGACTCCCCACCACAAACAGACGATCGAAAACGCGATCAGTTTCGCGGCCACAATTCTGTCCGAGCAATGCCGCCGCGGCGGAAGCCATCTGCTCCTCGCGCGCACGGCTCACAAGCCGGTGATCTCCACCGGTTCGGCATCGTTGGCATTGCTGGAAGTCGCTCTCGAAGGGCTGGCCACGGCTGAGGCGTTCGACCAAGATCATCTGCCTGCAATGCTCACCGCCGCGCTGGCCAAGGTGCGCCCCCGAGCCTCCGTGGTGCTCGTCAGCACGCGCGCCGTTGACTTGTCGGATACGGAACGTTTTGTCGAATTGTGGCAGGATCCACGGCTCCGGCGGTGGGCAGGCCGCGTGATTTGCCTCGATGCCAGCAGCAGCGACTTGGACGCATTCTTTCGGTTGGATCAAAACGCCACGACGGGTCTACGCGACCTCTCCCCGGCAGAGACCCACTGACGACGATGAGCACGGCCGCAGTCACCATCGCTTCCGCAACGTCGCCCGCCGCGATTTCACTCGCCGGCCCGCCGCTGAGGTTGTCGATCTCGCTGGCCTTGATGTGTCTGCTCAGTACGACGCTGTTGGGCATGGGACAGCGCGATGCGACGTTGCCCCTGTTGGCGGTTGTCGTCGCGGCCGCATCACTCTACCTGACGGACTATCGAGGTTGGCTCCGCCTGTCTCCCCGCGCGGCTGACGTTGTTGGCGTCTCCGTATACGTATATGCCCTGTGGGATTTCCGCAGCATGCGGTCCGACGAACAGTTGCTGGCCATGGCCAGTCTGCTGGTCTATATGCAGTTCGTCTTACAGTTCCAATACAAGTCGGAACGCACCTACTGGCTGTTGGCACTGTTAAGCATCTTGCAGGCCGCGGTTTCCACGGCGCTCAACCTGCAGCTCGCCTTCGGGTTGCTGCTGGTGGCGTACCTGTTTGTTGCCTTGGGCGCCATGACGGCCTTTTTCTTGTACCGCGAAGCAGTCGACGAGTGGCCCGCACCGCCGCATCGTCGCCGTTCAGTGCTCGATTTCCTCGGGCCGCGCCAGCCTGCGCGCCAGAGGACGCGAGCCGCGTCGCCAATCTTTCGCGAGCGCGGCATGACCAACGTCGCCGGCGAAATAGCCGGTCGCCCGTTCGCGCATCAGATCCTGATGCTCAGCCTGGGAACGTTGGTACTCACGATGGTCGTGTTCGTGCTCATTCCGCGCACGCCACGCACCCCCTGGCAACAACAAGAAACCGGCGCGGGACTGCAAAGGACAGGGCTCTCCGACAACGTCAAGTTGGGTGACTTCGGGGCGCTCGTCGAGGATCCTGCCAGTGTGATGCGGGTTCAGTTCTTCGACTACGAGACCGGCGAACCCTACACGATCCGCAGCGAGTTGTTGTTTCGCGGCATGTTGCTCACGCACTACGACGACGGCGCGTGGGCGCAACCATCTGCGGAACCCGACCCGCGCAGGCTCGCCCCCTACCACGCGCCGCTGGGCGGCGAGCTCGTCGAACAGCACATCGCCATTGAGCCGCTGGATACGGAAGTCGTCTGCAGCATCTATCCTTTCCGAAAAAATCAAGCCAACAGCCAACTGTGGTATGATTTCGCCAACCATCATTTACTTCGCGTCGGCGATGCCCAAAGAACCACATTCAGCTACAAGCTGGTCACCACCGGGCTTCGCAACGGAAGGCAGCTTCCACTCACGCCTGCGGCGGGCAGACCGTCGGCAGCCGCCTCACGATTGCCCGGTGGACGCAGCGGTGAGAAACTCTCCCGCCTACGGGAACTGGCCGTCGAGATCGTCGATGGTATTCCTGTCGAAGACGCCTACACACGCGCGGCCGAACTCGAAAAATACATGCAGTCGGTCGAACGGTTCAGCTACTCGCTGGAAACCGATGAGCATCCCGTCGGGGTCGACCCCACCGAGTACTTCTTGCTGGAAAGCCGTCGCGGACACTGCCAGTACTTTGCCAGCGCGCTGACGCTCATGTTGCGCAGCGTGGGCATTCCGGCGCGGATGGTCGTGGGGTACCGCGGCGGCGAGTGGAATCCGATCGGCGAGTTCTTTCACGTGCGGCAACTGCACGCCCATGCCTGGGTCGAAGCCTATCTCCGTCCCGAACAGATTCCGGATGATCTCCCCATGGTTCGTCGTGACGTCGGCGCATGGTATCGCTTGGATCCCACGCCCGGTGCTGGTCAAGGCGGCCTGGAAGATGAGACCTCGAGCGGGTTTCCCAGCATTCAGCAATTCGTCGACTATTTGCAATTCATCTGGGGGCACTACGTCGTCGGTATGGATGCCCGGCGACAACAGGATGGTGTCTACATGCCGGTCGTGCGCGCGACAACCGAAGTCGCGTCGGTAGTGGGCGACCCGCAAGTGTGGATCGAGTTGGGCCGCTATCTCCTCGGCGTCGTGCGTCCCAGCCGCTGGCATCCGGCGGGCGATCGCTGGTTTCACTGGCGCGGCGCGCTGGTCGGCATGCTGCTGGCAGCCGTCGTCTTTCTCAGCGTCAAGCTGGGATCGCGTTGGTCGTCGCGCTGGAGGGCGTGGCGCGCTCAGCGCAAAGCGCTTCGACGGCAACTGCGCGATCCGCGCTATGCCTTCTACCGACGGATGGAAAAACTTCTGGCCCGCCATCGCTTGCGGCGCGCAGAGGCCCAGACGCAACGCGAATTTGCCGATCTCGTCGCTCGGCGACTCGCCCAATCGGGCGCCACGCGCGACTTTGCTCACGTCCCGCACCGAGTCGCCACGGCCTTTTATCGAGTGCGGTTTGGCGACGAGCGGCTAGACACGACCGAGCTTCAGGCGTTAGAAAGCGGGCTCGTCCAACTGGAACAGGCGCTCGCCACGGTCAAGAACGGTTCATGAAGATCGGCATCGTCGGCTACTCGGGCTCGGGAAAGAGCACGCTCTTCGAATGGCTGACTGGTGTCGCGCCCGACCCTGCGGCGGCACACACGGGACAGACGGCCATGGCGCCGATCCCCGATGCGCGCGTCGAGCCGCTGCGCACCATCTATCAACCGAAGAAGGTCACTCTCGCCGCGTTGGAATTGCTGGACACGCCGGGGTTGTCGCGCACGCACGAGGGCAACGCCGCGCGGCTGGCCGTGCTCCGCGAAGCCGAGTGCCTGGTGCTCGTCGCGGCGGCTTTCACCGGCGCCGATCCGCTGACCGATCTGGCCAGTTTCGAAGAGGACCTGCTGCTGGCCGATCTGGAAATCGTCACCGGGCGCGTCGCGCGGCTGCGCGAGTCCGTCAAGAAGCCCCGACCCAACCGCGATCAGGAGTTGGCCGAACTCGAAGCCCTCGAACCGCTGTTGACGGCCATGGAAGAGGGACAAGCGCTGCGCGATCTCGATCTTTCCGATGCGCAACAGCGCGCGACGCGCAGCTTTCGTTTGCTTACCGAGAAGCCCAAGCTGATGGTCGTCAATGCGGCCGACGATGAAGACAATCTCGACCGCTTCGCCCAAAAAGCAGGGCCCGGCCAACAAGTCGTGGCCTACCGTCTGTCGCTCGAACTGGAACTTGCCCGACTGCCCGAAGAAGAACGGGCCGAGTTGGAGCAAGATTTGGGGCTCACCAGTTCCAGCCGCGACGACCTGCTGCGTGCGATCCTCGACGTGTCGGGCTACCAGTTGTACTTCACCGCCGGAGAGAAAGAAGTTCGCACGTGGCTGTTGCCCGTCGGCGGCACGGCGCTCGATGCAGCGGCCGGCATTCACACCGACTTGGCCCGCGGCTTCATTCGCGCCGAGGTGATGCGCTGTGCGGACCTGATTCGGCTCGGCGGCGAGCGCGAGGTCAAGGCCGAGGGGCTGATGCGTCAGGAACACAAAGACTACGTCGTCGGCGACGACGATATCCTGCTGATCCGCTTCAGCGTCTGAACGAAGACGTCAGGCGCACTTACTCAGCCCTGCTAAGAGTAGCCGTGCTCATCGGCGGGAAACGTGCCACGGCGGACCTGGTCGCGGTATTGAACCACGGCATCGGTGATGGTGGTTTCCAGATCGGCGAACGCCTTGACGAATCGCGGCAGGTAGCCGCTCGTGAGCCCCAACACGTCGTTGATCACCAGCACCTGCCCGTCGCAGTGTGGCCCCGCGCCGATGCCAATCGTAGGAATGTCGAGCTGTTCGGTAATCTTCGCGGCAATCGAACTCGGCACGCACTCCAACAGGACCGAAAACGCCCCGGCATCAGCGGCCGCGTGCGCGTCGCGCAACAGGCGCTCTTCGTCGCGCTGCACTTTGTAGCCGCCCAGTTGATGCACGTTCTGCGGCCGCAGGCCACAGTGCGCCATGACGGGAATGCCGGCGTTGGCCAGCCCGGCGATGACCTCGGCCTGCTCGGCGCCGCCTTCCAGCTTGACTGCCTGGCAGCGAGTTTCTTTCAGCACGCGGGCAGCGTTTTCGATCGCTTTGTGCGTGCCCAGATGAAAGGTCGGAAACGGCATATCGACCACAACCAGCGCCCGTTCGGCGCCACGGCCGACAAGCTCAGCGTGATAGATCATCTGCTCGAACGTCACGTGCAGCGTATTGGCGTGCCCCTGCACGACCATCGACAGGCTATCGCCGACCAGCAAGCACTCGATGCCGGCCGCGTCGAGCAGCCGCGCCATCGTGTAGTCGTACGCGGTGAGCATACTGATCTTGTGGCCCGCCGCCTTCATGGCGACGAACTTGGGGACCGTCACGCGGTGAGCGTCGCTCGACATGGCCGGAACTTCGCCTCGGGGGCCAGCCATGCGGCCGTCTGCGCAGAAGGCCGCGGAATCAATTCACTTCTCTCCGGCCGCCGCGGCAGCAGATGTTCACCGGTCCGGAGCGTCAACTCTCGATTGTGACGCGGCGGCGCGGGCCTGGCAACTATGCGAGCCCTGGCGACTCCGCGACAGACCCGCGCTGTGCGGCATCTGGCCGCCATCCACCGGGCGTTGTATGCTGGGCGCGCAAGTGGGTATCCATCGTCGAAGGTCCGACGTCACTGCGTCACGTTGGGAAAAGAACAAAGATGGCCAAGCATCTCTCAGCCGTAGTCTGCGTCGGCCTGGCGCTTTCCATCTGGTGCGCCAGTGCCCACGCGCAGCGCAGCCGCAATCAGCAAGAACTTCCTCCGGCCAATGTTTCCGGCAAGATTGTCGATCTTCGGCGTGGGCTGATTCAGATCATCGACGATCAAGAGCGGCAATACCTGGTTCAGGTTCGCCCGGATGCGACGCAAGTGTTTGTCTCGGGCACGGCCAAACCCAGCTTCTTGCAGCCGCGAATGTTTGTCCGCTTCACCGGCAAGCTGGATGGCAACGCGGCCGAGGAGCCGGTCGCCGAGTTGCAGATTTTCGTGCCCACCGAGCAGCAGGGCGTGGGGCTTTTCAGAAATGATCCGACCGACCCGGACGCCGGCAGCGTTGTCGCCGGTCAGCTCCGTTCGCTACGCAACGGCAAGTACACGATGGCCATCGGTCGCGAGGCGGTCCAGTTCGAACTAGCCGAAGACGTGGCCATCACGGTCGACGTGTTCGACTACAGCATCGCCAAGCCCGGCGACGCGATCGAAGTTCGCGGCCGCTTCGTTGCCGAAGACAAGATCGTCAGCGATCGCGTGACGATCGAACTCGCCGAGCCGCTCGCCGGCCCCGAACCCCGCAAGCGCGGCCGTAGCCGCACCGCAGATCGGGGCCAGGACGAGCCGCCGCCCGAGGAGTAGTCCGGCGCTACTCTGTTTACCGCGGCACCTTGCGCAGCCCAGCGAGTACTTGTTCCAGTTCCTCGTGGATCTCGCAGTTGGCGGATACCAAAAGCGCCTTCCCGACGCTGCGCATGACGCAGCCTCCTCCAGCTTCATCCCACGACAGCGGAGAGACTGTCGCCAGAACGGCCTCCATAAGCTCGTCCATCTCGGCGTCAGATGGCGCCAGATCATGCACGGGATAGATCGCGAGGCTCATGCGATACTCGGCGTCTTCGATTGTTGTAATCAGCAGCACTTCGTAATCGATGACGAAGCTCAGGTCGTAATCGTCGAGGATCAAATGCAGCGCCGAGCGCAACGTGATTCCGTGAACGGATAGATTCACCGGCGCCATGGAGTCGATGCCGATGTCGTCGAGTGCCCGCCGATCGAATTCGATCTCGATTTGATGTTTGTCCTCGAGATAGGCCATCACGTCGTCTAGCGGCGTGTCGACAAAGTCGCACGAAGTTGGCTCGTCAAGCGCTGCCCGAATACGCCCCTCACCCAGGAGCGCCGCGCAGTGCCCGATGTGGATGGTAGCGGTGTCTGCCACGGACCGATCAGTTGTTTCGGTTGCGGCCTCAGCAAACGGGTGGGAGCGCGCCTCTGCGACCTCATCCTCCTGCGCAAGAAGATGGGCTTCACTTGCGATCACCAGAGCAGCGAACGACACGCCCAGTGCATGGTTGAAGGACTTGTTCATGGTCCTCTCCTCTTTAGGCCGCCGCGCTCAACAGCAGCGGCGGCAAACGCACGCGAAACTGTCCAGCAAGCCCCGAGCGCACCTCGTCAACAGCTGGTCGTGTCAACGGGAGAGTGCGCTCGGCCGCCGACGTAGATACGCCCCACGTTCTTGTCGGGAGGCGAACACCGCTCTGGCTTAAGGCAGCTTCCGCAGCGCCGCCAGCACCTGTTCCAAGTCGTAATGCACGTTTTGGGTCGCGGTCACCAGCAGGCCGGTCCCTACCGGACGCATGACGCACGGCCCGCCAACCTCATCCCAGACCGTGTAGTGCACGGCAGACGTCAAGGCGCCGACGAGTCGATCGACTTCGCATTCCGACGAGGCGAGATCGACCACCGGATAGACGACCGTGTAGAGCAATTGTTCAGCGTGTTCGACTGTTGTAATCAGCAGCACTTC
>CALKYM010000208.1 GCA_938003525.1 uncultured Planctomycetales bacterium | reverse complement strand
TCGACAGATTCGATATCGAGCTCCGACAGAATCTCCGGCAGGTCGCGAAAGTTCGCGTGCGCGACGACGACCGGCATTCCGTCGAACAAAGCTTGTGCAGCGTCGATGACCTCCGGATCGCGATCCAGCACAATCAGACGCCCGTCGGGCTGAATCCGCTCGACGATGGCCCGCGCATGTCCACCACCGCCGAGCGTTCCATCGACGACCGTCTGCCCGGGGCCGAGGCCGAGCCACTCGAGCGTTTCGTGCAGCAGGACGGGGATATGCTCGGACATCAGAGCGCTCCCATCCCTGGCGCAACAGTCTTGTGAACAGCCTGGCGGCATCGGCTCCCGGTTGAAGGCTTCGCGCCATCCGCGGCGTCGCGCAGACCCGCAGTGGCCCTCGTCGCGAGTGGCATGTTGCAGTCACCCGGCGATGACGGCAACACCGGTTTCCCTCGGAGCGACTGCCACGATAGCCCATCACATCGACGAATGCAGTGATAGCTGCCCGCAGGTTGCCTGAACGACTTGCACGCGTGGCGACAGCTAAGAACGACCACAAATTGCTTCGTACAACTGAGCGTACTGGGCAGCGACCTCGTCCCAGGAGCACTGCCTGCCAACGCAGAGGCGGTTCTCCTCGCCCAGTCGGGCGGCCAGGCCATGCTCCCTCAGCATGCGCACCACCCGGTCGGAGAAACCCGTCAGATCGTCGACCGCCACGAGCTGCTCGTCGCCCAGCAACTGGGAGACCCCTTCGACCCGCGTGGCGACGACCGGTAAACCCGCCGCCATGGCTTCCAAAACAGAGTTGGGCATGCCCTCCCACGCAGAAGGGAGCACCAACAGGTCGGCTGCCGCCAAGACCGGCGCGACGTCATCGAGCCAGCCGCAGAGGCGTACCCGATCTCGCAGACCGTCATCGAGGAGTCGACGTTCGATCGTCGCACGTTGCGGCCCATCGCCAACCAGCAGCAAGTCGTGCTCAGGCAGTTGGGGCAAGAACCGCCCGGCGGCCTCCAGCAACCACAGGGGGCGTTTCTGTCGCTCGAGTCGGCCTACGCAAACGATGGCCCGCCGTCCAGCGGGCACGCCGAACTGGCTGAGATCCGCCGGAATCGCGTTGCCGAACCGCTCGCGGTCAACACCGTTACCGATAACGGTAACGCGATCGTCCGGGACGCGGATCGTCGTTCGGACTCGATCGGCAACGCCCTCGCTGACGCTGACGTGGCGGTCCACACCGCGGGCCAGCCAGCGTTGCACCCGGTTGTGCCAGTTGCTGCCCTGTTCGGCCACCCGATGTCCCCAGACAACGTGCCGCACACCAGCGCGGCGGGCAGCCAGCTTGCCGATCACGTTGGCGTGGAAGAGGAATGTCTGCAGCAACTGCGGCCGTTGCCGCCTCATGCCACGGGTCAGTCGGCCCAGAGTCCGCCAGAAGTGCAGCGGAGATGCTGCCCCCAAATAGTGCGTCGTGATCCCGCGGGCGTCCAGACGCCGCGCCAGCCGGTCGCGCCCCTCGTCGGGGCGAGGGGCGAGACTGTAGACTTCGGTGGCAAAGCGACTGTCGTCCAGTCGTGTCGCGAGTTCCACCAGTGCCTGTTCCGCGCCCCCCGCTGCGAGTTCGGTGATGCACAGCGCGACGCGGAGCGGCCCAGCGTGCTTAGCCTGTTCCACGTCGTTCATCGTGCGAGCCTCAAACGGCCATGGACACGGCACACTACGATTACGAGTTGCCACGCGAGTTAATCGCGCAGCGACCCTTGGGGCGGCGGAGCGATTCGCGGCTGATGGTCGTCGATCGGTCGAGCGGCCAGCTAGAGCACCACCACTTTCGCGACTTGCCCGAGTTGCTCAGCGCCGGTGACGGCCTCGTTATCAACGATACACGAGTTGTGCCCGCGCGACTTGTCGGGCGGCGGTCCGATTCCGGCGGACGTTGGGAAGGATTGTGGCTGCAGGCGGATTCCGGCGGGTTCTGGCGGCTGATCTGCAAGTGCCGGGGCAAACTTCGCATCGGAGAGCGAATCACGCTGCTGGATCGCGACGCCCGCGACGCCGCACAATTGTGGCTCGTCGAACAGCAAGATGGCGGACAGTGGGTCGCCTTGCCCGAGACGGAGGAGACCACCTGGGAACTGCTCGAACGTGTCGGGCGGGTCCCGCTACCGCACTACATCCGCGGCGGCGAGATGGTCGAAGAAGACCGCGGTCACTACCAGACCGTGTTCGCCGATGTGCCCGGCTCGGCCGCGGCGCCGACCGCCGGACTGCATTTCTCCGCGTCGCTGCTCGACGAACTGAAGGATCGCGGCGTCGAGATTGTCCGCGCCACGCTGCACGTCGGGCTCGATACGTTCCGGCCAATCCAAGCAGAAACGCTCGACGAGCACCGCATGCACAGCGAGTGGTGTTCGCTCAGCGCACAGGCCGCCGCGCGATTGCGCGACGCGAAACAACACGGCGGCCGTGTCGTGGCGGTGGGAACGACGAGTGTGCGCACCCTCGAAACCGCCGCAGCGGGTAGAGAGATTGAAGCGTGGGAAGGGCAGACCGACCTTTTCATCAGGCCACCCTACGAGTTTCGCGCCGTTGATGCGCTGGTCACCAACTTCCACCTCCCGCGTTCCACACTGCTTGTGCTGGTGCGCACGTTTGGCGGCGAGGCCCTCATGCGTCGCGCGTACGAAGAGGCGATTCGCGAGGAGTACCGCTTCTACAGCTATGGGGACGCGATGCTCATCGTCTAGTTCAAGCGGTTGGTGCGACGCAGCACGCACGATTCGCCGCACTGCGATGAACCGCGTATACTCGCGCATGTCGAGATACAACAGGCGGGTTCGCCACTTCGAAGGGAGAAGCAGCCAAATGACGACGGTCAAGACGGAGCGCGTGTTGGTCATTCCAACGGCCGTGTTTCACGAGGCAGGTAAGTTTCAGGGCTTTTGCGGCGACTGGGATCACTACGAGCCGCGGCTGATGCGTACCGAGCACTTCAGCTTTCGTCCCCGACACGAAGTCGAGGAGGACCCGTCGTTCAAACAGTTGATCCCCTACGTCATCTTCCGCTATCGCGATCCATCGCGCGGCGACTTGCTGTTTCAGTACACCCGTGGTAGCGGACAGGGTGAACAGCGGCTACACGCCAAACGCAGCATCGGCGTCGGCGGGCACATCTCCGAAGACGACGCCGGCGACGCGCGTCCCGGCGACGCGTACGCAGTCGGGCTCCAGCGCGAGTTGCTCGAAGAGGTGCGGCTTGAAACTCGTTATTCCACCGCCTGCGTGGGATTGATCAACGACGACCAGACCCCGGTCGGCCAGGTTCACTTGGGCATCGTTCATCTCTATGACGTCGAAAAGCCGCACGTCTATCCGCGCGAAGTCGATCTCGCCGATGCCGGTTTCCGGCCCGTCGATGAATTGCTGGCCGACGTCGATGCCTTCGAAACCTGGTCGCAGTACAGCCTCCGCGAACTGTTCATGTAAGATCGACCGCGAATCGCCTCGCGTGCCTTCGGCATCCCGCCAGCTAGCCGCTAGGGTACGCACCCCGTGCGGACCGCCTTGCTCTGGACTCAACATGCCCGGCAAAGCAAACCTACGAAAGCAGTTGCAACCGCACCGAAAAAAGATTTCGTTTTCTGACACCCTGCGGTTAAAACCGAACGCG
>CALKYM010000207.1 GCA_938003525.1 uncultured Planctomycetales bacterium | reverse complement strand
TCGTTGCCGTATTCGGCCAGGGCGGGCGGGAGGATGAAGCGCGGCTTGTCGATCTGCTGAGCAGCGCGAATCGTCGCGCGTCCGTTGATGAGCACGGCCGTTTCGTTGTCGTAGCGGGGACGCAGCGGCTGCGCCTTGTTGCCACCCAGGTCCTGCGATGAGCGGCTCAGTTCATTGCGGAGCTGGGGAATCGTCACTTCCCGGTTGGCGGCAGCCACCACGCTGACCAGCGCTGCCGCGATGACGATCGGCCGGACGACTCGACCCCGCGAGATGCCGGCCGCCATCAGCGCGGTGAGCTCGTTGTGTCGGCGAATCCAGGTGACCGTGAACATGGCGGCCACCAACGCCAACAAACCGCTCGTCTTGTCGAAGAAATAGATGGCGCGATAGGCGTAAAACCCGCCCATGATTTCGAGCAGGTTGCCGTTCTTCTCGGCGAACTCAATGAATTCGTCGAGATGCGCAAAGGCATCGAAGACGATGTACAGCCCGGTGAGGCTGACAAAGCAGATGAAGAACACCTGCACGAACTGCCCGAGCAGATAGCGATCGATGATCCGCAAAGGCAGAAACCGCATGCCCGACTTCCTTGCCGCTGGCGGGTCGCCCGCCAATCGAGCGACCCATCGTTCGCTTCTCAATGATTGAGCACGCGCTGGATGGCTCGGGCCAGCGCCGCGATCCCTTCACGAATGCGAGCGGCGCTCTGCACGCCGAAGCTGAGTCGCATCTGGTTGCGGCGGACCGGTTCGCCCGTTGCCGCATAGCTGTATTCACCCGGCACGTACAGCACGCCTTCTTCGAGCGCCTCGTGATAGAGTCGCCCGCGCGTTCCCGTGTCGACCCCTTCAGGCAGAGTGGTCCAAACGTAAAGTCCTCCACCGGGGCGTGTCCAGGTAACACCGGGTATGGTGCTGAAGTGCTCGTCGACGGCGCCGAGCATCGCCTCGAGTTTGGTTTGGTAGCTGCGCCGCAGTTGTTCCAGGTGCGGCTGCCACCGCCCCAGTTCCAGCACTTTGGCCATCACACACTGCACGAAATGCGGGGCGCCGAAGTCGATATTGGCCTTCATCGCGGCGACCGGTTCGACAAGATCGGGCGGCAGAATGCCGTAGCCGATGCGCAACCCCGGCGAAAACGACTTGGAAAAGGTCTGCGTGGCGACGACCGTCATGCCGCCGTCGTCATACGAACGCAGGCTGGGAGTGTCGTCCGCCGTGTAGCGCAACTCGCGGTAGGCGGCATCTTCGATGACGCGAATCGGGACATGCTTCGACCAGCGCTGGGCGATTTCAACAATCGGCCCGCGACGCTCGGGAGCAAGCGTCGCGGTACTCGGATTGTCGAAGTAGGTCGTCAGGTAGATCGCCTTGACCCGCGGCAGTTCGCCTTGGGCATCGAGGTAAGAGAGCGTCTCGTTGAGCGCATAGGGGATCACGCCGTCTTCGTCGGCGGCTACGCTCATCGGCCGCACGCCGATATTGTCGAGCATGCCGAGATAGACGAAGTAGCTGGGCGCCGCCACAAGAATGATGTCACCCTCGTCGCACAGCGTGTCGCCCACCAGGTGCAGCAGCTCGTTGCTGCCGGCGGTGAGCAGCACCTGCTCGATCGACACATCCCGCAGGCACTCGGGGTCGCCATCCGACGCCCGCCAGTGTTCGAGCACCGCTTCGCGCAGTGGTTCATGACCGGCCGTCGTGCCGTACTGGAGCGCTTTACGTGCGAAAGCAGCATCGGAAATCACCGCCTCGAAAGCCTGCTGCATGGCTTCGACCGGCAGACTCTCCTGGTCGACGAAACCCGCCGCCAGCGAAATCAAGTCGGGTCGCGACAACGCCGCGTGCATAAGCTTGCTGACGGGCTGATCGCCCGTGCGATGGGCACGCTGGCTGAGACCCTTGGGCGGGGACATGTTGCAATCACGAGGTGAGGAAAACTCGACAGCGGACGGCGGATGCTGTGGCAGCATAGGTCACGAATTTCCCGAGGGTCAATACCGCTCGCTGGCAAAGCCTGTGCAAGCGTTGCAGTTAGGACCTGTCGAACGACGGTGGGTTCGCGCGCGATTCGATATCTCCGTGGCCGCCTACCGCTGCGACCCGCCCGCTGGCACGAACCGCTAGAATTCTATGCAGTCGGCACAGACCTGGGTGGACAATCTCTCGGTCGGATAGCTCGCTCCGAGGTGTCTGATGATTCGCCGCGAAAATCCGCCGTACTCCTAGCATTCCAAGTCACGGTGGGCGATTCGATGACGCCACAAGTCGAACGTGTGCAAGACCGCCTCATAGCCGTCAATCGTCGGCCTCGCGCTGGCATACCACGATTGGGCCAGTTGCTGCGCGGTGCCGTCGATCTTGTGGCGCCGCCCCATTGCTTGTGGTGTCGAGAACCGCTCGCAGAAACGCAGTTCAACGTGTCGCTCTGCCACACCTGCCAGCGGCTGATGCAGGACGATGTGCACAGCGGACGTTGCCATCGCTGTGGTGTCCGCTTGCCGAATTCGACAACGGTTGAAAGAGAAGGCTGTGCGTATTGTGCGCGGACACTGAAGCGATGGCGCGTCGATCGGGTCTGGGCCTGGGGCACGTACGGCGGGGAGTTGCGAGACGCGATACTGAGACTAAAACAGCCCGGACACCAGCCGTTGGGCGACTCCTTGGCCGGTCTGATCGACGAGAAGCACCGCGACCAGATCATCAGTCAGCGGCCCGATGCCGTCGTGCCCGTACCCATGCACTGGATGCACCGCTGGTCGCGGGGGCAGGATAGCGCGGCCATTCTAGCCGAGGGAGTGGCTCGGCGGCTGGGTCTGCCGCTCGCCCGGCGGCTGCTCATTCGGCGACGTAACACCAACCCACAAAGTGGCTTGACGCCGAATCAACGGCGGGCCAACGTGCGTCGCTCCATGGCGGTCAGGGCGACCTACGATTGTCGTGCGGCGCGCCTGCTCGTCGTCGACGACATCCTTACAACCGGCGCCACTGCCGACGAAACGGCCGCCGTGTTGAAACGAGCGGGTGCCGCCTGGGTCGGTACCGCAGTCGTTGCTCGCGCAGACCCGCCCAATTGATAGCGGCAGCCAACCGATATAATTCAAGGGGCATCGAGCGCCGGACGCCCGCTGGCAGCCAGACACCACACCCCGGAACAACAGGCAATCGCCCATGTCCGCTGTTGATCCTGCCGCGCTCGCGCGTCGCAAACCGCGCCCCTTCCGGCGAGCGGTTTGGCGTGGCATCGCGGTCATTCTGCCGCCTTTGCTCACGGTGGTGATCTTTCTGTGGGTCGGAAACACTGTTTCGCAATACGTTCTCGAACCGGTCACCGCAGGCGTCCGCGATGTCATCGCCTGGCAGATCGCCGATGTCCGCAAGCTCGAGGACCTGCCCGATTCGACGGAGCTCGCCGGCGGCGTTTACCAGATCGAGGGAGAACGCTTCAAGCGCTTGTTGAACGACGATCTGGTTCCCGAACCGGTGTACGACGTGGTCCGCGACCACGTGCCGACGGGCCCCATGCCGCAAACCGCGGCAGAGCTCTATCAGAGCTACGTCGAGTCGCGCTATCTGCAACCGTTCATCGTCATTCCGCTCTTCTTGGCGGTATTCATCGTTCTGATGTACCTGCTGGGGCGATTCCTCGCCGCCGGCATCGGCCGCGTGTTGTGGAATCTCTTTGAGCGCGGCATCCTGCAACTGCCAGTCGTGCGTAACGTCTACTCGTCGGTAAAGCAGGTCACTGATTTCATCTTCACCGAGCAGGAGATCGAATACACCCGGGTGGTCGCCGTCGAGTATCCGCGTAAGGGAATATGGTCGATCGGCCTGGCGACGGGCGACGGCATGATCGATGTCAAGGATGCAGCGGGTGAGGATATCGTCTCCGTGTTGATTCCCAGTTCTCCGATGCCGGTGACCGGCTACACGATCACCATTCGCAAGAGCGAGGTCGTCGATCTGGACATTACGATCGACCAGGCATTTCAGTTCGTCATCAGTTGCGGCGTTGTCGTGCCGCCCCATCAAATGCCCGCGCCGTTTGGCGGTTCGGCTGAATTGCCGGCCGAACCCAGCGGCGATCGCAACGAAGGCGCGGCCGGATCGGCGGCGGTTTCCACGGCACGCAGAGACTGAGCGCGATGCGCTCGTCGCTACCTGCGCAGCGCCGCGCCATGCATCGCAGCCCTGGTTGAGACGCACGGCGTGGTATAAAACGCCGCAGTTCTCCTCCGCCTTGCTCCCGACGTCGTCCCGCCCATGTCTGCCAAAAAGCCAAAGCTACGCCTTGGCACACGCGCCAGCGCTTTGGCACGCTGGCAGGCGGATTGGGTCGCAGCCCGACTCAAAGATCGCCAAGTCGACGTCGAGCTGGTCGAGATCAGCACACAGGGCGATCAGCGGAGTGGGCCGATTGGCGGTCTCGGCACCCAGGGTGTCTTCACCAAGGAGGTTCAGCGGGCGCTATTAGACGAGCGGGTCGATCTGGCCGTGCATAGTCTTAAGGATCTCCCCACCGAGTCTGTTGATGGACTCGCACTGGCTGCCGTGCCCGAGCGGGCAAACCCCTTCGATGTGTTGGCAACATGCGACGGCAGCGGTTGGGACGCGCTGCCCGCCGGCGCCCGAGTCGGTACAGGCAGTCCTCGCCGGCGAGCGCAACTCTTGCACGCGCGCGCTGACCTGGAGGTCGTCGATATCCGCGGCAACGTCGACACGCGGCTGGCGAAACTCGATGGCGGCGACTACGACGCCCTGGTCCTCGCTGCCGCGGGAGTCGAGCGCCTGGGTCGCGACGACCGCATCGCGTTTCAATTCCCGCCGGAGATCATGCTGCCTGCAATTGGACAAGGCGCCCTGGGCATCGAGACGCGGGCCGGTGACGACGCCACGCGCGAGGCACTCCGCCCGCTGAACGATCCGCTCAGCGAAGCGTGTGTGACGGCCGAACGCGCCCTGCTGGCAAGGCTGCGCGGCGGATGTCTAGCACCGGTGGCTGCCCTTGCGCGGGCAAACAGTGATGAGCAGACTTCGGACAACATCGAGCTGACCGCCCGCGTTGTGAGCATCGATGGCGGGCGGCGCATCGAGTCCCGCCATCGTGGCAGTGCCAGCAATGCCACGGCCATCGGTATCGCGCTGGCCGACAAACTCCTGTCGCTGGGCGCCGGTGAGTTAATCGAACAAGCCCGCGCGGGTTGAACGCAACGCCGTGGCAGCAACCCATCCCTTTTTGCGCACGACAGCCGATTGCTAGCGGCCGGATCTGCGCCGCCTCTGGCACGAATCGCGCGACTTCCTCGGCGAGCGGGAGCGTTTGGCGAGCATTTCTGTAGGCGCTTGCCTGCAGTTTTCTCTAGGAGGCGGCGGCAGTTGCGCACGCTGTCGCGACGTCGAAACCATCCGCCGATCATTGTGGCACGCCTGTTGCTTCAGTCGCTCCGCGTCGCAGGGGGGACCTGCAGACACAGGACGCACGAGCGATGCCGTACGGCTTGTACCTCTCCGCCGAAGGTGCCCAGGCACAATCGCAGCGGATGGAGGTCATCTCCCACAACCTGGCCAACGTCGATACGCCCGGTTTCAAGCGCGACCTGGCGTTGTTTCAGGCACGATATGCCGAAGCGATCGAGCAGGGACTCGACTTTCCGGGCTCCGGCTCGATTAACGATACGGGCGGCGGCATCGTGTTGCGTGCCACGGCGACCGATTTTTCCAGCGGGCCGCTGAAGCGAACCAGCATTCCGACAGATATGGCGCTACCCGGCGAAGGCTTCTTCCTGGTTCGCAAAGATGACGAAGAACTGCTGACCCGAGCCGGTAACTTCCGGCTGACAAATGACGGTTCGCTGGTCACGCAACAAGGTGACCCAGTGCTCGACGAAGCGGGCACGCCGATCGCGATCGATCCCGAACTGGGGCCGTGGCGACTTGCGCAAGACGGCGTGATCGAACAAGCCGGCACGCTGGTGCCGCTGGCCATCGTCCGGCCCGAGTCGTTGGGGCAACTCACCAAAGTGGGCGAGAACTTCTTTCGCGCCACCGGAGACGTGAGCCCGCTGGCACCCAGTGAACGACGCGTCGCGGGCGGCTTTGTCGAAGGGTCGGGCGTGAGCCCCACGCTGGAGATGATGCAACTGATCGAAGCGTCGCGGGCGTTTGAGGCCAACGTGGCGCTGATTCGTCACCAGGACCAGATGCTGGCCGGCATCACCGGCCGCGTCTTGCGGGCGTGATACAAGGCCCAATGCGGTTTCAATCCTCATCGATCACCAATAGCACGAGCGGAAAGACGACGCCATGAGCATTCAGACGCTCTACACCGCGGCGACCGGCATGGAGTCGCTGGAAACCAAACTCGACGTGATCGCCAACAACCTGGCGAACGTCAACACCACCGGCTTCAAGAAAGCGCGGGCCAACTTTGAGGATTTGTTTTATCGTCAGCTCGCCTTGCCGGGCACGCCGGACGCGTCGAGCCAACTGACGCCCACGGGCATCGCTGTGGGCCTCGGTTCGCGCGTGCAGAGCACACAGACCAACTTTGAACAGGGCGCGTTTCAGCAGACGAATCGGCAGCTTGATATCGCCATCGAAGGGGACGGTTTTCTGCAGGTGGCCGATCCGGCGGGTGGTCCCAACGTGTATTCCCGCGCAGGCAATCTCTCCATCAATGCCGACGGAAACCTGGTGCTCGGCTCAGCCAACACCGGACGACTGCTCGAGCCGCCGATCTCGATTCCGCAGGATGCCACGGAGATCTCGATTACTTCCGCTGGCATCGTCGCTGTGCGGCAGGCCGGTCAACAGGCACTCTCACAGGTTGGCACGATGCAGCTCGCCCGCTTCATCAATCCTGAGGGCCTGCTGAAGTTAGGCGAAAACCTCTTCAGTGAAACCGAGGCCTCCGGTGCTCCCATTCTCGGCGATCCCCAACAGCAGGGCTTCGGGGCGATTCGGCAGAGTTGGCTGGAGGCTTCGAACGTCGAGCCGGTGCAGGAACTGATCGACCTGATCACCACGCAGCGGGCATTCGAGCTCAACTCACAGGCCGTTCAGGCCGGCGACCAGATCTTGCAGCTCGTCGCCAACCTGCGGCGATTCTAAGAGACACCGTTTCGAAGTCACTGACAAATGCAGCGAACGATTCAGATGGAATTGCAGGTCAACAACCGCACAGTGTCCACTCGCTGGCACGCCAAAATACTGGTCGCGCTGTGCGCGCTGCTGTCGGCGATCAGCGTGTGGCACTCTGCTGTGGCGGCCGAGATTCGCTTGCGGCGCGAAGCGAGCCTTTCCGGGCAGATCGTGCGCTTGGGCGATTTGGCGGACATCGCGGCAGTCGACGCGGCTGAGGGCCAGCGATTGGCGGAGATCGAATTGTTCGCGGCTCCCGCCGGCTCGCGGCGCCACTACGTCACGTTGGATGAGATTCGCAACCAACTCACCCGGCGCGGCGCCGATCTGGCCACGCTCACATTCACCGGCGCCAGCCAAGTCCTGATCTCCGCAGCCGACGGCCGCAGCGCACAACCCGATCGACCGAGACTGACTTCGGCTCGCGTGCGGGCCATCGAAGCGAAGCTACGCGGGTTGATTGTTGACTATCTCGAAGCGCGCACCGCCGTCGAAGACGTCTGGCAGGTCGAGATTTCGTTCGATGCCGAAGAATTTGCCTTCCTCGCCACAGGTGACCCGGACGTCCAAATCAGCGGCGGCGGCGAACCCTGGACTGGCCAGCAGATGTTCACCGTGCAGGCGCAGACTTCGGAAGGCGCCGTGACTCGCAACATCTCCGCTAACGTGCAACTGCCACCGCTGGTCGTTGTTGCGGCCCGCGCCGTACCGCGCGGAGCGTTGCTGTCGGCCGTCGATCTCCGCTTGCAGCCGCGGCAGACCGGCAACCAGCGTGGCGAACCGATTCGCCTCTTGGAAGAGGCGGTCGGCCGCGAGACTACCCAGTCGCTTAGCGCGGGGCAGATCGTCACTTCACGTCACCTCCAGCGACCCGTGCTGGTCAAATCGGGCGACGCGGTCGACGTCTACGCCCGGGCATCCGGCGTACAAGTGAAGACGATCGCGCGGGCCCGGGAATCGGGCAGCGCGGGCGATCTGGTGGCCGTCGAGTCGCTCACCGATCGCAAGGCATATCTCGCCCGGGTGATCGGGATTCAGGAAGTCGAAGTCTACGCCCGCGCGTCGTCGGCGCGGACGGAAACACCCACATCTCAGCCGCAAGCGGGCCAGCTCTCATCGGCCGGGGCGTCGCCACTTCCACCACAGCTTCGCCGAGCACAGACATTTCCCAGCGAAGTTGGGCAGGCGCCCAGTGACACGCAGTCCGTTCGCGTCGTTCGCAATCCTTCGCCCGCGATTTCGACCACGCCGAGTACCACGCCCGCCGCCACGGCGGGCCCTGCGCTACTTCCTGCGGCGACTGCACCTGCGAGTGCTCAACCGGCTCGGCCGACGAACACCGGGTCGGTCGGCTCACCCACGTCTCGTCACCGCACCACCGGTCTGCAGTGGACCAAACCGAGGCAACGATGAACGATCGATTGACGATTTCCAGCGCGCCACTCGTAGCGTTCACGCTTTGCGCCAGTCTCGTGACGATGGCTGACGTCGCCCGAGCGCAGAACGGCAGCTTGTACCACACCAGCCAGCCGGGACAGGTCGGACAGCCCGGCGGCCCGCTGATGCTGAACGACGCGTCGTTCACGCTGATTGAGGTGGAACCACCGCGCGAACTACGGATTCACGACACGATCACGATCATCGTCGACGAGAAATCGCAGTTGCTCAGTGAGGGCGAGGTCGAGCGCCGCAAGCAGGCTAACCTGTTCGCGACGTTGGCCGATTGGCTGCAGCTCTCGGGCGGATTGGACATCAAGCCGGCCGCGCAGGCCGACGGCGATCCGACGATCAATGCCTCGCTCAACAGCCAGTACCGGGCCAATGCCGAGCTCGAAACCCGCGATGGACTCAAGTTCCGCATCGGGGCCACCATCGTCGACATCCGCCCCAACGGCAATCTCGTGATCGAGGCCCACAAGACCGTCCGCAACAACAATGAAGTCTGGGAACAGTACATCACCGGTGTGGTGAGCCCGGAAGACGTGCTGCCCAATCGTTCGGTGCTGAGCGAGAAGATCACCGAACTGAGCATCAAGAAACTCGAGCACGGTCACGTTCGCGACGGATACCGCCGCGGCTGGTTCTTGAAGATCCTCGACAAGGTGCAGCCCTTCTAGCAACGGACTGCAAGCGCTGGACACCGCATCGCAACCCAACTGTTTCGGAGAGACACTCATGTCCGCGCAGCGATGGCTCACGAGCGCTGCCTGCCCGGCAATTGCGTTCCTGCTGTTGGCCACCCCGGCGGCAGCCGCCACGCGCATCAAAGACATCTGCCGCGTGAAGGGGCAGGAAGAGAACACGCTGCAAGGTTGGGGCCTGGTTGTCGGCCTGAAAGGCACGGGAGACGGCGGCGACTTCCTCCCCACGATTCGCCCGTTGGCCCAGATGCTGCAGATGATGGGCAACCAACTCGGACAGGGTGGCCCTGTCGAACTGAAAGACGCGAGCAACGTGGCGCTGGTGTTGGTCACCGCCACGGTTCCTGCCACCGGCGCGCGGCAGGGCGACAAGATCGACTGCCAGGTGATGTCGATCGGCGCGGCAAAGAGTTTGGCCGGCGGCCGATTGTTTCTCACGCCGCTCACGGGCCCGGTGGCCGGTAGTACCAAGGTCTATGCGGTGGCGCAAGGCTGGCTATCGCTTGAAGACGAAGACACGCCTACCGCGGCCGTCGTGAAGTCGGGCTGCCGGTTGGAAGAGGACGTCCTGACGCCGTTCGTGCGCGACAACATGGTCACGCTGGTGCTCGACAAGCCGCACGCCAACTTTCAATTGGCCCAAGATGTGGCCGAAGCGATCAACACCACCTCGGACATCACGACCAGCGATGGCTTTTTGGCCCGCGCCGTGGATCAAGTGAACATCGTCGTGCAGATCCCGGAACATTACCGCAGCGATCCGGTGCTGTTCGTTTCCGAAATCCTCTCGCTGCCGCTCTTGGAAGTGGCCGGTGAAGCGAGCGTGGTCATCAACGAGCGGACCGGGACGATCGTGATCAACGGCGACGTCGAGATCGGCCCCGTGGTGGTGACGCACAAGAACGTCGTCATCGAAGCGGCCGGCCCGACGCCTTCGGATCGATTCTTCGCCGTGAACCCCAACCAGGAAGCGACGACGAAGCTGCAATCGCTGATCGAGGCGCTCAACGCCGTGAAGGTGCCCACCGAAGACATCATCAGCATCGTCAAAGAGATTCGTAAGAACGGCCGACTGCACGCGCACCTGATCGTCGAGTAAACCCCCTCAAGTAAAGTCGGCGAGCCGGGAAGACAGACATGGAAGCTCTGAACACGGCCCACGTTTCGGCGCTGGCACAGCGCCCCTGGGAAACGCCGCCCGCCGGCGCGAACTTGCCCACGCAGCTTCAAGAGCATGGCGCTGGGGACGAGCGCGTTCGCGAGGCGTTCGACGACTTTGTGGGACAGACGCTGTTCAGCCAAATGCTCTCGTCGATGCGGAAGACCGTCGGCAAGTCGGCCTACTTCCACGGTGGCCGCGCCGAAGAGATGTTTCGCGGGCAGCTCGATCAACTGTTGGCTGAGAAGATGAGCGAAGCTTCGGCCGCCTCGTTCAGCGATTCGATGTACGAGCTGTTCACGCTCAAGCGGATGTAGCCAATAGCAGACGGTCACGCACTGTTGATAACCACCTCCACGACTTACGACTGAGTGCCGTATGGAAACGCGCTGGGATCACGATGTCGCCGAACTGCTCTCCGAGCTATCGTCGACGCAACAAGAACTGCTGGAAGTGCTGTCGCAGAAGCGCAACTTCCTGGTCAGCGGCGATCGTGAAGGGCTGGAGGCGTTGGAGCCGCGCGAACAGCAACTCATCGAACGCTTGCAGCAGTGTGCGGCCCGCCGGAGCGAGCTGCTCGCGCACGCCAAAGACGACGGCCTCCCCTCGCACAATCTGCGGGCTCTCTCCAAGGCGCTGCCAGCAGAGCAGCGATTGACGCTGGAAGGGCCTCTGCGCGAAGCCCGGCAACGCAGCAGGCTGCTGGAGCACAAGAGCCTGGCCAACTGGGTGCTGGTCCAGCGGACGCTGATTCATCTGGCCCAGCTACTGGAGATTATCGCTACCGGGGGTCGCCAGCGGCCGACATATGGAAAGGGGAACTCCTCGACTGACAACGGATCGCTCATCGACCAGGCAGCCTGAGGAGCGTAGCTAAAACACCCAGGCTGCGTCGAGTCCGGACATGTCGCTATTCAGTTCGATCCAACTGGCCAACAACGCGCTGCGCGCGAATCAGATCGGGCTGCAGGTTGTCGGCCAGAACATCGCCAACGCCAACACCCCGGGATATATCCGCGAAGAGGTGTTGCTTAGCCCTGCGCCGACTCAAGAAGTCGGGCGGCTGCTGCTGGGCTTGGGCGTCGACGTCGTTGGCATCACGCAAAAGATCGACCGCTTTCTCGAAGAGCGGCTGCGCGGCGCGGTCTCCGATCGCGCGCACAGCGAGGCGCAGGAGAAAGTCTGGTTCCAGCTTGAAGCGCTGATCGGCGAACTGAGCGATACCGATCTGAGCACCTCGCTCACCAACTTCTTCGCCAGCATCCAGGAAGTGCTCAACCAGCCCGAAAGCGTCTCCGTCCGCAATCTGGCCGTGCTGCAAGGACAGACGCTCACCACGGACATCAATCAGTTGGCGCGCCGCGTCACCGATTTGCGCCGCGACCTGAATGCCCGGGTCGAGGGGAGCGTCGTCGACATCAATCGGCTGATCGAAGAGATCCGCACGCTCAACGTCCGGATTGTGGAAACCGAAGGCGGCAACACGTCGGCCAGCGATGCGGTGGGCCTGCGCGATCAGCGCAGCCTGGCGCTGTCGAATCTTTCGGAACTGATCTCGATCCGGGCCATCGAACAGCCCAGCGGTGCGGTCAACGTGTTCACCGGCGGTGACTTCCTGGTCTTTGAAGGCACCGCGCGCGAAGTCGAGGTGAGCCTAAGCAGCGATGGTGGGATCACCGTCGCCAACTTGCAGATCGCCGAGACCGACACTCCGCTCGATCTCTCGCAGGGTGAAATCGGTGGTTTCGTCGCGGCGCGCGACACCATCCTGGCGGGCTTCGGCGAGAACCTCGACACGCTTGCTTCGACGCTGGCGTTCGAGTTCAACCGCTTGTATTCCTCGGGACAAGGGCTGAAGGGTCACCAGCAACTAACCAGTGAGTTCGCGGTCGACGACTCGTCCCAGCCGCTCGACGTCGCAGGACTGACGTTCACCCCGGAGAACGGCTCGTTTCAGGTACTGATCTTCAATCGTCAGACGGGCCTCACGG
>CALKYM010000206.1 GCA_938003525.1 uncultured Planctomycetales bacterium | reverse complement strand
CGCATCCTGGATCCGAGCGCACCCGGCGAGGTCTTTCCGGAGGACATGCGCCGCAGGGTCGCCAAGGTCGCCACTTCGCCCGAGCTGGCCAAGAGTTTGCTAGCTGCTTTGTCGCCGGTGATCCACGGGTTGTTGGGACAGATTGTCCACGTGAGCAGTACGTTCCACGCTCAGTTCAAAGGCGGTGGCGTGACCGTCGAGGCTGTCGACCACGGTGGTTACGCCAGCGAGCACATGGAGATGTTCGGGCCCTACCTCGTGCATCAAGACTTCACGGGAGCCAACATCCCCACCAGCCCCAGTGCGATGACGCTCTGGGTGGGGCTCAATCGCTGTCCCGATTGGAATCTCTGCGTTTACCCCGGCACGCATCGCCACGGCTTGCTTTGTCAACGCTGGCTCGATCCGGGAGACCAGCGCGTCAGCGAGTTCGCGTCGCCGTTGCACATTGCCGCCGAACCCGGACGCGCCGTGCTGTTCAACGCCCTGTTGCTTCACGCTACGAGCAACGCGGGCCCGCTGCGCCGCGTGAGCTGCGATATTCGTTTCTTCCCGCTGTGTGGGTTCCTGCCGAGCGATCCGTGGCTTGTGGGCCGCCAGCGGACCTTGCCCCACGCAGCCGAGAGTGCCCCGGACGAAACATTGCAGGCACCGCGCTTCGAAGCCGACGCGCTTCTCCGGGGCAATCCGCCGGGCGAAGTCGAGCGTCATTCGATCTTGAACTGGGCCAACTACATTGCAGCGCTGGTGCAAGGCGATCAAGCAGCCGCGGTGGCTCACCTGAAACGCTTTGTCGAGCCGCGGTTGAGCGGCGAAACGGCCCAGGTGTACATCGAGCGTTTTCACGGTCGCCCGCTGGAACACCAGATGCTCGCCTCGGTCGAATCGCGCCTCGGTGCCGTTGCCCAAGGGGGAGATGACGAGCGATTGCTGCTTACCGAGGCATCGAAGCAGTTCGTCGCGTCAGCCGAGTAAGCTCGAAATGCCGCCTGCAGCGCCCGCTACGTCGAGCTTGTCTCTTGCGTTGCCCTGCTACAACGAAGCGGACTGCCTCGGAGAAACGGTGCCGCCGCTTTGCGCGGCCTTTGCAGCAGCCGGCGTCGACCTGGAGTTGATCCTGGTTGATAACGGCTCTTCCGACGGCACCTCGCAGGTGATCGACGAGTTGATCGAACGAGGCCTGCCGGTCACGAAGGAAGTCGTGGCCGTCAATCAGGGGCAGGGCCTGGGCATTCGCACCGGTTTGGCGGCGGCGACGCGCGAGTATGTGGGATACGTCTGCGCGGATGGCCAGGTTGCGCCAAACGACGTCGTGCGGGTGTTCGAGGCGGCCCGCGACGCCGAGACGCCGGTGCTCGCCAAAGCGCGTCGCCGGGACCGCGACGACGGCTGGCAGCGCCGCATTGTCTCATTCGTTTACAACACGCTGATGACCGTGCTGTTCTTTCGAATCGGTTCGCGCGATATCAACGGCAATCCCAAGATCTTGCCGGTCTCCGCGGCCCGCAGCATGGAGCTTCAGTCGCGCGACTGGTTTCTCGAAGCCGAAGTGATGCTCAAGGCAGCGCACCTGCGTTTGCCCATCGTTGAAGTCGGCGTCGATGGATTGCCTCGCGCCGGCGGCAAGTCGCATGTCCGCTGGGCGACGATTGTCGAGTTCGTGGGCAACATCCTGCGATATCGTTTCGGCGGACCCTGGCGCGAGTGGAAATCGCGGCACATCAGGCCGCAAGCCGCACGTGCCGAGGATCCGTCTCCCGCGTCTTCTGCGCGATCCGCTTAAGACGGTCCCCAAGCAAGCTGGTATACTTGAGCTTGATCAATTCGCCTGCGATGCGCGCTGCCGCGCGTCGAGAACCGCGATCTGCGTCTGAGCAGCGCAACGAGCGACGGCATGGTCGAAGCTGGCCACGAAAACCCATCACCCGCTCCCGGGCCAGAAGCAGTGCCCGACGTGTCGTTGGCCATTCCCTGCTTCAACGAAGAATCCGTGCTGAGAAGCACGGTCCTGCGACTTGCTAGGGCATTCGAAGAGATCCGCGTCGACCTCGAGCTCGTGCTCGTCGACAACGGCTCGCGCGATCGGACGGGCCAGATCATCGACGAGCTGGTGGCCACCGGCTTGCCCGTGATCAAGCGGACTATCGCCGTCAATCGCGGCTACGGTTACGGCATCCTGACGGGGCTGGCGGCCTGCCGCGGCCGCATCATTGGCTTTCTGCACGCCGATGGGCAATGTGAGGCCCGCGACGTGGCCAAGGTGTGCGACGTGGCGCTGCACGCCGCTCGCCCCGTGCTGGTCAAGATCCGCCGGCGGTTTCGCATGGATGGTTGGCGCCGCAAGGTCACGTCGTTGTGCTACAACGCCGCGACCAATCTCCTCTTTCCGCGCATCGGCTCGCGCGACATCAATGGTAGCCCGAAGGTGTTTCCGCGCGAGTGCCTGGCAGCCATGAACCTGAAGTCGCACGACTGGTTTATCGATCCCGAGATGATGATTCGCGCCCAAGCCGTGGGCTTGGATGTCATCGAGATAAACGTTCTTTCGCAGATGCGTCCCGGCGGAGCGTCGCATGTCGATACATCGACATGCTGGGAGTTCGTCATCAATTTGTGGCGTTACCGGTTCGCCTCATCGCGATCGCGCGCCACCGCGTCTCGGCCGGTGTCCGTATTCAACGACGCCCAAGAGCATGCCGTGGAACACGCGGACTGACGCGCATGACGCACCATGTTCGAAACTCCTGCCGCGTCTGCGACGGCGAGCGACTGACTCGGTTTCTTTCGCTGGGCCCCATGCCGTTGGCGAACGCGTTTCTGGCTTCGCCGGAAGAGTTTGCCGCCGAGAAGAAGTACCCACTCGACGTTTACTTCTGCGAAGACTGCGGTCTCGTTCAGCTTTGCGACGTGATCAGTCCGTCGGTGCTCTTTCAAAACTACATCTACGTCAAGGCCACCAGCGAAACGGTGGCCGCACATAACGAGCAGTACGCCCGGACCGTCCGCGAACTGTTGGATCTGCGGGCGGAAGACCTCGTGGTCGAAGTGGCCAGCAACGACGGCAGCCTGCTGCACTGCTTTCAGCCCTTTGGCGTGCGGACGCTGGGCGTCGAGCCGGCGGCCAACATCGCCGATCTGGCCCGCGAGGCGAGTGTCGAGACGGTGACGCGGTTCTTCGATGCCAAGTTGGCTGACGAGCTGCGCGACGAACATGGGGCGGCCCGCGCCGTCATCGCCAACAACGTGCTGGCGCACGTCGACGATCCGCGCGACTTCTTGACCGGCTGCCGGCGTTTGCTGGCCGACGATGGCGTGGTGTTAATCGAGGTCCCCTATCTGCAAGATCTCGTCGAACAGCTTGAGTTCGACACGATCTACCACGAACATCTCTGCTATTTTTCCGCAGCCGCGCTACTGCGGCTGTTCGCAGCTGCTGAGCTGTCCGTGTTTCGCATCGATCGCATCCCGCTGCATGGAGGATCGCTGCGCGTTTACGCGGTACCCCGACAGCGTCGTCCCGACCATGCCGACGACGTGGCGCAGTACATCGCGGCGGAGAATGGTGAAGGACTCAACGAGCTGAAAACCTACCAGCGGTTCGCCCGCCGCGTTGACGACTGCCGCAGCCGACTACGCGAACTGCTCGGCAAGTTGCACGTCGATGGCCGCACCATCGCCGGCTACGGGGCGCCGGCCAAGGGCACGACGCTGTTGAACTACTGCGGCGTCACCAATGATGTGCTCGCCTACACGGTCGACCGAAGTTCGCTCAAGGTGGGACTCTACACGCCGGGCGTTCATGTGCCCGTGCTGCCGGTCGAAACGTTGCTCGATCGGCAGCCCGACCACTTGTTGATCCTGGCCTGGAACTTCGCGGACGAGATCATGCGGCAGCAG
>CALKYM010000205.1 GCA_938003525.1 uncultured Planctomycetales bacterium | reverse complement strand
CGGGCACTGGATTTTGAATCCAGCGCGTCTGCCATTCCGCCACTCCGGCCAAGTGATGGCTTCTTGAGTTTACGATGGCGGGATATGTGGTCAAGGTTCGCGGGCGGCGGGCTCTCACGTTCCAAAGCGAATCGGACTAGGCTTCGAGCTTCCAGAGCTGGGCTGCGTTGCGGCCGAGGATCTTTTCTCGGTCCTCGGACGTGAAGAACGCGATTTCCCGACGGATTAGATCGAGTTCGGCAGCCAGCGCGGGGCGGTTGAAGTGGGCGCGAGCGGCACCCGGGTAGCCGGTTCCCCAGAGCAGGCGGTCGGGCCCGAAGGCATCGTAGACTTGCCGCACCCAGGGGAAGGCGTCGGTGAACGGATACTTGCCGGATTTCGAGACCGACGTGAGTTCGGAAACCTTGACCCACACGTTGGGGAATCGTGCCAGGGCGAGCAGCTTGTTGAGTTGCGGTTGGGGATCTTCGCTGCCGAGATCGATTTGGCTGAGATGGTCGACGACGACCGGAACCTCGGGAAAGCGTTCAACCATTCGCGCCAGTTTTGGCAACTGCCCGGTGGCGATAAAGAAGTTGAACACGGCTCCCAACTCCGTGGCTTTCTTCCACAGGCGGTGGGTCGCGGGCGCAGTGAGCCACTCATCTTTGTTGAGGTAGTAGATCGGGCTGAAACGCATGCCCGCGAGTCCACGTTCGGCGACCCAATACTCCAGCTTGTCAGCGACATCTTCGGCCGTGGGGTCGATGAGCCCCTGGGCGGCGAAGCGCCCCGGATACTGCTCCAGACAATGGACGAGGTAGCTGTTATCCCACCCGTGATAGATGACCTGTACGAGCACCGCGTGTGTGACGCCGTGCCGGTCCATGTCGTCGACCAACATCTCGACGCTGCCGCTACAGGGCGGACCTTCAAAATCCGGCTGATACGGATGGTCGCAGGGAAACTTTCTTAGGTCGTCGGCCCAGACGTGCATGTGGGTATCGACGACGGGCTTCTGCTCGACTGCTTCTCTGGCTCGCGCCGGTTGCTTGCGCGAGATGGTGGGTCTGCTGCAAGCGATGGCAGTCGACCAGGCCGCCGCTCGGATGAAGCGACGACGCGTCAGCGGCTCAGGGCCTTCGCGATCGTTCATCGACATCTCTCCCTGAACCACTCGGTAAGTCGAAGCGCGGCCGCGCCTGATGACACGACGCGCTGTGTGGCCGCACAGGAGTGTAGCGGGATGATAGGCCGGTTTCGAATCGCATGGCGTCGCATCCGCTGTTGATCCATCACGTTTTGGACGCGCGTCAACCACTTCTGTATCCTGAGAGCCTGATGCGGCGTACAAAGCGCGTGCTACTACGGTTCGTGTTGCGCTCGTCCTGATCGCCCGAGGGGCGGTCTCTGCCTGGAGGCGCGGCAGTGTTCTCGATCCTCGGTCAAGCTACCCGCCTTTGCGATGGACTCTCCCGGCGCGAAATGTTGCGTGTCGGCGGGCTGAGCGCCTTGGGTCTGTCGCTACCCAGTCTGTTGCGGGCCGGCACGGCGCGCGCAGGAGCCATCGCCGATCCCACGTTCGGCCGCGCCGAGAATCTGATTTACATCTGGCTGCAGGGCGGACCGCCGCAACACGAGACGTTCGATCCGAAGCCGGCGGCGCCAGCAGAGATTCGCGGGCCGTTTCAACCGATTCAAACCAACGTCCCGGGCATTGAGTTCTGCGAGTTGCTGCCGCGCACCGCGCGGATTGCCGACAAGCTGGCCGTGATTCGCTCGATGGCCACCGACAGCAACATCCATTCAGTGAGCGCCTACGAGGTGCTGACCGGCAACAAGTATCGGGGCAGCAACGCGCGACAGATTGACACCAACGATTGGCCGTACTTCGGATCGCTGGTCAAGCGTTTGCGACCGAGCGAGAAACTGCCGGCACTGTCTACTGCCTGGCTGCCCGACGTGATGCGGCTGAACGAGAACGTGATGCCCGCCGGACAAACCGCCGGGTTCCTTGGCCGCCGCTGGGAGCCCGATCGTTTCGTGGGCGACCCTTCTGATCCTGATTACCAAGTCGACGGTTTGGAGCGGGGCCATGTCTCGCCCTTGCGGCTATCGCACCGCATGGCGCTGTTGGAGCAGGTGCAGCAGCACTT
>CALKYM010000204.1 GCA_938003525.1 uncultured Planctomycetales bacterium | reverse complement strand
GAAGAGGGCGATGACGAAGCCCAGGCTGATGAGCCCGGCGCTGAGCCACAAGACCAACAGGACGGGTCGGGCGAAGAGGAGCGCGCGGAGCGCGTCGATCCGGAGACACAGCCCGGTGAAGCGTTCGAGGAGATGGTGAAGCACTTCCAAGAACGCGGCGAACTGCCGCCCGACCCGCCTGAAGACGCGGCCGAGCGGCAGCAGCCCGACCCACAAGACGCCGAACAACAAAACGACACCCCACAAGACCAACAGCCGGGCGAGGCGTCCGAACAACAACAGCAGCAACCCGGCGCCGCGCCGTCCGGCGAGGGCGATCAGCCCATGCCGCCGTCTGAGCCGGGCGCGTCTCCTGCCGGGCAACAAAACGAGGACGCCGGCGATCAGCAGGGCGCCCAGCAGCAGGGCGATCAAGCCACTGAACCGGGCGAGCAGGGTGCTGGCGCGGAAGGCCGCCAGCAACCCGGCGGTGATCAATCGGCCGATCAGCGCCAGGATGGAGCGGCGGGCGAATCCGAACCGGCAGGCTCACGTCAACAGCCGCAGGGTCCGCAGGACGGACCATCGAATGCCCGTGACCAGCAGACTTCCGGCCAGCAGGCTGGCGGTCGCGGACAGGATCAGCCGCAGGAATCGACGGGCGAAGCGGGTGGCGCGCGGAATGATCCGCAACCGGCCGGCCCCGATCAGGGCGAGTCGGGCAGCGCTGCGGAGAATCAAGATCCCGGCGCTCAGAACGACGGCGCGGCGGAGACGTCGCAGCGGCAGGATTCGCAAGACTCCTCGGGCGAGACTTCCGGCGACGCTGGCCAGTCGGCCGGGACGGGTGAAGAACCGGGCGAACAGCAACAGCCCGGCGGCAGCCAGGGCGCTCAAGAAGGCGGCGGAGATCCTGACAAGCAAAAGGGCCCACCCGGCGCCGGACGGCAAACTCGCGAAGATGCCGGCAGTGGCTCGCCGCAAGAGTCCGCACAGTCGCGCGACAAACAGCAGAACCCGAGCCCTTCGAACGGCGAGGAAGAGGCCAGCGATCCCGCCAGCCCCGCCAGCTCGTCGCGGAAAGAATCTGATTCCGAAGGCAACGAGAGCGGCGACAAGTCGGGCGGTGGAGCACAAGGTCCCGGCCAGCAGGCCGATCAAGAAGGATCGGGCGGCGCCGGCAGCAATACCGCGGCCGACGAAGGCGCCGGCATGAGTGAGGGCGCTGGAACAGGTCCGGCCTCTGACCAGAGCGGCGATAAGACGCCCTCGGGCAGCGCGAGCGATCCGGACGCGCCGAAAGCGCAGGGTCAGGGTGGCGAGGGCGAGTCGCAGCCGGCGTCAGGAGGCTCGTCGCCCGGGCAGCAATCTCCCGATTCCTCCGCTGGCGCCGACGGCCAGAATGCGCCCAGCGGCGCCGAGGCACCCGGTGCATCGAGCGGCACTGAGGGAACGGGCGGCGCGCCCGGTGCTCCGCAAACCGCGCAGGGCGAAGGTGGCGGTCAACCGTCCGAAACTCCAGCAGCCGACGATGCCGGCCGCGACGCAGCGCCGGGCGATGATCCGGTACTCGACTACTCGCGGCGCGCCACCGACCTGGTGCTCGAGCGACTTCGCGACCAGATGACCGAGGGCGAAGTCGACCAGGAGTTGCTTGACCGGCTGCAGTGGACCGAAGGAGACATGGAACGCTTCGTCGGCATCTGGGAAGAGATGAAGCGGCAAGCACAGTTGCCCGGCGAAGAGGGCCAGCAGGCGCGCGACGAACTGGAGCAGGCTTTGCGCGGACTGGGCCTGCGGCCGCAAGGCGCGCAGATCGAGGCGGGCAACACGGCCGACGACGCACTACGCCGCCTCCGCGAAGCGCAGCGCACCACGCCTCCGCCGGAATATGCCGAGCAGTTCCGCGAATTCACCGAAGGCGTCCGTCGCCGTTCGGCGGACAACTAGCAGTTCGCGATTCGGGAGCGCGCGAATCTGCCAGTACCGATCTCCACAGCACTTGCGCGGCGCTGCCTCTCGATGTCATAATCGGACGTTCACCCGCGAGCGGTCGCCGTGCATCGTGTGGTGCTGACCATTGCGGGCGCCGAGGTGGCCGATGTCCGTCGATGTACCGCGATACCTTGTTCCGTTTCACCCGAAGCGGGTTCCTCACCATTTCACCGATGTGTTGATCATCGGCGGTGGGCTGGCCGGCTTTCGCGCGGCCATCGAGGTCGAGTCGTCGCTCTCGACGCTGGTCGTCACCAAGCAAAGCGTCTTGCAGTCGAGCAGCCAGTACGCGCAGGGTGGCATCGCCGGCGTGCTCGATCCCAATGACCGCTTCGAAAATCACATTGCCGACACGCTCGCCGCCGGCGGCGAGCTGTGCGACCGGGACGTGGTGGCGATGGTCGTGCAGGAAGCCCCCCAGCGTATTCGCGAGTTGATTCAGTGGGGCACCGATTTCGATCGCGAGGCCGGCGAACTTGAACTGGGACGTGAAGGAGGTCACGGACATCACCGCATCGTGCACGCGCTAGGAGATGCGACGGGAAAAGAGGTGATGCGGGCCGTCATCGAGAAGGCGCTAGAATCGAAAAACCTCGATGTCTGGCCTGATACCTTCACCATTGAACTGCTGACCTGGGATGGCGTCTGCCGCGGGGCGCTCGTTTGGAATCCCGCGCATGGCAAGACACTGATCTGGGCCAAGCAAACCATCCTCTGCACAGGGGGCGCCGGCCAGCTGTACCGCGAGACGACCAATCCGGCAGTCGCCACCGGCGATGGATTAGCCATTGCATACCGTGCAGGTGCAGAACTGCGCGACCTGGAGTTCATTCAATTCCACCCCACCATGCTCTATATCGCGGGTAGTAGTCGCACACTCATTACCGAGGCCATGCGTGGCGAGGGGGCCTATCTCGTCGATCGCAACGAGTATCGCTTCATGCAGGACTACGATTCCCGTGGCGAGCTTGCGCCGCGCGACGTCGTCAGTCAGGCCATCGTGGCGCAAATGAACAAGACGCGGCATCCCAGCGTGTATCTCGATTTGCGCCACCTTGACGACCAGCACACCAAAGCCCGTTTCCCGGGCATCGCCGCCGTGTGCGCGCAGTTTGGCTTGGATGTCACGCGCGATCTGATCCCCGTCCGCCCCGGCGCACACTATCTGGTCGGTGGACTAACGACCGATACGGCGGGCCGCACGAGTTTGCCGGGCCTGTGGGCGGCAGGCGAGGTGGCTTCCAGCGGTCTGCACGGTGCGAATCGACTAGCTTCCAACAGTCTCCTGGAGGGACTCGTGTTCGGCGCGCACGCTGGCCGCGGTGCGGCGGAAGCGGCTGGTGCAATCGGCGATGACTACCATGCGCTGCCACTAGAGAACCCTCCCAGCAAAGAGCCCGACGAACCGCTCGACCTGACGGACATTCGCAACTCGCTGCGCAGCCTGATGGGCCGCAACGTCGGCATCCGACGCGATCGGGCCGGCCTGCTGGAGGCGCGTGACAGCGTGGACCAATGGTGTGGCTACGTGCTGCCTCGCAACTTCGCCGAGCCGGAGGGCTGGGAACTGCAGAATCTGCTCGCCGTGGCCAGGCTCGTGATTCAGGGGGCACTGGGTCGCGAGGAGAGTCGCGGCGTCCACCTCCGCGGCGATTTCCCCGAAACTGACGAGACCCGGTGGTGCCGACACCAAGCGTTCAGCCGCGAGTCGGCTGTTGCCTAGCGCGCACCGGTTTGCACCCACATGTCCCGCGAACCTCTGCGGATCGGAGGTCGTAGTAGCGCAGGGGGCGCCGTTTGCCGCGGTGGGGCACCGATCGCCTGCCGCAGCCCGATTTCAGCCGGCGCATGGCCGCTGTCGCCCGACGGAATAGCGCTTCAGCGGCCGTCGGCTGCGCGGCTGGACAGCCCGCAGGCGTTTCGTATCCTATAGGACTTGAACATCGCGGGATGACGCTGGTCGAGGCCATTTGCGAACGTTCCCGATGCCTGCCTTGGCCCGCGCTCTGGGCCCGCGCGCGTTCTGAAACGCGGCCGAAGGCGATCCCATCGGGTTCGTGAAGCAGGGGGTCTGCCGCATCGATGACCGATGGAGGCGAGGAGACGGAATATGACTGAGGCCAGCAGTGAAACTCGCGGCCCCGCCATGATCGAGGCCGACGGGCTCTCGAAGTTCTATGGCGAATTCGCTGCCGTGCGCGACGTGAGCTTCAGCGTCCGCCAGGGCGAAGTGGTGGCTTTTCTCGGTCCCAATGGCGCCGGCAAGAGTACCACCATGAAGCTCTTGACCGGTTACCTCGCCCCGTCAACCGGCGTGGCGCGCATCGCCGGACACGACATGGCCCACGACCGGATCGAGGGCTCCAAGCGGTTGGGCTACCTGCCGGAGAACGGACCGCTCTACACCGACATGACCCCGCGCGGCTTGTTGGAGTTCTTCGCCGATGCCCGCGGCCTCACGTCACGGCAGAAAGACCAGCGCATCGATGCGGTCGTCGAACTCTGTGCTCTCGGCGGGGTGATGGGTAAAGCCATCGGCAAGCTGTCCCGCGGCTACCGGCAGCGGGTGGGCATGGCCCAGGTGCTGTTGCACGAGCCGGACGTCTTGATTCTCGACGAACCGACCGCGGGACTGGATCCGAATCAAATTGCCGAGGTCCGCGATACGATTCGCCGGCTGGGCGAAAGCAAGACGATCCTGCTCTCGACGCACATCATGCAGGAAGTGGAAGCCATGGCGAGCCGCGTGCTGTTCATTACTGATGGGCGGCTGGTGTTCGACGGGACGGCCGCCGGCTTGCGCGAGGATGGGCAGCCTCTGGAAAAGCATTTCCAGGCGCTCAGCAGCGCATCGGCCTGAAGTCGCTCGCAGTGACTCGCTCAGAACAGAAAACATCGCGAACAGTGAACATTGTCGTGCTGCAAGAGCACCTTGTTGCGTTTGGATCCAACGAGTTCGTTAGCCAAAGTCTGGTGACACGATGAACCCGACCGTTGTCCGCGCCATCTGCCGGCGCAACTTCGTCAGCTATTTCAGCAATCCGACGGGCTACGTATTCATTTGCGTGTTCGTCTTGCTATGCGGCATCGCGGCGTTCTGGCCCAACGAGTTCTTCAATCGCAATCTGGCCAACCTCGACCAGCTCAACACTTGGTTGCCCTACATTCTGCTCGTCTTCATTCCGGCCATCACCATGAGTCTCTGGGCGCAGGAACGACAGCAGGGCACCGACGAACTGCTGTTGACGATTCCGGCCAGCGACTTCGACGTCGTGCTGGGCAAGTATCTGGCGGCAGTCGGCATCTATAGCGTCTCGCTGCTGTTCAGCCTCTCGCTGATCATCATCCTGCTGCTCTTGGGCCGGCCCGATATGGGGCTCGTCGTTTCGAACTACTTCGGCTATTGGCTGGTGGGCCTGGCCATGTTGTCGATCGGCATGGTGGCCTCGTTTTTGACGGACAACTTGACGGTCGGTTTCATTCTCGGCGCGCTGTTCAACGCGCCGCTCGTATTCGCGGCGTGGGCGACCACGATCTCCGGCTTGCTGGGCCGCATTGCCACAGTCTTCTTCTTTTGGGGCGAGGCGATTACCGGCAACGAGGTCGCCCAGAGCGTGGCGCGGTGGAGCATCGGACACCGCTTCGACGAATTTGGCCGCGGTGTGGTCAGCTTTTCGGCGGTGATGTTCTTCCTGTTGATCGTCGCCTGGAGTCTCTACCTCAGCATGGTGCTCATCGGCCGCCGTCACTGGATGGGTGGTCGTGAAGGCCGCACGCTCGTCGGTCACTTCAGCGTTCGCACGGTTGCTTTGGCCCTGGTGGTGGTGGCGGTCAATGTCTTTCTGGCTCGCGCCATGTGGCGTGTCGACGTCACCTCCGAGCGGCTCAGTTCGCTCTCGCCCAAGACGGTGGCTCTGCTCGATAACCTGGAGAACGACCGCGGCGTGCAGATCGACGCTTATATCAGCCCCGTCGTTCCCGAGTCATACGTGCAGACGCGTGAAAGTCTGATCAACGTGCTGCAAGAGTTCGACGTCCGCGGCGGCAACCAGGTCAGCGTGCAGATCTATTCCACCGAACCGCACAGCGAAACGGCGGCTACGGCCGAAGAGCTGTACGGCATCACCGGCCAGGAAATCACTTCGCGCAATCGAGGCACGATGAATATCGAGGAGATCTACCTCGGTGTTGCAGTCACGTCGGGTCTGGATCGCGTCGTGATTCCATTCTTCGACCGCGGCATTCCGGCCGAGTACGAGCTGATCCGCTCGATCGCCACGGTCAGCGATCAAGAGCGTCGCAAGATCGGTGTGTTGGCCACCGACGCCAAGCTGTTGGGCGGCGGCTTCGACATGCAGTCGATGACCTCGCGCCCCAACGAACAGATCATCGACGAACTCGAGAAACAGTACGAAGTCGTGCAGGTCAACGCGGACAGTCCCATCGCGGATGAGTACGACGTGCTGCTGGCCGTGCAGCCCTCTTCGCTCACACAGCCGCAGATGGACAACTTCGTCGCTGCCGTCAGCCGCGGAATTCCCACGGCGATCTTCGAGGATCCGTTCCCCTACATCGATCTCACCGTGCCCGGCACAGCGCAACCGCGGCGGCCACCCGGCGGCAATCCCTTCATGCAGCAGCAACAGATGCCGCAGGAACCCAAGGGCAGCATTACCGGACTCTGGGAGATGCTCGGCATTCGCTTCGTCGGTGATCAGGTTGTGCGGCAAAGTTACAACCCTTACCCCAAGATTGGCCAGTTCCCGCCGGAGTTCGTTTTTGTCGACAGCGGGCAAGATGAGCGCGAGGGTGTGAAGCCGGCCTTCAACAGCGACGATGTCGTCAGCTCTCAGATGCAGCAATTGCTGTTTTTGTTTCCAGGAACCTTGCAGGAATTGAGTGCCTCGACCGGATTGACGTTCGAGTCGCTCGTCTTGACCGGTTCCAAGACAGGGTTGGTTCGGGCTGACGAGATCGTCCAGCAAACGATCTTCGGTGGCCCCGGCGGATTGAATCCGCAGCGCACCTATCGCATCACGGGCACACAGTACGTACTGGCTGCCCGCATTCATGGTCCTTTGCCTGCGGCTCAGCCCCCGGCCGATCTTTCGATGTCCGCCGCCGGTTTCCAGGACGAGGGCGCAAGCGAAGACTCAGATTCAGCGGAAACTGCTGGACCAGCCGCGCCGGACGAAACTGCCGAGAGCGAAACACCGGCCGCTCCCGCGGCCGACGAATCAGATGACGCCCAGCCCGCACCAGACGCCGCCGAACCCGATGCGGCGACCGACGAGATGCCGGCGGAACCAGCAGAGGCGCCTCTAGACGCAGCGGGTGAAGACGATCCGCCCGCAGATGAACCGCCGCCGCCTCCGGCACCTCAGCGCGACGAAATCGACGTGGTCATCGTCAGCGATATCGACGTCTTATACTCGGCCTTCTTCGCCTTGCGGGCGCGGGGGGATGAGCCGGATGCGGAAGTCAATCTGCAACTCGACAATGTCAACTTCGTGCTGAATGTCCTCGACACGCTGGCCGATGACGAACGGTTCATCGAGATTCGCAGCCGGCGACCGCAATATCGCACGCTCGATCGCTTCGAGGCCCTGACTGCCGAGTTCAAAGACCAGACCGACGAAGCTCGGGCCGCCTTCGTGCAGGATTTCGAGAACGGTCGTGATTTCGAGCAGGAGGCGTTCGACAAGCGCATCGCCGAGATCGAGCAGCAGGCGCAAGAGCAACAGCTCGATACGGGTGAAGTCCTCCGCATGGTGGAACTGGCGCGTCGCGTCGGTCAGCGGCGGCTGGACGCCACGATTGCGCGGCTGGAACAAAAGCGCGACAGCCAGATTCGTTTGGCCGAAACCGACTACGCGACACGCGTCCGCTCGTATCAGGATTTCTACAAACTGCTGGCCGTATTGTTGCCGCCCATCCTGCCGCTGGGCGTGGGAGCGGTCGTCTTCTTCAATCGCCGCGTGCGCGAGAACGAGGGTGTGGCTCAAAGCCGGCTCCGCTAACAGAAGACGCGGGCGCGCAGCAGCATTCGCACTGCCGCCGCGACGCCTGGCTTGCGAACGACTAAAGGGAACGCCATGAGCGAAAGTGCCAAGACCTTAACGTTTGTCGGAGTCGCCGTGGTGGCGCTCCTGTTGGCTTGGGCCTCGCGTCCTTCGCCCCTGGGGAGTCCGACCGACGACACCGGCGAGCTGTTTTTCCCCGAGTTCACCGACGAACTGGCGGCCGCCTCGCTGGAGATCGTGGCGTACGACGAAGCGTCGGCTGCGCCCAAGGCGTTTCGCGTGGGACGCAGCGGGAGCGGCGTGTGGACGATTCCCTCGAAACTCGACTACCCCGCCGACGCCGAAGAGCACCTGGCCGAGGCCGCGGCCAGCGTGATGGACTTGGAAAAGCTGGGTGTCGTCAGCGATCGCCCTGCCGATCACGAGCTGTACGGCGTGGTCGATCCCACTTCCGCCGAACCGGGGACTGAGGGGATCGGCATGCGCGTCACGTTGGAGGACTCCAGCAGTGCCGCACTGGCCGATTTGATCATCGGCAAGGAAGACACCGACCAACCCGGCATTCGTTACGTCCGGCTCCCCAAACAAGACCGCGTCTATCGCACCAACGTCGACACCAGCAAGCTCACCACGCGGTTCCAGGACTGGATCGAGCTGGATCTGCTCGAGCTCAACACATGGGACATCTCGCGGGTACGCATCGACAGCTACTCGATCGAAGAAACTCCCACTTCGCTACGGCTGGTTCGCGGCGACGAACTGGAACTGACCTACAACGACGAAGATTCATCGTGGAGCCTGCCGGAACTCGGCGAAGAAGAAGAACTCGATACGCAGAAGCTCAACGACCTCAAGCGGGCGCTGGACGAATTGAAGATCGTCGACGTCCAGCGCAAACCGGAAGGGCTGAGCCAGGAGCTGCGGGCAGAAGAGGGGTTGCTCGATGAGGCCGCGCGACGTTCGCTGGCCGCCCGCGGGTTTTATCTGGTCGAGCAGGGCCTGTTCTCGAACCAGGGCGAGGTCGTCGTCAGCCTCAAAGATGGCGTCGAGTATGTGCTTCGCTTCGGCGATGTGGCTGTCGGCACGGAGAATGAGGAGGGCGAAGACGACGCCTCCGGCACGAATCGCTATCTGTTCATCATGGCCAACTTCAACGAGAGCCTGATCCCGCCACCCGAACTCGAACCGGAACCGCAAGGTGAGACGGCCGGACCGGATACGGCCGAAACCGAAGGCGAGGGGGCGGATGATGCCGCCGATGATGCATCGGATGAAACGAATGATGCCGCCGACGCAGAGTCCGACAACTCCGACGCCGACGAAGACGAAGATACCGACGACGATGGGGAGCCCGAGGAAGAGGTCGATCCGGAGCTAGAGCGCATTCGCGACGAGAACCAGCGCAAGCAGACTGAATACGAAGAGAAGATCGCGGCCGGCCGCGAGCGTGTTCAAGAACTCAACGATCGTTTTGCCGACTGGTACTACGTCATCTCGGACGAAATCTACAGCGACATTCGTCTCACCCGGGCCGATCTCGTCAAGCCGAAGGAAGAGGCCACCGACGACGCGACCGGCGGTGATGCGACCGACGAGCCAGCCGGTTTCGGTCTGGACGACTACGAGGGCCTCAAGCAGGACTTCGAAGCCCAACAGGCTACTGGCGGTTGATCGGTCCGACCGACTTGCCACTACTGCGGCGACATATCCTCGGCGACCGTGCCGAGCTTGCGGAGTGTCTCGAACGTGTAGATGCCCGTGTCGTGCCCGTCGCTGAATTGGATGGTGTACGCATAGTTGCCCACAGGCTTCATGCCCAGAATCTGCAATGGGCGCGCCTCGGCCGGGCTGAGCACCGGTAGCGCGGTGGGCGAGGTCGGCGGCGGGTTGGTCTTTTCTTCGCGACACGTCGCACAAGGGCAGGCCTTGCGCAGCTCGGCCGGTTGATAAACCCGCACTTCACCGTCGCTCCAACGCACGGCCAGTCGGCCCTCGGCGGTCAGGGCCAGTTTCGTGGGCTGCGAGTTCATCGTCTTGCTGCTTGTGTTGAGTGCCCGCGACGTGTCGCTCAGAGTTGGACCAGCGCCTCGAGCAACCGCTCGACCTCTTGCATCGTGTTGTAGTGCAATAGCCCGATGCGGACGAGCCCCTGCGGTTCCAGCTCGAGCCTCTCGGTGAGCGGCAGGGCGTAGAAGTTGCCGTCCCACACAAAGATGCCTTCGGCCGCCAGCCGCTCAGCAAGCTGCCGCGGGCTGAGGCGCGCGTGCGTGATCGAAATAGTCGGCACGCGCTGGTCGATGCGCTGGAGGTCTGGGATGCCCCACACTCGGAAGTCGGGCAACTCGGCAAGTCCGGTGAGCATCCGCGCCAACAACTTCTGTTCGTGCACCGCGATTCGTCCAAACGCCGCGGCCAGCGCGGCTCTGCGGGGCAAATCGGGCTCCGCCGCGCTGCGTCCCAGGTCGGCGAGATAATCGATTGCCGCCCGCGTCCCGGCGATGCACTCGTAGTTGGGCGTGCCCGTCATCCAGCGATCGGGCACAGCCTCAGAGGCGGGGCGCACTTTGTAAGCAGGCAGTTCCGCCAGTCGCTCGCGGCGGCCCCACAGGATGCCGACGTGCGGGCCGAAAAACTTATAGGCCGACGCAGCCAAAAAATCGCAGTCCCAGGACTGCACATCGATCAGCGCGTGCGGGGCGTAGTGTACGGCGTCCAGGAAAACCTCGGCTCCGACTTCGTGGGCGCTACGGCAAATCTCCCGCACCGGATTGATCGTGCCCACGGCGTTGGACGCACAGCCTACGGCAACCAGCCGAGTTCGCTCGTTCAGTTTGTTTCTCAAGTCGTCCAGATCGAGCGTGCAGTCCTCCTGGTGAATCTCGACGTGCCTCACCGTCGCCCCCACGTCGCGCGCTGCCAAAACCCAGGGAGTGACGTTCGCGTCGTGATCCAATTGCGTCACGATCACCTCGTCACCGCTGCGCCAAGTGCTGGCCATCGCGCGACTGACAGCGAACGTCAGCGTCGTCATATTCGCGCCGAACACAATCTCCGCTTGGTCGTCGGTCCCCACGAAGTCAGCGGCAGCCTGCTGGGCGCCGGCCAACAACTCGTCATTCTCGACTGAAGTCGCAAACGCCCCTCCGTGGTTGGCGTTGCAGTGGACGAGATACTCGCCGATGGCATCGATCACCCGCTGCGGTACCTGGCTGCCCGCCGGCCCATCGAAGAAGACCGCCGACCGGCCGCTCAGCTCGCGCGCGAGAGCGGGAAACTGCCGGCGGCAGGCAGCCACGTCGAGCGGTTCGTGAGGTGCTTTGCCTTGCGTCACGACTGGCAGAACTCCTCATCGCTACGGTCGGTGATGAACATGCAGCCCGGGCTGTGAGTGACGGCCCAATCGAGCCGCGCCTGTTCGAGCGCCAATTGCGGCGTGACGCCACACGCCCAAAAGACCGGAACCTCCCCCTCACGGATCGGCACCGCATCGCCAAAATCGGGCCGCATCACATCGGCAATTCCCAGCGCTGCCGGATCACCAACGTGCACCGGGGCACCATGCATCCTCGGATACCGCTCCGTAACGGCGATCACTTGCTCGACCGCCTCCGGCTCGAACGGTCGCATGCTCACCACTAGCCATCCGGAGAAGGGCTCAGCCACTGTGCAGGGTCGGTTGGTTCGATACATCGGCACGTTGCGGCCCAACTTGATGTGGCGCAGCGCCAGGCCGGCTGCTTCGAGAGCGTTCTCGAACGTGAACGAACACCCCAGCAGAAAGGCGACCGAGTCGTCGCGCCACAAATCAACGATGTCGCGAGGTTCGTCATCCTGGGGTTGGCCATCGCGAAATACGCGATACCGCGGCACGTCGGTCCGCAGATCAGCGTCCGACGCCATCGCCCTCGGAACGGGTTCGCCTGGCGGCAGCCGCTCCAAGAGCGGACATGCCTGGGCGTTGAGCCGACAGAATTCTTCGAAGGCGTCCGCGACATTCGCCGGCACGATGACGAGGTTCGCTTGCGCGAATCCCCGGGCCACTCCAGCCGTCGGGCCGTCGTAATCGCCCGCGCGGATGGTAGCGCGCACATGCGCTGCGGACGCGTTTCGCAAATCTTCAATATCGCGGCGCGTGGGAGCGGTCATCGTTGATCGATGAATCGTTTGCCCTTGCCTTCGAACCGTGGCAGCGATCCGACGGGCACCTCGCGGACTTCAACCTTCAGACCCAGCCGCAGACGCAACTCTTCGGCGACGCGCTCCGGCCGGTGCAAACGGTCCTCGACGTCGATGCTCAATTGGTCCATCGACTCCGACTTGAGTGCCGTCATGCGGTACTCGATCACCTCGGGAAAGCTGCGGAGAATCTGTTCGATCGCGCTGGGGAAGATGTTCACGCCGCGAATGATCATCATGTCGTCCGCCCGGCCCAGCACGCCGCCTTCGAGCAACACGAATCGTGATGTCCCATCGTGTTCCCAATAAGGGCGCACCAAGTCGCCCGACCGGTAGCGAATCACCGGCGCCCCGCTGCGGCCCAAGCTGGTGAGCACCAGCTCTGCCAGCTCGCCTTGCTGGGCGGGTTCGCCGGTATCGACCGAGAGGAACTCGGCGATGAACTCCGTTTCCAGCACGTGCAAACCGCGACGCTCGGAGTCTGGGTAGCCCCACGGACCGATTTCGGTGCTGCCGGCGTGATCGTAGACTTCGGCTCCCCACTGCTGCTCGATGCGCGCGCGGACGGCCGGTAGCGACCCACCCGGTTCGCCAGCCAACACCAGCGCGCGAACGGGCAAGTCCGCCACATCAATCTGTCGGCCGGCGGCAATCTCGGCCATGTGCAGGGCATAGCTGGGCGTGCAGAACACGGCCGTTGCTCCGCTGTTGCGCAACAGCTCCAGCCGACCCAGCGTGTTCATGCCGCCACCGGGTATCGCCAGGCATCCCCGCGCCGTGGCCGCGTCGAAGGCGCTCCAGAAGCCAATGAACGGACCGAACGAAAACGCCATCAAGACCCGATCACCCGGCTCGATGCCCGCCGCATCGAGCACGAACTGCCAACAGTGGATCCAGTTTTGCCAGTCGTCTGGTGTATCGAGCACGACCAAGGGGCGGCCACGCGTGCCGGAGGTTTGGTGCCAGCGCACGTAGTGGTCCAGAGGATACGTGTGGTTGCGGGTGATCGCCTTGGCTGCATCGGTGTGCGCGAGCCCCGTCTTGAAGGTGAACGTGAACTCCTGCAGTTGGTCGAGCGACTCGAGCGGCAGACGAACGTCACCGAGTTTCGAGGCGTAAAACTCGTTTTGCGGCAGCACCTCGCTCAGCAGCGCATTGAGCCGTTCAAGCTGATGTGCCTCGAGAGACGCGCGGTCGAGGCGCTCCAGTCGGCGACGCTCTTGGGGTGTGCACAGCGACATGCTCCGATCTTACGGCCCGCAATGCCCGCTGACCAGCAGCCAGCGGCGGCGCAGGCGCTTCGCGGCGCCGCAGGTAAGATGGCGAGCTTGCCCGCGTCAGAAACGACGTCGCACGCCGCCATCAGCCGCCGAGAAACAGATGTCAGCAGGTCCGCGCCGAGGTTCGCTGCTGGTCATCTTCTTGACGGTCTTTGTCGACCTGCTCGGCTTTGGCATGGTGCTGCCGCTGCTGCCCAATTACGCCGCCGAGTTCGACGTCGACGAGCACGGCGTTGCCATCGGGCTGTTGATGTCGAGCTTTTCGGCGATGCAGTTTCTCTGCGCTCCGCTCTGGGGAAGACTCTCCGATCGCGTCGGGCGGCGGCCCGTATTGATGGTCGGCCTTGGCGGTTCGGCAGTGTGCTATCTGCTGTTTGCCGTGGCGACGGTGCAGACCAATCTCACCCTCTTGTTCATCTCTCGGATCGGCGCCGGTGTGGCGGGGGCGACCATCTCAACGGCCCAGGCTTACATCGCCGACGTGACCCGACCGGAAGAGCGCACGCGGGGAATGGCGCTCATCGGCGCGGCGTTCGGGCTCGGATTCACCTTCGGGCCGCTGCTGGGTGCCGGAGCTTTGGCGCTTGCCGAAAACGGCGCACTCAGCCCGTGGCCGGGTTACGCGGCTGCCGCGCTTTCGGCAGGTGCGTTGCTGCTGGCCATTTTCGTTTTGCCTGAATCGCTCTCGGCGGGAGCGCGACCGCGGCGGCACGCCATCTTCGACGTCGCATCGCTGCGGACGGCGCTGGCGATTCCTTCGATCGGCCTGTTGCTCTGCTCATCGTTTATGAGCATCTTCTCGTTTGCCAATCTCGAATCGACCCTGGCACTGTTGCTCAAGCAGCCGGTTGGCGGCTTTGAGCTGAGCGACAAGCGGGTGTTGTTCGTCTTCGCCTACATCGGGCTCGTGCTGTCGCTGGCGCAGGGTGGCCTTGTCCGGCGGCTGGCCGGCCGCGTGGCTGACGGTGCTCTAGCGGTTGCCGGAGTGACCATCAGCGCGGTCGGCTTTGCCTTGATGATTCTGGCTGCCGGGCAGGGCAGCGTGGCACTGTTGTTGGTCGCGCTGGCCATCGAGGTCACCGGCTTCTCATTTGTCTCGCCTTCGATCAACGCGCTCGTCTCGCGCCGCAGCAACCCAACACAACAGGGCGGCATCCTGGGGCTGCTGCAAAGTGCCAGCGCGCTGGCGCGGATCTTCGGGCCGATGGTCGGTGTCCCGCTGTTTTATCTGAGTCCGGCATTGCCGTTCGCGGCCGGAACGGGACTCATGATCTTGACGCTGCTGTTGGTGAGCGTTGCGGTACGCTCAGGCCGGGACTATGAAGTGGAAGAGCCTGCTGCTCCGGACGCAGTCGCGGCGTCGTAGCTCCATTGAACATCGACGGCCGTGCGGCGCCTCACTCGGCGGGCCTGCATTCACGGCTTTCCAAAACCACCCCCGCCGGGCGTCTCGATGACCAGTACATCGCCGGCGTCCGCGCGAAACTGCGCGCGGTAGGGCAGCTCTTCGCTGCGACCATCGGCCCGCTCGAGACGGTTGAACCCGGAAGCACCTGGCTCGCCGCCCGACATCCCGTAGGGAGCGTAAGCAGCGCGCCGCCCGGAGAGGATGGAGACGTCCAGCGGGCGTAAGAACCGCAGCCGGCGAATCACGCCATCGCCCCCGCGGTGTTGACCATCGCCGCCGGAGCCCCGGCGAATTGCAAACTGCTCGAGTCGCACGGGGTAGCGTCGTTCGAGTATCTCGGGATCGGTCAGCCGCGTGTTGGTCATATGCGTGTGGACTGCGTCTGCACCGCGGGCGGAGGCCGTCGCTCCTGCTCCACCGCAGATCGTTTCGTAGTAGCCGAACTTCGCGTCGCCAAACAGCAGGTTGTTCATCGTCCCCTGGCTGGCGCCCGCCAGGCCTAGCGCCCCGAGCAACACATCGACGACGCGTTGCGACGTCTCCACGTTGCCGCCCACGACCGCCGCGCACTGTTCGGCCGACGGTCCTTCCGGCGGATTCAGAAGGCACGGCGGCAGCACGATCTCGACGGGCGCCAGCACGCCTTCGTTGAGAGGAATGTTCTTGTCGATCAACAGGCGCATAACGTACAGCACGGCTGCCGTGACGATCGCGCGATTGGCGTTCAGGTTGTCACGGCTCACCGAATCCGTGCCCGAGAAATCGACCGTCACGCCATCGCCCGCCACGTCGAGCGCGACGTGCAGCATCGCGCCATTGTCCAGGCGATCGGCGAATTCATACCGCCGCGACTCGAGACGCGCCAAGCTGCGGCGCATGTTCTCCGCTGCGGCGTCTTGAATGTGCCCCATGTACGCTTGCACGACCGGCAAACTGTAACGAGCGATGAGCCGCTCCAGATCGCGGGCACCCTGTCGATTGGCGGCCACCTGCGCGGCGATGTCGGCCAAATTGTCGTCGACGGCGCGGCTGGGGTAGGGGGCTTCCTCCAACAAGCGGCGCAATTCGGCGCTTCGCGAGTTGCCCGCGTCAACGAGCTTGAAGTTGCGGATCAGCACGCCTTCTTCGGCGAGGTTTTGCGAGTGGGGAGGCATCGACCCCGGGCGGATGCCCCCGATCTCCGCATGATGCGCGCGGCTGGCTGTGAAAAACAGTAACTCTCGCGAATCGGTATCGTGGACGGGCGTGACGACAGTCACGTCCGGCAAGTGCGAGCCCCCGCGGAAAGGATCGTTCGTCACGATCACGTCGCCGGGCCCTAAATCGGGATTGTCCCGCAGGACGCAGCGGACCGTTTCGGACATCGCGCCCAAGTGCACGGGAATGTGCGGGGCGTTCACCACCAATTCGCCAGAGGGCGTGAAGAGCGCGCAACTGAAATCGAGGCGTTCCTTCACATTCACGCTGCTGGCGGTGTTCCGCAGCGTGACGCCCATCTGCTCAGCGATACCGGCAAACTGGCTGTTGAAGATCTCCAGCATGACAGGATCAGCCTGCGCGGAGACTTCTTCGCCGCCCACAGCTTCCAACCTCGTTAGCAGCAGCTCGCCGCCCGAGAGGACATCCGCTCGCCAGCCGGGATCGACAACCGTAGTGCTGCGCTCTTCCCACACGATCGCCGGCCCGAAAAAGCGGTCGCCGGGCTTAAGCGCCGAGCGGGCGTACACATTGACGTCGTGGGGTTCACTGTTGAACCAGGCAGCGGTTGTCTTCTCGGGATCTGGTTTGTGTTCAGCACGTGGCGTGGCCGGTGGAAGCGATTCGGCGATGCGGCCGACCACCTCGACGCGGGCCGCGACGACTTCCAGGTCCCGCTCGTCGTGCACGTAGCCGTACCGCGCGCGATGTTCGGCCGCGAAAGCGCGCACGAAGTCGCCATCCTCCGGCGCCTCGATCGTCAGCGCTGCGTCAGTGCCCTGATACCGCAGGTCGAGTGCATGCGTGGCTGCGATACAGTCGGCGGGGACACCTTCGGCCAGCACTTCCTGGCGACCATCCTCGGTCAAACGTGCGACGACGGCGTTCAGCCCGTCGCCCGAGATACTTTCCAGCGGCGCGTAGATTCCTTCCACGCGGTGTCGCGTGATGTCGGCCAGGCCAATGCCATACGCGCTGAGAATACCGGCATCCGGGTGCAGCAGTACGCTGCGCATGCCCAACTCAGACGCGACCGCACAAGCATGTTGACCGGCGGCGCCACCGAATGCCACCAGCGCGTACTCGCGAGGATCGCAGCCTTTGGCGATCGAGATCGTGCGAGTCGCCTGCACCATGTTTTCGTTGGCAATGCGCACCAGCCCGTCGCACAGCGCGTGCGGTGTGTACTCGTGCCCGGCCACTGCTCGTACTTCCTCGGCCAGGGCTTCCAGTCGCCGCTGAACGGCTGCGCGATCGAGCGGGAAGGGGAAGTGTTCGGGCAGTATCTTGCCGAGATAGAAGTTGAGATCGGTCACCGTCAGCGGGCCACCGCGTCCATAGCAAGCGGGGCCAGGATCGGCGCCCGCGCTGTCGGGCCCGACGACGAGCTTGACGCCATCGAACTGACAGATCGAACCGCCGCCGGCTGCCACCGTTTCGATCGACATCATCGGCGCGACGATCCGCACGCCTGCTTTCTCGGTCTCGTATTCCAGCTCATGCCGGCCGTCCCAGCGCGAAACGTCGGTGCTCGTGCCGCCCATGTCGAATCCGATGGCGCGCTCGAATCCTGCGGCTGCCGCGACTCGCGAGAATCCCACCACGCCGCCGGCCGGACCGGAAAGGATGCTGTCCTTGCCGACGAAGTGCGCCGCCCCTACGAGCCCGCCAGCGGACGTCATGATCTTCAGCTCGCTACCCGCGAGGCGCCGGCTCAGCGATGCCACGTACTCGCGGAGTACCGGATTGAGAAACGCATCGACGACCGTCGTATCGCCACGGGCGACGATCTTCACCAGGGGAGCCACGCGGTGGCTGGCACTGATCTCGTCGAAGCCGACTTCGCGGGCGATTCCCTCCACGAGCTGCTCGTGTGCCGGAAAGTCGCTGGCGTGCAACAGACAGATGGCCAGCGACTGCACTCCCTTCTTGCGTAGCGCCTTCAGCGAGCTGCGAACGGCATCGGGATTGGGCGGGTGGAGAACCTCACCGTCGGCGGCGTGACGTTCGTCAACTTCAACGACTTCCTCGAACAGTGGCTGCGGTTTGCGAATCGCCAGCTCGAACAACCGAGGACGGTTCTGGTAGCCGATGCGCAGCACATCGGCGAAGCCCCGGGTCGTGACGAAGGCCGTTCGCGCGCCGCGACGTGTGAGCAGAGCATTTGTGCCGCGGGTCGTTCCCAACCGCACCGTGACCGGTGGGATGTTTTCGTCGGCGCCCAGTCCCAGCAGATAGCGAATGGCGACCAGCGGGGCTTCCAACTCGCCCGTCAATTCATAAGGCGTGCCTTCAGGCGGCGCGATGTCCCAGGGCCGGTCGAGCGTGAAGCCGCGCTGCGGATCGAAATCGACGACGCGACGTTCATCGAACGCAGACCCCTGTTGATCCAACAGCCGCAGCCGCCAGCCGTTCCAGAACTGCGGCGGATCGGCATCCCGCGATGGATCGAGCACCAGCGAAGCGGTGCAGTCCGCGCCAGCCGCGCCTTTGGTGATGCCGGAACTGAGCAGCTTGTGCCGCAACAGCGCTCCGTCCGGCTGCCGCAAGTAGCAATCGGTGAAGGTGCCGCCGACGTCGATCCAGAATTCAGGCAACATGCCGCACAGTGTGCATCCGAGACGCTTGGTTCTGCCTGGGGATCGAAAGTCTGTTCCTGCGTCGCGGCCACCGTGGGCGCTCAGCCTCCGCCGGCACCCAGTGAATAAAGCCGCGTGATCGTGCGAAGGTACATCCGCCCACCTGCCACGGCCGGCGTGCTGCGACACTCCTCTTCGAGTGAAACCCGGGCCAATTCGGTCAGCTCGCTATCGGCCGAGAGCACGACCACGTCGCCATCGTCCGAGACGCAGTACAGCCGGCCGGCGACGCACACCGGCGAGCCCGAGAACTTGCCGCCCACGCGCTTGCTTCGCAGCGGAACGCCTGCCGGAACTTCAACGGGTGTGACGATGCCGCCGTCGCTCCACAGGAAGACCAGGCCTTCGTGCGCCACGGAAGTCGGCACATAGGGCGCGGACTTGTCGACGCGAAACGCCTCTTCGGGCTCAACGCCGCTGGCAGCATCGCCGGGTCTCACGGCGACGACGTAGTTGCCGCCTGCGCCCGAACCGCAACTTCCGAAGATCAGGCCGGCAGCGACAATGGGCGAGCTGACGCTGCGCTTGTCGAAGACTTGGATTTCCCAATTCAGTTGGCCACTTGCGGGATCGATGCTCGAGATGCCGTGCGTGCCGCTGTTGAAGATCAGTTCGTCCTCTCCCCGCGCGTTCTGGTATACGCACGGCGTGGAGTAGGCCACCTTCGAGCTGGTGCGATCCACCCGCCAGCGGTCTTTGCCGGTCGCCGCGTCGAGAGCGATCAGCGAGCTGTCGACATCCTCGTCCTTGCCGAGAACCACCATGTCGCCATAGACCATCGGCGAGGTGCCCACGCCGTGTCCTCCGGCGAAGGGACCGAAGTCGCGTTGCCAAAGCCGTTCGCCCTTGTGATCGAATGCCACCAGCACGTAGGCACTCGGATCGGCCCACAGCACGTAAACCCGCTCGGCGTCGACCGCCGGCGTGGGCGAGGCATAGCTGTTGCGCGAATGCTTACGGTGCGTCGACGCGGCGGCGGTACGCGTCCAGAGAATACTGCCGTCTGCGACCGCCAGGCAATGCAGATGGCGCTGTTGGCCTTCCTCAGTGGCACTCGTCAGAAAGATGCGGTCCTGCCAGATCACGGGACTCGAATGCCCGACGCCGGGCAGCTCGGCGACCCAGTTGTAGTCGTCCGCATCCCAACTCGCCGGAATCGTCGTCGCCGCACTCGTGCCCGCGCCATTCGGGCCCCGAAACCGCGTCCACTCCTGAGCCACGACTAGCGGGCAAACGACACAACACAGCAATCCCATCAGCAGCACACTACGCAATCGGTGCATTGCCTGATCCTTGCGCGAAACCCTTCAAATCCAAACCGCGAGCCGCCCACAGGCCGACCCACCGAATCGTCGACATCCTAAACGACGCGGGGTGGATTCGCACGTGGGCCGGGCGTGCGGCGAAACGATGCACCGGCGCGCGTTCTTATCGTTTCAGTGTCCGACCAAAGGCAGAGGTGAGCCGACAGTTGGCGTCGGATTCGGCGTTCACGCTTCGCCATGCAGGTGCCCCCCGCGTCACAGCGCTTTGGGCCCTCGTTTCCTGGACGCGGGGGGTGGCGCCAAATAGTATCGGGGGCGGACATTTGGGGCCGTTGGCACGCACGGGCATCGTGGACAGCGCCGGCGGCGAATTGTCGGCGTCTGACACCGGAGGCAGCGGAAGCGAATGTACCAGGGGGCACGTTTCGGCTGGCGCAAGACGGGCGTCTCGCGAGCAGGCAAATATCGCAATGCACGATTCGAGGCGCTCGAAGCCAGGCGGCTGCTGAGCATCAGCCAATTGGTGCTCGAACACGACGGTCTGACGGCAATCTCCAGCCTGCAGACGCATCTCATCCGGCAGGACGGCAGCTTCTTGAGCGGACCGGCAAGCGGGGATGCGCTCAATATCGCGACACATTTTTTAGCGTCGCACGCCGCCGAGTTGGGCCTTCACCCGCAGGATCTGGCAGACTCCGAGGTCGCCAATCGCGTGGTGAGCGACCACACGGGCGTCACGCATCTCTATCTCCAACAGACACTGGGCGGATTGGAGATTGCCAACGCCGATCTCAATGTCAACATCGCGCCCGACGGCAGCGTCATCAGCGTCGGCAGTAGTTTCGTGTCAGGGCTAGGAGGGATCACACCGGGTATCGTCACACCATCGCTGAACTCGGTCGAAGCCGCGACCGCGCTGGCCAACACGCTCGGGTTGCCCATTAGCACGGCGCCGTCCGTACTCGAATTCAACGGCGGGACCGAGATGGCCACGCTGCTTGATTTCAACAGCCTGTCCCGCGATGCAGTTCCGATGGAATTGCAATACGTGCTCACCACGAACAGCGAACTGCGGTTGGCCTGGAACGCCGTTGCCCGCACGCCCGACGGTCGACACTGGTTGGATGCCAGTATCGACGCGACGACCGGCGAGCTGCTGCGGATCTCCGACTGGGTGGACCATGCTTCCTATCAGGTGTTTGCGCAGCCGTTGGAGAATCCCGACGATGGCGCCCGCACGACGGTCGTCGACGTACACGATCCGATCGCCTCGCCCTTTGGCTGGCACGATACCGACGGTGTCGATGGCGCCGAGTTCACAGACACGCGAGGTAACAATGTCTTCGCCCAAGAAGACACCGATGCGGACGACATGAATGGGTTTCGTCCCGACGGCGGCCCGGGACTCGACTTCAGTTTTCCCCTGGACTTAGGGTCGGAGCCGAACGCCTATCAGGCGGCCGCCATCACGAACCTGTTTTACGCGAACAACATCTCGCACGACATTTCGTATCAATACGGATTCACCGAGGCGGCGGGCAATTTCCAGCTCAACAACTTTGGCCGCGGTGGGCTCGAGGGCGATCCCGTATTGGCCGATGCGCAGGATGGAGCCGCCACCGACAACGCGTTCATGGGCACGCCACCCGATGGCACTTCGCCCTTCATGCTGATGGGCGTGTTCACGCTGACGACGCCGCAGCGCGATTCCGACCTGTCGAACACGATCATCTGGCACGAGTACTTTCACGGCATTTCCAATCGGCTGACGGGCGGCCCCGACAACTCCAACGCCCTCGATGCACTGCAGAGCGGCGGGATGGGCGAGGGCTGGAGCGACTGGTGGGGGCTGATGCTCACGCAGAAACCCACCGACGGACAACTCGACGCGTATCCCGTGGGGACCTACGTCTTGGGCCAACCTACCAACGGTCCCGGTATTCGAAGGTTTCCCTACAGCTTCGACATGTCGATCAACCCGTTGACCTACGGCGACTTCAACGGCGGCTTTCCGAACAACCAGGTGCACAACGCCGGAGAAATCTGGGCCTCGGCGCTGTGGGACCTCAACTGGCTGTTGATCGACAAGCTCGGGTTCGATCCCGATCTGTACAACGGCATCGGCGGAAACAACCTGACGATGCAGTTGGTGTTCGACGGGCTGAAGCTTCAGCCGGCCAACCCTTCGTTTCTCGATGGCCGGGATGGGATTCTGATGGCTGATCAAATCCTCACCGGCGGCGCCAACCAGAACGAGATCTGGACGGCCTTTGCACGACGCGGCATGGGCGTCAGCGCCAGCGATGGCGGCAGCGGCAATTCACCCGTCGTCATCGAGGCCTTCGACTTGCCGGTCGTGCCGCCGGTTGCCATTAACGATATCGCCACGACTCCTGAAGATACGCCAGTGGCGATCAACGTACTGGCCAACGACTTCGACCCGGACGGGATCGTGATACCGCCGTCCGTGACGATCGTCGCGCCCCCGGCGAACGGTACTGCGAGCGTCAATCCGACAACCGGTCAGGTAACTTACATTCCCGCCGCGAACTTCTTTGGCGGCGACTCGTTGGCCTACGTTGTCCTCGACAACGACGGACTCGTTTCGAACCCGGCCACCGTGTCGATCACGGTCACGCCACTCCCGGATCCACCCGTCGCGGTGGATGACGTGGCGGCGACGCCGGAGAACGCGTCCGTCGTAATCGACGTGCTGGCCAACGACTTCGATCCCGACGGTCCGGGCGGCCCGCTCACCGTGCAGATCGTCTCGCCGCCTCAGCATGGTTCGACGCTGATCGACTTCGGCACGCAGCGTGTGATGTACTCGCCCGACGACAACTTCTCGGGCGCCGATTCATTCACCTACCAGGTCCTCGACGAGGACAATTCCGTTTCCAACATCGCCCAGGTATCCATCCGCGTGGGGCAGCCGGTGGGATTCAGCGGTCGAGTCTTCGCCGACGCCGACAACAACGGCGCGATGTCTTCCGATGAACTTGGAATCCCCGGCGTGACGGTCACCGTGTCGAAAGTCGATGGCCCCGTCGTGTTCAGCGTGCCGGTCGTGACGGGCGCCGACGGCAGCTTTTCGCTGTTTGAGGTGTTCGGCGGCGGATTCATTCTCCCGGCGGGCGTATACACGATCACGCAACATCAACCGGCCGAGTTTCTTGACGGGATCGACTCGCCCGGCAGTCCGCCACCGGCCGGCATCACGAACGATGCGTTTCACAACATCACGCTGGCGGCCGGTCAGGTCGCCTTCGGGTATCAGTTTGGCGAGCAGGGCCTCAACGCGCAATTCCTCGCGGCGCATCCCGAGATCGGTCGTTTCTTTGCCAGCACCGTTCCGGGCGATCTCGGCGATCTGATCGACAGTTTGTTCTTCTCGCCGGGTGACGCGGTGGGCGCCGTCAGTGCGGCCAGCTTCGCGTTGCGCACGTCAACGTCCAACATTCCCGCGGGTTTGCCGACCTTCAACTTCGGACTGCCGAACTGGCATCCGCTCTCCGGCGATTGGAACGGTGACGGGATCGACACCATTGGCGCCTACAACTCGGCCACGGCCACGTTCTTTCTCACCGACTCGCTCGGGACCGGCGTGGCCAGCTACCCGGCCTTCAACTATGGACTGCCAGGCTGGATTCCGCTGGCCGGCGACTGGAATGGCGACGGCGTCGACACCATCGGCGTTTACAACCCGGCCACTGCCACGTTCTTCCTCCGCAATCAAAACTCGACGGGTGTGGCCGACGTGGCCGCCTTTAACTACGGCATGCCGAACTGGACGCCGCTGGCGGGCGACTGGCAGGGGCAGGGGCTCGACACGGTCGGCGTCTTCAATCCCGACACCGCGACCTACTTCCTGCGGCAGACGAACAGCTCCGGCACAGCCGACATTGCCCCATTCAACTACGGCAATCCCGGCTGGCAGCCGCTGATGGGCGACTGGAACAACGACGGTGTCGATTCAGTTGGTGTGGTCAACACCGCCGGCGCGACGTTCTACCTCCGCAACAGCAACAACGCTGGGGGCGCCGAGCACGTCTTCTATCATGGCAGTCCCGGCGCGGTCGTTTTGGCCGGGCACTGGATGCACGTCCCCGGACAACCGCTGCGCGTGGACGAAGATGCCAGCTCCATTGCATCTGCCGGCGAATCGATCACGACCCACGACGTGTTGCCGCTGCTCGCTGAAGCCGCCGCCCGCTGGGAAGCCGCCGGTCTGGACGCCGGCGGATTCGCGCGCCTGCAAGACGTGCAAGTCCACATCGTCGACCTGGCCGGACCGCGGCTCGGTGTGGCTGCCGGCACGCACATCTATCTCGACCGCGACGCCGCCGGTCGCGGCTGGTTCGTCGACCTTACTCCACAGGACGACGAAGAGTTCGCCGTCGAAACCGCGTTCGGATTGCTGACCGACCACGATCACGCGGCTGGCAATCACGTCGATCTCCTCACCGTCATCGCGCACGAACTGGGGCACATCCTCGGCCTCGCCGATCACGATGACGACGCGGCCGAGTTGATGTACGAAGCCCTCCGCCCCGCCCATCGTAAGCTGCCCACCAGCGCAGCCGTCGACGCCCTGCTGTCGGCCGACGCGTATTGAAGCTCGTCTCTGAATGGCGTCAGATGGAGGGCATGCACACTGCGCATGCCAGCGGTCTGCACCGACCATCGCGAGCTCCCACCGTAAATCTTGTGAAGGGCCTTTCCATGAGGCGACCCACTCACGCTCCGTTTGCGTTACTTGTTCTTGTTTTCGTCGCTTTGTGCGCCTCGCGGCTTCTGCCCGTGGCCGCTGCTGACTTTCAAGTCGGCGTGGCCGTACGCGATATCACGCCGCCGGTGCCCTATCGCATGAGCGGCTATTTCAGCGAGCGGCTGAGCACGGGGGCGCATGATCCTCTGCAAGCCAAGGCCCTCGTCTTCGCGCAAGGAGATACCAAGGCGGCGCTGGTCTTCTGCGATGTGGCGGGCATCTCGCTCGATGTTTCCCGTCGTGCTCGCGCGCTGGCGTCCGAACAGACGGGTATTCCCGCGGCCGCCATCATGATCGCCGCCACCCATTCGCACACGGGGCCGTTGTACTTCGGCGCCCTGCGGCAACACTTCCACGACCTGGCCGTTGAGCGCGAAGGAACCGATCCGTATGAGGCGCACGACTATCCGAAGATGCTGGCCGAACGCATCGCGGAAGCCGTCGCCGCGGCACACGCTGATGTCTCAGCCGCCAGTCTCGCGGCGGGTTCTGCCGAGCAACTCGGCCTGTCGTTCAATCGTCGTTTTCACATGCGCGACGGCAGCGTCCGCTTCAATCCCGGCAAGCTGAACCCGAACATCGTCCGCGTGGCCGGGCCCATCGACCCCGAAGTCGGCCTGCTGCTCGTTCGTGACACCAGCGGCACGCCGCGCGCCGTGCTCTCGGTGTTCGCCTTACACCTCGACACCGTGGGTGGAACCGAATACGCCGCCGATTACCCCTACTACCTGGAAAACGTGCTGCGCGATGAATTGGGAGAATCGGTGGTCTCATTGTTCGGAGCTGGCACCTGCGGCGACATCAACCACGTCGACGTGACGCACGATCGACCACAGAAGGGACACCAGGAAGCCGAACGCATCGGCGCGGCGCTGGGCGAAACGGTGCTGGCCGGGCTCGTCGATCTACGGGAAATCGCAACGCCGCAACTCGCAGTCCGCAGTGTCACGATCGATGCTCCCCTGCAACAGTACGATGCCGCGCGCGTCGAACAGGCCCAGGCGGACATGCAGCTGGTCGGCACACGGGAACTTCCGTTCTTGCAACAGGTCGAATCGTACAAGGTCATGGCACTCCAGTTGCGCGAAGGCACCATGCTGCCGCTGGAAGTGCAGGTCTTCCGCCTTGGCCAAGAGCTGGCCATCGTGGGATTGCCCGGCGAGATCTTCGTCGAGCTGGGCCTGGCCATCAAACGCCAGTCCCCCTTCGACACCACGCTCGTCATCGAGCTGACCAACGACGCCCCCGGCTACATCCCCACCACCAAAGCCTTCGCCGAAGGCAGTTACGAAACCGTCAACTCCCGAGTCGTCCCCGGCACCGGCGAAGAGCTGGTGGCGACGGCAGTGCGATTGTTGAATGAGCTGGCTGAGTGAGGCCAGTTCGCCGACGATCCAAGTCTTCAAGACGCCAACGGCTGGGAGAACGGCTGCCACTGGCTGCTTGCCAGCCAGTGCCTTCGATGTCAGATTCAGGTCATGAGCGGTCAGCCACTTCATCGTAAGCGTGTTCATCACTACCACGAACCGGGTCACTTCCACGAGTTGACCTTCTCCTGCTACCAGCAAGCCCCGTTGCTGACGAATGACACGTGGCGGCAAATGCTGAGCACGTCGATCGAAAGGGCGACCCAGCGGCAAGACTTCCGGCTCGTGGCGTTTGTGTACATGCCCGAGCACGTGCACCTTTTGGTTTACCCGTCATCAGTCACTTCAAGAGTCGATGGGCTGCTGAAAGCCATCAAGCAGCCGTTCTCGAACCGCGTACGGCGGCAACTCGAAGCCGCAAGCAATTCACTCGTCGAGCGATTGACGGTACAAGAACGGCCCGGCAAAAGGGCGTTCCAGTTCTGGCAAGAAGGCGGCGGATACGACCGTAACCTCATGACGACGAATGCAGTTCGGCAGTCCATCGACTACATCCATGCGAACCCTGTGCGTCGCGGCTTGGTGGCGGAGGCCATCGCATGGCGATGGTCGAGCTGCCGCTATTACGCTTCGGACGGTAGCCACCAAGACGCTGAACTGCCACGGATCGATGGTCCGCCACCAGAGTTCTGGGACTCAATGCAGTGGAATGCTCGCCGGTGAATCGGCACTGGCTGGCAAGCAGCCTGTGGCACTCGGGGGCTGTTTAATTGGACTAGATGATTGAATTGGGTGCTATCAGCCAGGCATACCTTTCTTGTCCCGAAGCCGACATGATGAGTGCCACGCACGACAACCAACCGATCAGGAATGATGAATGACGGACCAATGCGCGGAGCCAGATCGCGATGATCGTGTGCGGGCGCACCTGAGCTTGGTCCGTGCGCTCGAAGCTGGTGAATTGGAAAACCTGCGATGTCCAAACTGCGGTGAATTCTCGGTGAACGTCTGGTTCACGCATCCTGCCAGATCAGAGTATCGAACTTGGTTCGTGTGCGAACGCTGTCACTTTGATTCGAAGGTCATGGATTCTGAACGGCCACCGCATTTCACGCCGGCGCGTGTTTGTAGGAAACTGCAAGAACACGATCGCGCGCAAACTCGTGACCGGAAGTTTCCGCCACCGACGAAGGAGTAGCGACGGGTCGGTGGTGTATCAATGCCCACTCTGGCACACCGGACAAGACGTCCCTCACCGCCGGATCCCGTAGTCATCGACTTTGCGGTAGAGGGTGGCGCGGCCGATGCCGAGGAGTTTGGCGGCTTCGGGAATGTTGCCGCCGGTGCGTTCGAGTGCCATGCCGATCAGCTTGCGTTCCCAGTGATCGATCCGCAGCGATTCGATTTCCTCCTCGCCTCCGCCCACGTCGCGCAATCCCAGATCGGTAGTCTGGATCTCGTTGCTGATGGCCAGCACCACCGCGCTGTCGATCACGTTGCGAAGTTGCCGCACGTTGCCCGGCCAATGATAGCCCAGCAGCTTTTCCCGGGCGGCCTCTCCCAACTCCAGGTCGGGGCGGCCGTGTTGCTGGCGAAAGTGTTCCAGGAAGAAATCGATCAGCCGTCCCACGTCCTCGCCACGTTCGCGCAGGGGCGGGACGGAGAGCTCGAAGACACTCAGGCGGTAGTAGAGATCCTCGCGGAACTTCTTCTCACGGACGTAGGTCTGCAAATCCTGGTTCGTGGCGGCGATCACGCGGACGTCGACCGAGATCTCTTCGGTCGCGCCGACGGGCAGAAACGGGTGGCCTTCCAGAATTCGCAGCAACTTGGCTTGGCCCTGCAGCGTCATCTCGCCGACTTCGTCGAGAAACAGCGTGCCCAAGTCGGCCTGCTTGAAGAACCCATCGTGATCACGATCGGCGCCGGTGAACGCCCCCGCACGGTGGCCGAAGAGCTGGCTCTCCATCAGGTCGTCGGGAATCGCCGCGCAGTTGACGCACAACAAAGGCCGGTCGGCACGAACGCTCTTGGCGTGCAACGCCCGGGCGACGAGCTCCTTGCCCACGCCGCTTTCTCCGCGCACCAGCACGGAGCCGGTCGCCGCACCCAGCCGCTCGATCCGCGACTTGAGATCGCGCATCGCCTTCGACTCGCCGATGAAGTTGTCGTAGCCCGGCTGCGATTCCTTGAGCCGCTGGAAACTCGATTGCAGGCTCTCGTCTTCCCGCGCGCGGACCAGCGCCACGGCGGTGATGTTGGCCAGCGAGATGGCAAAGTCGAACTGCGACTGGCGGAAGCGGCCGCGTTCGAGATAGGCGTGAATCGCGCCCACAACTTTCCGCCCCTCGAGCAGCGGGACACACAGCGCGTCGGCGTAGTGTTCCAACTCGGCCTGGCTGTCGCCGGCCTGCTGATTGGCGATCCACACGGCGTGACCTTCCTGCGAAACCAGCCGAGTGAGCGCCTGATTGAGTTGGAAGCCGCCGGCTGCCTCCGCGGGCAACACGTCGTGTTGCCGCAACTGGCCTTCGTCGTCGACCCACAGAAAAGCCACGACCGACGCGCTGGTGCGCTCGCGCAACAGTTCCAGTGCGTGCGTCGTCACTTCCTGCGGGTCGTGACAACCCAGCAGCTTGATGCTCAGTTGGTACAGCAGCAACAAGTCGCGGGCGAGGTCGTTGTCGCCGATGGCCGCCAGAACCACATCGGAGTCAGACGCATCGACCCGGGTGTCGCGGACGATGGTCTGCGTCATGTCCATGTCGGTAGCGAAGGCCACCGTGGGCGGATCGTCGCTCTCGTGAAACGAGAACTCGGTATTGCCCACGCGTACCACGTGACCTTCGCCTAGCGCGGCCTCGTCAATTTTGCAGTCGTTGACAAAAGTACCGTTGCGGCTGTCGCCGTCGCGGACGATCCAGCGACCGGAGTCGGCGACCAGAATGGCGTGCACGCGCGAGATGAGCGCGTCGGAGAGTTCAATCACGCACTCGCTGCCGCGCCCAATGCGATTTTCCTGGGCCGGATCGAGCAAGAAACTGGTGCCGGCTTTTGGGCCGACCGTCATGGTCAGATACGCGTACACTGCCTGTTGAACACTCCCACCCCTGCCGCTTTGTATCTCGTTCGCCCGACGTACCGATGCCCTCAATATATCAACTAGCCTACTACGGGACCGACACCGTGCGGAGTGGCAGCAAGACGACGTAGAGAACGGGTCGGCTCACGAACCAGAGCGCACGCCATTGAATCACATGAATGAGCGAAACTGGCAATCGCCCGACACGGCCTTGCTCCTCGTCGGGCACGGGACGCGCGACACGCAGGGGCAGGCCGCCATGCGGCAACTCGGCGAGATGGTCGCCGCGCGTCTACCTGATGTGCCAGTCGAGGTGGGGTTTCTCGAACTGGCCGAACCGGATATCGCGCGTGCATTCACGAGACTCCTGGAAAGCGGCCGCCGGCGGGTTGTGGCCGTACCGGTCATTCTGCTTGCGGCCGGTCACGCGAAGCAGGACATTCCAGACGCGCTCCGGGCGGCAGCGAAGGATCATCCTGAAGTGAGCGTCGCGATGTCACATCCGCTGGAATGCCATCCGGCACTCGTCGAACTTGCCAACCTGCGATTACGCGAAGCCATCGATGAGCCCCCGGGAGACGACACCCTACACATTCTGGTCGGTCGCGGCAGTCGTGACGCGGAAGCGAACAGCGAGCTGGCGCGGTTTGCACGCTTGCGGTGGGAAGCCGCGCCGGTCGGATGGAGCGAGATCTGTTTCGCGGCGATGACCGAACCAACGCTCGAACGAACGCTCGACATGGCAAGTCGATTTCCCCTTCCGCGCGTCGTCGTGCAACCACACCTGCTGTTTCCGGGGCGGCTCTACGACCGCATTGCAGCAGCAGTCGATCAGGTGCGCGCGCGGCACGCGGACAAGGCGTGGCGCCTGACGGCGCCCCTGGGCGCTCATCCCTTGCTGGTCCAAGCCCTCTGCGCTCGGGCAGCCGAAGCTCAACCGCTCTGACCGCGGAGGCTTCCAGTCGGCAGGTGTCGCATGTCGTACTTCAAGACGCCACGCGGACCGCTAGAACAGCGGCGATGCGCGGGTCGTGTTTCGTGATTGCCGTTGTTAGGACATTTTGGGCTTGCTCGCGTGCCAACATCCGGCGCGCTGTCTTGGGGCCAACATGGGTGGATGACAGCCGCACTGCGCCATTTCCCGCACCAGGGAGAAGGGCACCCTGCGAATGCGTAATGAACGCAGTGCTGGCGAGCTGCGTATGCTTCATAGCGCGGGGCAAGCTGTAGCGGTTGAGCTTGCCATAACGCCGAAATCGGTATAGCATAAACAAGTTGCTTCTCTGAAAGCACTTAAGTCTTTTCCCGCTTTCCACTTTCGACGGATGGATCGCATGAGCAAACGGTCTTCGCGTCCCGGCCGCAGGGTGTTCCTCAGCGGAATTCTGGCACTCATGGGATTGGCGGCCGCCGGTCTCTCCGTCGTGTGGGCCGATCTCGAAGAACCGAGCTCTCGCGACGAACGGGTCGCCCGGGCGGTGACCGTTCTGATTAAGAAGGACCACATCTCGCGTCGGGCACTGGACGACGAGATTTCGGCTCGCTGCTTCAAGACGTTCTTGGACGCACTCGATCCCGACAAGCTGTACTTCCTGCAGTCGGACGTCGACCGTTTCAACCAATCTCGCGAGCTGCTCGACGACGCCATCGGCGATGGCAATCTCGACTTCGCCTACGACGTGTTCCGCACCTTCCTGACGCGCGTCGACGAGCGGACGGCCGTCGCTCACGAGATGGTCGACGTGGAGCACGACTTCACGGTTGATGAGCAAATGGCGATCGATGCCGACGACTTGCCATACCCGACCAATGCGGACGAAGCCCGCGAGCGTTGGCGCAAGCGGGTCAAGTATCATCTGCTGCTGTTGAAGCTCGAGGAGCTGGAAGGTCAGGAGGCCCGCGACAAGCTGCACGCGCGGTACCGCAGCTTCTCCAAACGGATGCATCAAGTTAGCGCCGACGAGCTGTTGGAGATGTATCTCACGGCGATGTCCACCGGCTTCGATCCGCACACCTCGTACATGTCGCCGCAAACGCTGGAGAACTTCCGCATTCAGATGCGGCTCGAGTTGGAAGGCATCGGCGCCGCGCTGCGCTCAGAGGATGGCGAGACGATCGTGGCCAAGATCATTCCCGGTGGCGCTGCCAGCCGGCAGGGTGAACTGCAGGCCGAAGACCGGATCATCGGCGTGGGCGAGGGTGAAGAGGGTGAGATCGTCGACACGGTCGACATGAAGCTGACCGACGTCGTAAACCTGATTCGCGGCAAGAAGGGGACCATCGTTCGCCTCAAGGCCGTACACAACGACGATCCGACGCCGGTGGTCATCGCCATCGAGCGCGACAAGATCGAACTGACCGACAGCGAAGCCCAGGGCGAAGTGTTCGATGCCGGTCAGAAGGCCGATGGCTCGCCGTACAAGATCGGCGTCATCAAACTGCCCAGTTTCTATATGGACATGGGCGCGGCCCGCTTGCGCCGGCCCGACTTCAAAAGCACCAGCCGCGATGTCGAACGCATTCTCAACGGGTTCAAGTCCGAAGGCGTGGATGCCGTCTTGCTCGACTTACGGAAGAACGGTGGCGGAGCGTTGGAAGAAGCCATCAAAGTCACCGGCCTGTTCATCGATCAGGGCCCCGTCGTTCAGGTTAAGAACGCCGACGGCCGTGTCGAAGCCTACGACGACCGCGATGCCGGGGCAGTCTGGGAAGGGCCGCTGGTCGTGATGATCGACAAGTTCAGCGCCAGCGCCAGCGAGATTCTCGCCGGCGCCATTCAAGACTACGGCCGCGGACTGGTCATCGGCGACAACCACACGCACGGTAAAGGCACCGTGCAGAGTCTCCGCGACCTGGGTTGGGAGTTCATGCGCGACGCGAGTCAGAACTTCGGCGCGCTGAAGATCACCATGCAGCAGTTCTATCGCCCCAATGGCGACAGCACGCAAAACCGCGGCGTCGTTTCCGACGTTGAGTTGCCGTCGCTGAGCACCTACTACGACGTGGGCGAGGAAGACCTCGACTACGCCCTCGAGTTCGACCGTGTGCCGGCGGCTGAATACAACGAGTTGGGCCTGGTGAGTCTCGACGTGCTCAACGCCGTGCGCGGCCGCTCGAAGGATCGCATTCAGCGCTCCGAGGACTTCGCCCGTCGCTACGAGCAGATCGAGCGGTACCTCTCGCAAAAGGCCCGCAAGCAGGTGACGCTCAACGAAGAGAAGTTCATGGCGCAGCGCGCGGTGTTCGAAGAGGATCGCCGCCGCCAGCGCGAGCTGGACGAATCGGGCGAACCGGAAGACGCCATCCGCCGCGACTTCTACATGGACGAAGCGCTCGACGTGACGGTCGACTATCTCCGGCTCAGCAGTGCGGCGGGCATCGTGCTTTCAGCCAACGCGGCCCAGGCCGCCAGTCGCTGAGAGGCCCTGTCGCAGCACACATTCGCAGTGGCTTGGCGACGTGGCTGCGCCGTTTCACCCGCCGCACCGCCCGCGGCTGGCTGACCGTATTATCTTGCCCAGCCAGCAGGACTCTCGGTCTGTGCTGAACGGGTCGTGCCGGTGGTGCAACTGAGGCCGCCCCGCGCCGCACGGGTCGATGGCGCGCGCCACGTTTTCTTGGTCGCAGCCGCCAAAGCCGGTCGAAACTGATGACAGTCTCGGGCGGTCACCCATCTTCTTCGCAACTGGCTGACACTGCGTAGCCACTGGGCCGCCCCATGCGTTGCCGTCAGGGAGGTGACGCGACTGTGCACGGAGGCGGCGGATGCTCGGACGACTTCCCTTCTTTGCAGCACGCGGCGATGAGACGCGGTTTGCCCGACTCTTAGGCCGTGGACCTCGCTTCTTTTCCTATGTTGGCGTCACGGCCGTCGCTCTCTGGGCGGGAACCTTGCTGGGCACGAGCGATGGCCCACGCGTGGCCAGCGCCGTTGCGGTAGCGCTCAACGAGGAACCGCGCGAGACAGAGTCGCTCTCGGGCCCGGCTGCGCTCGAGTTCTGCCGGCTGTTGCTGCATCACGCCGAGCACCAGTTGGCCGACGTTCGCGATCTCATGGCCGTGTTTCACAAGCTCGAACGCATCGACGGGCAATTGCAAGCGCTGAACATCATGGACCTCAAGGTCCGCCGTCAGCCGCTATCGATCTACATGCGGTGGCGCGAGCCACACGCCGGGCGACAGATTCTCTGGCGCGAAGGCCAGGACGACGAACAGGTCCTGGTCCGTGCCGGTGGCTGGCGGGCGCGCGTCGTCCCCGTGCTCAAGGTCGATCCCAACGGACAGCGGGCCCGGGAATACAGCCGCCGTCCGGTCACGCAGATCGGCATCTGGAATATGAATGCCCGCATGCTCCGCTATCTCGACATCGCCGACGGGCATCCGGAGGTCGTCGTGCGGATGGAGCAAGACGTTCGACTGGCCGAGCGGCCGTGCTTCAAGTTCAGCTTCGTGCATCCGCATCGCGTGGCCGAGCACGACTACCAGCGGATCCAGATCTACGTCGACTACGACCTGCAAATCCCGATCGCCTGCGAACTCTACGGCTTCGCCGAAGATGCCCAGTCGCCCGAGCCGCTGGTCGAGTCGTACCTGTTCACCGAAGTCGCGCTGGACGTGGGGCTCACGGACGAAGACTTCTCGCCGGTGAATCCCCGCTACGCGTTCCGTAGCGAATAACCGCAGCGCGCGCGATCAACGCGGGGTGCTCGATCGTTTCCAGCGCGCCTGTGACGCGGCACTATTTGGCCGCCGCTCCGGCCCGTGCAGCTTCGGCAAGTTCGGCGGCGCGGTGTACGCTCTCCCAGGTGAACTCGGGCTCGTCGCGGCCGAAGTGCCCGCCGGCGGCCGTCAAGCGGAAGATGGGCCGCCGCAGATCGAGGTAGTCGATGATGCCTGCCGGCGAGAGCGGGAACGAGTCGCGGACCACTTCGCACAACCGCGCGTCGTCGACAACGCCCGTCCCGTCGGTGTCGACGTGAACGCTCACGGGATCGGAGACCCCGATCGCGTAAGCGAGCTGCACTTCGCACCGCTGGGCCAACTTGGCAGCCACGATGTTTTTGGCCACGTGGCGGGCCATGTAGGCCGCGCTGCGGTCGACCTTCGTCGGGTCCTTGCCGCTGAACGCGCCGCCACCGTGACGTCCCCAACCGCCGTAGGTGTCGACGATGATCTTGCGGCCCGTCAGACCGCAGTCGCCGTGCGGGCCGCCAATGACAAAGCGGCCGGTGGGGTTGATGTGGTAGGTGATGTCGCCGTTGACCAAGTCTTGCGGTAGTGTGGGCTCGATCACTTCCTTGATCACGTAGCTGCGGATGTCTTCGTTGGAAACCTCCGGTGCGTGCTGCGTCGAAACGACGACCGTATCGATGCGTCGCGGGCGGTCTTCGTCGTCGTACTCGACCGTGACCTGGCTCTTGCTGTCGGGCCGCAGCCAGTCGACATCCTTCTGCTGGCGGGCGGCGGTGAGTCGCAACAGAATCCTGTGCGATAGAGCGATGGGCAGCGGCATCAGTTCCGGCGTGTCATTGCACGCGAAGCCGAACATCAGACCCTGGTCGCCGGCGCCGATCGACTTGCCGCTGCCCGAGTCCTCATCCACGCCTTGCGCGATATCGGCACTCTGCTGGTCGAGCGAGAGCAGCACGGCGCAAGTCTTGGCGCAGATGCCCATCTCGTCGTCGGTGTAGCCCACCTCTTCGATCACTTTACGCACGACCGCGCGGTAGTCGATCTGCGCCATGGTGCTGATCTCGCCGGCCAGCAAAGCCATGCCCGTAGTGACCAGCGTCTCGCAAGCCACGCGGCTGTGCGGGTCTTCAGCCAGCAGGGCGTCGAGAACTCCATCGGAGATCTGGTCGGCCAGTTTGTCCGGATGACCCATGCTGACCGATTCGCTTGTGAACAGATAGTTCCCCGAACCCACTCAAGTCCTCCTCCGCACAGCGCGGACTGTTAGCCCGACAAGTATTGGAACGTATTCAAAACCCCATGTGGTCGACTTCGGGTGCCACTGCTGGCTCGTCCGGCAGTGCCGTTTGCGAGATTCGCACTGCTGGGCAAGCCAACAGTGGCACCCGTATCCGGTTTTGAAACACGCTCTAGAAAGAATACGCCGAGCAGCGATTATACGAGCCGCCGTGCGCGGTGGGCAACCGGCTGGGCTGGCGGCAATGCGCTGTGAGCCCGAGATGCGTGCGGGGTGTGAAAGCGGCCGGTTCCCGGCCCATCGCCGACGAGTTGCGTTAGCAGATCGATCGTCTGCTCGGTGGCGCCTTGTTGCGAGAGCACCAGCTCTTGGGCCCGGCGCCCCAGCGCGACTGCCCACAGGGGATCTGCCAGGCCGCGCTCGACGAATGCCAGCAGTTCGCTTTCTCCCCCGACTACGACCGCCGCACGAGCACCGCTCAGCGCCGCTACCACGTCGCGAAAGTTGCGTGTATTGGGCCCGAACGACACAGCGGCACCATAAGCGGCCGGCTCAATCATGTTTTGCCCGCCGCGACTACCCAGGCTCCCTCCCACGAACGCCAACTGAGCCGTTCCCCACCACGCCGCCAATTCGCCCACCGCGTCGACCAGCAGCACCCGGGCTTGTGGGTCGGCGTTCTCCCCAGTCAGTTGCGTGCGGCGTTGCCAACGCACACCGGATTGATCGAGTAAAGACGCGACAGCCGCAAACCGCTCGGGATGCCGCGGCACCAGAATCAAGCGCAGGCGCGGGTAGCGTGGCGCGAGTTGCTCGAACACCCGCAGGGCAATGGCCTCTTCCCCAGCCTGCGTGCTGCCGGCCAGCAACACGACGTCGTCGGCATCGATTCCCGCCAGTCGCGACATGGCCGCCGTCGTCGGATTCGCGCGATTGGTTTCAACGCCGTCGAACTTGAGAGAGCCGGTGACCGCGACGCGGTCGGGTGGGACGCCCACCGCTTTGAAGCGGTCTGCGTAGTCGGACGATTGCGCCGCCACCAGGCTGATCCGCGAGAATGTACCGCGCAGCGCCCAACGCAGACGCTGGTAGCCGCGAAAGCTGCGCTCGCTGAGGCGGCCGTTCACTACCGCCACGGGCACGTCGCGTTTCGACGCCGTGCGTATCAGGTTGGGCCACAGCTCCAGTTCGGCCAGCGCGAGCAGGTCCGGACGAATCCGCCGCATCGCACGGCGGATGGCCCAACTGAAATCGAGCGGACAGTAGCAGACCGTGCAATCGGCGAAGCGACGCTGTGCCACTTCGTAGCCCGTGCGCGTCGTGGTCGTCACCACGTGCTGCCAGTCGGGATGTCGCCGGCGGGCTGCGGCGATCAAGGGCACGAGCAAATTGACTTCGCCCACGCTCACGCCGTGCCACCAGACGCAGAAGCCCGGTTCACTCCGCGTGGGTACCGCGCCCCACAATTTGGCCGCCAGCCCGCTGCGATACTTACCGTGCCGCCAAGCGCGAAACACCAGCCAGGGCGAAACAATCACCAGCGCGACGAGATACGCGGCATCCAAGAGAAGCGAGATCACCGGGCCATCCTTTGCCGCAAGTGTTCTGCGAGTCAAAGTGTTGTCGACAGTGGAGACGACACCAGATCAAAGCGCGTTTGAAAACTGCGGTTGGGTGCCACTGCTGGCTTGCCCAGCAGTGCGAGTCCGGCAAGGGCACTGCTAGACGAGCTAGCAGTGGCACCCCGAGCCGACCCGTCGTGATTTGATATGCGTTCTAGCCGGCTTTTCGCAGGCAGCAGTTCTTGTACTTCTTGCCGCTGCCGCAAGGGCAGGGGGCGTTGCGGCCGACGCGCGGCCCGCGATTGCGAATCGGCTCGATCTTGGCGGTCTGGTCCGACCCCTCGATGGCCTGTTGTTGCTGCTCGGCGATGTCGCTGGACGTTGGCGGCGACTCGTGAATGGCCTGCTTCTCGACCCACATCGAGCCGACGAACTGCTCGTCGAGTTGCTCCATGCGGAAGATTAGATCCGTCACGCGCTCGCCCACCGAGAGCCACATGGCGTCGAACAGCCGCATGCCCTCGCGTTTGAACTCGACCTTGGGATCGACCTGTGCGTAGCCCCGCAGACCGATGCTGCTGCGCAGGTGGTCCATCGCGTGCAGATGTTCTTTCCATGCGGAGTCGAGCGTCTGCAGCACGACTTCCCGCTCCATCTTCTTCATTTCGCGACGAAAGTGGTCGTCGACCAGCCCGACCAATTCGCGCTCGACCTGTTCCTGATCGAGCCCGGCCAGCCTTTCGGGTTCGAGCGTGACGTGCAGTTGCGTGTTCAACCAGTTGGTCAGCGAGTCGAGCGCCCCGTTGGTCGCCGCCGGATCGGCCAAGACGGCGACCGGGCCGGCGCCGTTTTCCGAAACCGAGTCGAAGAGGTTCGACGCGTACTGCCGCGCTTCGGCCACTGCGGCCACGTGTTGCTGCTGGTGCGCGCGGCTGTGCGCCAACAACACCTCGCGGATTTCTTCGCGCTGCTTGTTCTTCAGGTCGTCGGGAGCGAGGTCGACCTCGAAGCGACGCCGGGCCCACTCGACCAGCATTTCGCGATCGTACCGCTTGTGTCCACCGTCTTTCACCGTGCAGCGATACAGTCCGACGAGCACCGGGAATTCGACTTCCTTGTCCGCGTAAGCCGCGGCGGCGCGCTCGCGGACGAGTTGGTGAATCTCGGCCGGCTCGAGATGCCGAACCTCGTCCACCTCAACCATGATGCCGAACTTGGCGTGAATCCAACTGCACGCGGCGCTGATGCCGTAGTCTTCTTCCAGAAAACGGGCCCCCGCCTGGCAATCGACGTTTTGCACGGCCTCGCGGGCCCGGTCGAGCAACACCTCGGCCACGTTGTCGCGGCCGGCTTTCTTCAGGTCGCGGTCGCGGACGTTGAGATTCCAGCGGCCGTTGGCCATCTTGGCCAACGCTTCCCAGTTCCATTCCCGCCGGTCTTCTTCTTCGGGCAGGTTCTCTTCGATCGAATCGAGAATCTGACCCTCGATGAGTCGCTCGGCCTCGTCCTTGGCGAACCGCTCGGCCGAATCGAAGTCCATGCCGCGGAAGTCGCGGGCTTCCAGTTCGATGCCCAGCAGGTTCGAGGCCCACTTGGCGAACGTGGCCGATCCGTAATCTTTGTCCAGAAACTCGTTGAGATGGCTGTCGATCGCCTCGTCGATCATCTCCTGGATGACGTCGCGTACCGAATACCCGTCGAGAATCCGCTGGCGGAAGCCGTACACCCGCTTGCGCTGCTCATCGCGGACTTCGTCGAATTCGAGCAGGCTCTTGCGAACCTCGAAGTTCCGCTCCTCGACCTTCCGCTGGGCACCTTCGATGCGACGGGTGACCATCTTGCTCTCGATGGCTTCACCCTCGCGCATTCCCAGCCGGGAGAGCATGCTCTTGGCCCACTCGCCGCCGAAGATCCGCATCAGGTCGTCTTCGAGCGAGAGGAAAAAGCGGCTGCTCCCCGGATCGCCCTGACGGCCGCAACGACCGCGAAGCTGCAAGTCGATGCGGCGGGCTTCGTGCCGTTCGGTGCCGATCACGTGCAATCCTCCCAACTCGGCCACCTCGCGGCCCTGTTCCGTCATCTGCTCGCGCGTGTCGATCTCTTCGACCAGCGCGTTCCACTCTTCCTGCGGCACGTCGAGCCGCGTGGGATACTTGTCTTGCAGTTGTGCCCAGGCCAGCGTCTCGGCATTGCCGCCGAGAATGATGTCCGTCCCGCGGCCGGCCATGTTCGTGGCGATCGTCACGGCGTTCTTGCGACCCGCCTGGGCAATGATCTCCGCTTCGCGCTGGTGATGTTTGGCGTTGAGCACGTTGTGCTTTACGCCCCGTTTGGAGAGCAACTCGGCCAGCCGCTCGCTTTTTTCAATCGATACCGTGCCGATCAACACGGGGCGGCCCTGCCGCTGGATGCTGGCCACGCGCTGGCGATCGATGCGCTCGGGGTTCGATTGACCGCGCGGTACGATCACGACTTCACTCTCGTCGTCGCTGCGCAGCTTGCCGACCGTATGCTTGCCGCCCGTCGTTTCGACGACGTCCCACTTGACCATCTCCTCGACTTCGTCGGCGATGGCCGCGAACTTCTCTTGTTCGGTGAGGTAGATGACGTCGGGATGGTTGACGCGCTGCAGCACGCGGTTCGACGGCATGTTGATCACGTCGAGACCGTAGATCTTCATGAACTCGGTGGCCTCGGTCATGGCAGTACCGGTCATGCCGCTGATCTTGTCGTAGAGCTTGAAGAAGTTCTGCAGGGTGATGGTGGCCAGCGTCTGGTTCTCTTCCTTGATCGACACGCCCTCTTTAGCCTCGACGGCCTGGTGCAGCCCGTCGCTCCAGTGGCGGCCCGGCATCAAGCGGCCGGTGAACTCGTCGACGATCACCACTTCGCTTTGCTGCACGACGTAGTTCACGTCGCGGCGATAGAGATGGTGGGCCTTGAGCGCGTTGTCGATCAGGTGCGGCCACTCCATGTTGCCGGCCGTGTAAAAGCTCTCCACGCCCGCCAGCTTCTCGGCGGCACGTACGCCCTCTTCGGTCATGTGCGCCGAGTGGTCTTTCTCATTCACCTCGAAGTGCACATCGCGCTTCAACTGCCGCGCCAGCTTGTCGGCCCGGGAGTACTTCGTCACGTCGTCGTGCGCGGGGCCGGCGATGATCAGCGGCGTACGGGCTTCGTCGATCAGGATGTTGTCGACTTCGTCGATGATCGCGTAGTGCAGCGGACCCTGAACCTGCTGCATTTCGAGCCGATAGTCTTTGTCGCCGCGGGCCGCCGGCCGCATGTTGTCGCGAAGGTAGTCGAAGCCGAATTCGTTGTTCGTCCCGTAGGTGATGTCCGCCGTGTACGCCTTTTGCCGCTCAGCCGCATCGAGCCCTGCTTGCACGTTGCCGACGGTCAGGCCCAAGCCGATGTGCAACGGACCCATCCACTCCATATCGCGGCGGGCCAAATAGTCGTTCACCGTAACGACATGAACGCCTTTGCCTTCCAGGGCATTGAGATAAGACGGCAGCGTGGCGACCAACGTCTTGCCTTCGCCGGTGATCATCTCGGCGATGTTGCCCTCGTGCAGCACCATGCCGCCCATCAACTGCACGTCGTAGTGCCGCATCGAGAGATAGCGCCGGCCCGCTTCGCGGCAGACGGCGAAGGCCTCGACCAGCAGGTCATCCAGCGTCTCGCCGGCCGCCAGCCGCTGGCGAAAGATGGCCGTCTGCTCTCGGAGATCCGAGTCGCTCAGGACTTCGTACTTCGGCTCTAACTCGTTGATCGCCTGGACTTTGGGGCGCAGCTTGCGATCGATGTAACGGGCATTCGACGAGCCGAACATCGACGTGATGCCGCGCTCGATTCCCCGCGCAAAGCCGGAGAACACCCCGGTCGTGGCTTCCCAAATCCGTTCGAGAGTGTCGTTGTTCATCGGATGAGCACCTCGGCCGAGCCCGTGCTCACGCCGTCAGAGCGCGCCGCAAAAGGAAGCCGGCAGGAGACATACGAATCGGCGCAAGACTTTCCGCGCGAATACCTTATAGCTTCTTGTACGGTTGGTCAAGGAGGGTTGTTCGCGGCTGTCCGCGTCGAGTTTGCCGTCGCTTGTACGCCGCCCACAAGTGGGGGGCATCCGGCTCGGGATCGCCTTTACCGGCGGCCGCCTGATCTCCCCCGTCCCTTTGTCCAATTCGCTTGCAGGCCGGCATGTTTGGATTTTGCGTTGAGCCCAGCAAGATTCGGCCACCGCACGTGCGTTTGGCCACTCTGTGATATGCCTCAGATAAGCCCCGTCCGGACGTGCGCGCTGCTGAGGCCGATCGAGCGGCGCAACTTGCGTGTACAAGTACGATTTGCCAAGTTGCGCCCGCCAGCGATTCGTCAGCTTTCCCCTAACAGTCGCCCGGGAAAAGTCCGTGCCACACACGCCCGCTACAACTCGCGTCGAAGGCGAGCTGGTCTTCTTGGGCACGGGCACCTCGATGGGCGTACCGGTCATCGGTTGTGACTGCCCGACCTGCACCAGCGAAGACGCCCGCAATCGTCGCACCCGCTGCGGCGTCGTCGTCGGCCTGCCGGAGGGCAACCTTTTGGTCGACACGCCGACCGAATTGCGCATGCAGTTGGTTCGCGAACGCATCGGCATCATCCACGCCGTGCTCTTCACGCACGATCATGCCGACCACATCTTCGGGCTCGACGACTTGCGGCTCTTTCCCTATTACCTGGGCAGGCGACTTTCGCTCTACACCGAGCCACTGGTCGAGCAGCGGATTCGCAAGTCGTTCGACTATGCGTTCGAGCAACGCGCACAGCAGTACGCCGCGGGAGGTGTCCCGCAGCTTGACTTCGTGACCATCGGCGAAGATCCCTTCGAGGTGCTCGGTGCACGGGTGATCCCCGTTCGACTCAAACATGGCCGCTTCGACGTGCTCGGCTTTCGTTTCGGCAACGTCGCCTACTGCACCGATACCAACTCCATCTCGCCCGACAACATGGCGAAACTACAGGACCTGGACGTGTTGATCATCGACGCATTGCGCTCCGCGCCGCATCCGACTCACTTCAGTCTCGAAGAAGCGGTCGCGCTGGCCGAAGAGCTCTCGCCCGGGCGAACGGTCTTCACGCACATGTCCCACGATCTGGAGCACGTCAGCACAAACGCCTCGCTGCCGGCTGGCATGGAACTGGCCTACGACGGAATGCGCATCCCGCTGAGCTGAAACCGGTGAAGATCGACGAACTCCGGCGACGCCTGACGGCCGCCGATCAACAGCACGTGCTTGCCTTTTGGGACGAGCTCTCCGAGTCCCGGCGCGCTGCGCTGGCCGAGACGCTCGCACAGATCGACTTCGAGCAGTTGGCTCGTCTGGTCGCCGACAAGCAAGCGGGTCCCAACTGGAAAGAACTCGCGCGTCGAGCAGAGAGCCCTCCGGCAGTCCGTCTCGATGGCTCCGGCAGTCCCGTCGACGCGCGGACTGCAACGCAAATGGGAGCCGAGGCGCTGGCGTCCGGAGAAGTAGCCGCGCTGCTCGTCGCCGGCGGGCAGGGAACCCGACTCGGTTACGACCATCCCAAAGGCCTCTTTCCGCTCGGACCCGTTTCCGGTCGTTCGCTGTTTGCGCTGCTCATCGACAAGCTCAGCGCCGCCGCTGAGCGGAACAAGGCGACCATTCCACTCTACATAATGACGAGCCCGGCGACCCACGATGAAACCGCCGAGTTCTTCGCCGCGCACGACAACCTCGGCTTGTCGCAACGCGATCTGCGGCTCTTCTGCCAGGGCACGATGCCGGCCGTCGACGCCGCGACCGGAAAGCTGCTCATGGCCCGCAAGAGCGAACTGGCGCTGAGCCCGGATGGGCACGGCGGCGTCGTGGCGGCGTTGGCCCGCAGCGGCATGCTCGACGAGATGTGCGAGCGTGGTGTGCGCCGGGTGTTCTACTTCCAGGTCGACAACCCGCTTGTGCCGATGTGCGATCCGGCCATTCTGGGCTACCACTTGGCGGCCCGCTCGGAAATGTCGACGCTGGTCATCTCCAAAAACGACCCGCTGGAGCGCGTCGGCAACGTGGTTTCGATCGACCGACGCGTGCAGATCATTGAATACAGCGACCTGCCCAAGCAGGACGCACTCCGCCGTGACGCCGATGGCGGCCTCACGCTCTGGGCGGGCAACACGGCCGTACACGTCATCGACGTCGACTTCCTGTCGCGCTGTGCGGATCAGGCCGATGCCCTGCCGTTTCACCGGGCCAACAAGAGCGTTTCGTACCTCGATGCCAACGGCCGGCTAATTGAACCCGACGAAAAAAACGCGATCAAGTTCGAGCGATTCGTGTTCGATCTGCTCCCGCTGGCCGAATCATCGCTGGTGGTCGAAGTCGACCGCCGCACGGCATTCGCGCCGGTCAAGGAAGCCGACGACGTCGACAAAGTTCGTCAGCAGATGATCGACTTGGATCGCGCGCGCGTACGCGCTGCAGGCGGGGACGTTGCCGATGGGATCGACGTCGAAATCCATCCGCGCCTGGCGGCCGACCCCGAGGCTTTGCGAAGCCAGTTGCCTCCAGACGGTCGGGTGACAGCGCCGCGATACTTCTGTTAGATTTCGCCTGCGACCTAGTGGAGCGTCAGCCCGATTCATTCGGGCGACGCGCATGCGATCGCCAAAGACGCAAGTGCTTTGGCGCAAACAACAACCTGGTGCTCCGCAGAACGGCTCCTACTCGAAAACTAGGTGTTGACAGAGCACTAGCTCCCAAGAAACTCCGGCGTCGAGGCACGCGATGCTCCATGCGGTGATCATGGCAGGTGGTTCCGGAACCCGCTTTTGGCCCGCCAGCCGCGCCGCGCTGCCCAAACAACTCTTGCAGTTGGTGGGCCAGCGCACCATGATCCAATCGACGGTCGACCGGCTCGAAGGTCTGGTGCCGGCCGAACGGACGCTGATCGTCACGAACGACGCCTTGCTGCCCGCCATGCGCGAGCAACTGCCCGAGTTGCCCGCGTCCGCGCTGATTGGCGAACCCTGCAAGCGGGACACGGCCCCCTGCATCGGTCTGGCCGCCGCGCACCTGTTGCGCGACGACCCCGCAGCGACGATGGCCGTCATGCCGGCCGATCACGTGATTGCGCCGCTGGATCGGTTCCAGGCCACACTCAAGCTGGCCGCCGCGCTCGTCGAGGAGCAACCGTCGCGGATCGTGACGTTCGGAATCCGCCCCACGTTTCCCGCCGAGACGTTCGGGTATATCGAGGCCGGCGAAGTCGTCGCCCCGGTGCCGGGACACGACGACGTCGCCCCCATTCATCGTGTCACGCGCTTCCGTGAGAAGCCCGAGGCGGCGGACGCCAAACGGTTCGTCGAGGCCGGCAACTTCTTCTGGAACTCGGGGATCTTCGTGTGGCGCGCGGCGACGATTCGCGATGCGCTGCAAGAGCGGCAGCCGCAGATGCACGCACACCTCGAAAAGATTGCCGCCGCCATCGGCACTCCCGAGCACGAACAGGTTCTGCGCACGGAGTTCGCCGCCATCGAGGGCATCTCGATCGACTACGCCGTGATGGAACACGCCCAGGATGTCGTGATGATCGAAGCGCCCTACCAATGGGACGACGTCGGCAGTTGGCAGGCCATGGCCCGGCTCGAAGGCGCCGACGCCGACGGCAACACCATCGACGGGCAACATCTCGGGCTTGAGACAACCGGCTCGATCATCCGCACCGACGACGAACACCTGGTCGTGACACTCGGCATCAAAGACTGCATCGTCGTCCACACCCCCGACGCCACACTCGTGGCCGACAAGCACTCCGAAGAGTCGATCCGCAAGCTCGTCCGACTCATGGTCGATCGCGGCCTCGACAAGTACCTGTGAGGTGGCTCATCGCCCAACCGCCGGCAGTGCCGGTCGCGAACCGGACCGTGTCCCAGGCTCGGGGCTCGCTTGGGCGGTGACGAACCTGGCCGGCCGATTGACCGGGCCCTCTCAATCACGTTCAATTGCCCAACTCGGCGCCGCACGAGGGTCTTCTTGACGCGCTTGCATCGAGGACGAACTGATGAGACGGATGCTTCGCACACACCGACAACGTCTCTTGTGGACCGTGGTCACGTTTGGAATTGTGTTCATCGCGAACGCGGCGATGGCGCAAGGAGCGCGACGGCTGGCAGCTCGGCAGTCGCCGGTGTTTCCGCCGCTTTCGGTACAGCAGCAGGCTGAGAAACAACAATTGCTCCGCGGCACTGCGGTCAGGCCGGCTCCCAGCGACCGGCGGCCGAATATCGTGCTGTTGCTGGCCGATGACCTGGGTTACGCGGACATCGGCTGTTACGGGTCGCGCGATATCCCCACGCCGCACATCGACCGTTTGGCGGCTCGCGGAATGCGCTTCAGCAATGCGTACGTCACCGCCGCAACCTGCAGCCCATCGCGGGCTGCTTTGCTGACGGGACGGTACCAACAGCGATACGGTTTCGAATTCAACACAGGTCCGCAACGCGTCACCCACCGCGCCGGCCGCGGACTCGATCCGACCGCCGTCACCATAGCCGACGTTCTGCGACAGGCCGGCTATGCCACGGGTGCGGTTGGCAAGTGGCATCTCGGCTCGCGCGAACAGTTCCATCCGATCAACCGCGGCTTCGACGAGTTCTTCGGTTTCCTTGCCGGCGCCCACGCCTATCTCGATCCGAGTACCCTTTCGGCCGCCGAACAAGAAGTCTCCGGGCCCGGTTCGACCGGAGCGGTATTGCGCGGCTTCGAATCAGTCGCCCAGCCGGAGTATCTGACAGACGCGTTCGCCCGCGAGGCAGTGTCGTTCATCGAACGACATCAGAATCGCCCCTTCTTTCTGTATGTCGCCTTCAACGCCGTGCATACTCCCATACAAGCAACCGACAAGTACCAGGACCGGTTTGCCGACGTCGAAGATCTGAAGCGGCAGACGTACTACGCCATGACCAGCGCGCTTGACGAGGCGGTGGGCGCCATTCTGGCGGCGCTACGGGCCAACGACCTGGCAGAGACGACGCTCGTGATTTTCACGAACGACAACGGTGGTCCCACCTATACCGAAGTCCAAAGCAACGGTCCGCTGCGGCTGGGCAAGATGTATCTGTTCGAGGGTGGAATTCGCGTTCCGCTGATCTGCGCCGGTAACGGAGTGCCACGAACAGACGAGATTTGCGATGCCACGGTCAGCACACTTGATCTGTTCCCCACGCTGTGCGACCTCGCGAACATTACCCCGCCTGACGATCGATCGCTCGACGGCGTTAGTCTGCTTCCGCTGCTAGACGACGCTGGAGCCGACGTCGCGCACAGGCCGCTGTGCTGGCGAAACGGTTCGAACCGGGCCATCCGCAAGGGCCCATGGAAGTTGATCGCCGCAGGGGAGCACATCTGGTTGTTCGATCTCTCGGCCGATATCGGCGAGCGCCACAACGTCGCCGACGCACATCCAGAGATTGTGCAAGAGCTGACCACGATCCTCTCCGAGTGGGAAAAGACCCTCGCGTCACCTGCCTGGCCTCCCCGGCCAAACGCGCGGACCGTCGAAGTCGACGGCATACCGTATCGGCTCGAAATCTGAAACGTGGCGGGACGCCCGTCCGGCGCTCACGCGAGAGCTGTAGGGTTTGCACCCCGTGCGGCTCTCACCAAGATTGGCCCACAAGCGATTCCCGCGCTCGTGGGATTGCTAACGCACCACGATCGGTACGTGCGACTCTCAGCGATGAGCGCCCTAGGCAACATGGGTGCGGCAGCCCAGGAAGCCACTCCGTCCATTCGCTCAGCGCTCGATGAGGACGATGAAACCGCCCAAGTCGCACTCGATCGAATCGCAGGAAACGGGCGGTGGTCCAATGAAACAACGCGGACGAGACTGAGCCGCTTCGATCGCGTACGGTAGACGTGCATCTGATCTGACGTTGCCCCACTGCGGTGGCCGCTTTTCTCGAATTGGATTGTCGAAGCTGCAAAGCCGGCGATAGGCAGAGCACTGCGGGACCCGGTCGCACCCGGCGCGATGACTGGCCCCTTCCCACGGCGGGAAGAGGGAGTTGTCAAACGATGCACGGCGCCAACGGTGGCCAAGACGAAGCCTGAGCAGCGGCCCTGCTCCCCAGGGCGTGAATGGTTACCGCCTGTGTCAGCGCGGACTGGCTACAAGTTCAGTCAGCGTCCGAACGTCCGCTGGTCGATGTGACCCCACGCGCCTCAGCGAGAACCCGAGTGGAGCGAGCAATTAGGTGATTACTCGAATCCGTGATTGCCGGAAGTTTTTCTTGTATTGGGTGCCTGGCCCCCTAGAATGCGGGGGCTTCTCCATCGACGGATGGTCGATTTCGTCGCGGTCCAAAACGAAAGGCAACGCTCATGTGCCGGTCCCTGGTTCCCGCGTGCGCCCTGTTAAGTGTGTCTTTCCTATTCGCTCATCCAGCAGACGCCGACATAATCTTTACGACCGGTTCCATGACGGAGATTTCAGCCCCGGTTT
>CALKYM010000203.1 GCA_938003525.1 uncultured Planctomycetales bacterium | reverse complement strand
AGTGGAGAACAATCCGATGACCGCGACCAACGAGGAAATCATCGATCTCCTGCGAACAGCGTATCGTATGGAAGTCGAGACCATTACCAACTACCTTTCCAACAGCATCAATCTCGACGGCGTGCGGGCCGAGGAGATCAAGAAGTCACTCGGCGGCGATGTCGCGGCCGAACTCACGCACGCGCAGCAACTCGGCCAACGCATCAAACAAATCGGCGGGCTGGTACCGGGATCGCTGGCGCTGGATTTCGATCAGAAGGCTCTCCAGCCTTCCGACAACACCACGGACGTTGTGGCGGTCATCCGCGCCGTGATCGAAGCCGAGGAACAAGCCTGCGCCCACTACAAGAAGATCATTCGCGCGACCGATGGTGAAGACTTCGTGACCCAGGATCTCTGCGTCCGGCTTTTGGCCGACGAGGAAGAGCATCTGATCCAATTCAAAGGCTTCCTTAAGGAGTACTCGCAGAATTGAGTGGTTTGGTCGTCATACCAAATCTGGCGTGCCGCCGTTCTCGTCCTCACAAGCCGCACACGACGACCTGCGACGGGCAGGTGTCGGCCGCCGGGGCTCCTATCTTCAGTCAAATCGATTTGTCGCAAGTCATTTATTGAAAACAGCTTGAAGCTCATGTTCTGTGGTTGGCAAACTTTTCTGTTTGCAGCTCTCTGGTTCATCCGCAACACTGATTTAGTGTGTTGTAACAGCAGGTAAGTGCTCGGATCGGGCCACGAAAGGCCAATTTCACTTACCCATTTTGCGGGCAAGAGCCGGCTGCCAGGGTGGGTCAGGCCGAGTCTCGCAATAGGACTCGTCGGATCGCCATGAAGCCCATCCTTTCTACGTTGGTCGCATTCTGCGCCGTTGCCGCAGCAAGCAGCTCCGCAAGCGCCGACTGCTCACCGTGTCAGACGTATCGACTTCAGTTCGAGACCGTCTTCGAAGAGCAGCAGGTCACCGCTTATCGCATCGAGCACGAGTGGCAGTACGAAGAGCGCCGCGTGACCTCGTACCGCCCCGTCGTCGAAACCCACATGCGCGAACGGCGCTATACCGTCGCGCGTCCGGTCATGGAGACCTCCGAGCGCGAGGAGCGCTACACGGTTCGCAAGCCGGTCTGGGAAACCCAGATGCGCGAGACGCGCTACAACCAGGTGCGCTACGTCACCGAAACACACCAGCGCGAAGAACGCTATACCGTGCAGCGACCCGTCTGGGAAACGCATGAGCGCGAAGAGCGCTACGTGGTTCGCCGTCCGGTTATGGAAACCGTTGAACGCGAAGAGTGCTATACCGTCTGCCGGCCCGTCACGACCTACTACACGCAGCAGGTCGATCAAGGCTGTTGGGAGAACCAAACGGTGCACCATCCCGGGCGAGTTTGCAATCGCCTCCGCTGCGTCCCCAGCGGGTGCTATACCGATCCCCTGACGGGCGTCACGTCCTACTACCGCGGCGGCTTGAGTTGGGTGCCGGTGCAAGGGCCCGGCCGCGTCGAAGTCCGCCGAGTGTGGCGGCCCAATATCGTCACGCAGCAGATTCCGGTCACCACCATGCAGCAGCAGACCGCCGTGCGGAAGGTTCCCATCCAGGTCTGCCGCTACGTGGATGAACAGGTTGTCCGCAAGGTGCCGTACCAGGTTTGCCGCATGGTCTGTGAAGAACAGGTCCGCACGGTTCCGTACACGGTGCAGCGCCCCGTCTGCGAGACGATTGTGCAACAGACGCCCGTTCAAGTCTGCCGCTACGTGTGCGAAGAGGTCGTTCGCAAGGTGCCGGTGACCGTCTGCCGCACGGTGCTTGAAGAGCGCGCCGAGCAGATTCCGGTCCGCGTCTGTCGCCTGGAAGCGGTCGAGCAAGTCGTGCAGGTTCCGCACTGCGTGGAGAAGCGCGTGCCGGTCACCTACACGCGGCGCATCCCGCGCACGATCGTGCACCGCATCCCGCTCGACCCCTGCAGTGCTCCGGCGGTGATCCTCACTCCTCCAACGACCGCGCCGTCGACGACATCGCCGCAGACGTACGCAGAGCCTGCAGAATCGTCTCCTGCCGGCGAGGAGAGCCGTCGCGAACCGACGCCCGCCGAACCCGAAGCTCAGGCCGAAGAGCCTGCCACGCCTCAGCCGAAGCTTCCGCCCGCCACGGCTCCGTCAGACGATGCAGACGACGGGCTGCCGCTTCCCATCGACGAAGACGCGCCCGCTTCTGGCTCGGCGACTCGAGGGCTCACTGGGGCCGAGTTGCCTGACGCTTGAGAGGCAACCCGACGGGCTCCCCTTGCTCGTGTGCGTCTCGACATCCGCGCTACTCCGGCTACAACGGTAGCCGGCCCGCGGTTCACATTGCAGGTGTTGCCGACAGCAAACGGGTATCATGTGCACTTGGCGTTGATGTCACGCGGCGGTCTCAGGCAGGGACGATCATGGATCGGTCGGCGTCAGCGGCAAAGGGTGCCGGAGATCACCCCTCGACCTTAACGGGTCGCCGTGTTGCGCTCGTGGGCAAGTTTGCCGGCATGTCGCAGCAGGCCGCCCGCGGACGCATCCGCGCTGCCGGCGGAGTTCCATTGCCACGGCTCGACGACTCGGCCGATCTGGCCGTCGTGGGCGAACGAGCACTCGTACTCTCCGACTCGCGCGCCGTTTCCGAGTTGCTCAGCGAGTCGGCCCGACGGGCTGCTGAAGCGGGACGTCTGGAAATCGTCTCTGAGACCGATCTCTGGCAGCGGCTGGGGCTCGTCGACGATGACGGCGACGTGCGGCGTCTGTACACGCCCGCCATGCTGGCCGATCTGTTGCATGTTCCTGTCGCCGTCGTGCGCCGCTGGCATCGTCGTGGGCTGATCACGCCAGAGCGCGAAGTCTGCAAGTTGCCCTACTTCGACTTTCAAGAGGTAGCCACCGCGCGGCAACTGGCCATGCTGCTGGCCAGCGGTGTCACTCCCGAACGGCTCGAACGACAACTCATGCAATTGCGTTCGTGGCTGCCACACGTCGAGCGCCCGCTCGCCCAACTGTCAGTCATCGTCCAGGGGCGACAGATTCTGCTGCGCGATGGCGACGGCCTGATCGACGCTGCCGGGCAGAGGCGTTTCGACTTTGATGAATCCGAGCGGGGCGAGAGCCAGGCAGCGGCTTCGTTGCAGCTTCCTTCGCAGGAGCAGGCGGCCGCGATTCATGCCGACCCGGCAGCGTGCGACCCGGATGAGCTGGTCCAGCGCGCACAGCTTGCTGAAGACCAGGGGCAACTGACGGTAGCGGCCGAGTTGTATCGAGCGGCCTTGGCGGCAGGCGGCCCCGACGCGAAGACCTGTTTCCAGTTGGCCGAGGTGCTCTATCTGCTCGGCGAGCTGCCGGCAGCCCGTGAGCGGTACTTCATGGTCATCGAGCTCGACGAAGACTACGTGGAAGCACGGGCCAATCTGGCTTGCGTGTTGCTGGAAACCGGCGAGAAGGAACTCGCGGCAGCGGCTCTCGAAGGTGCCCTGGCGCATCACGCTGAATACGCCGATGCCCACTACCTGCTGGCCCGCACGCTCGATGAACTCGGACACGAGGCGCAGGCCCAGGACCACTGGAGATCGTTCCTGCGCCTGGCCCCCGAAAGCCCCTGGGCCGATGAGGCGCGCAGCCGGCTGGGCGAAGAGTCCCTCGGCCATTCCGACGACACCGACCCGGAGTGACCGGATCGATCGGGCGTCTCTCACGCGGGGTCGAGGCGTCACTCAGGCAGTCATTGCGCCGCGCGGCACGACGTATTCGCCGCGCACCCAGCGGACGATGAAGTACAGCAGCAGTCCCGTCGGCCCGAGCATCAGTGTGAACAGCAGGCATGGCAACACGACCAGGTGCCAGATGCCGACACGTTGAGCATCCCGGACGATCCACGTTCCAATGAACAGGTCGAACGCGAGATAGTGAATCCAACCGACTAGCAGTGCTCTCTCGTCCTGAAACAAGGCGGCCACTGCTTCCAAGGAACTGAAATCCAGCGCGGCGCCACTTGCCACCACCATGACGAGAAGCGTCACGTAGGCCACAGCCAACAGCAGCGGGATCGCGCACGAGTCGGCGACCAGATGCGTAACCCGGCACCGCGGCGCGATGGCTAGCAGCAACCAAACGGGAAGGACTGACAGGTTGGCAATCGTGAAACAGAGTTCTGTGTCCATTGGTACACCTGTGCTCTCAAGGTGCGTGCTTGCCAGTGGCTTGAATCAGCGGCGGTAACTGATGTCGCGCTGCTGGCAGCAACTCGGCGGCAGCCCACTACTCGGTAGCCAGAGAAATCGCCCTTCGTGCTGCTTCGGGCAGGTGCGAACACACGTCGTCGCTAGTCGCTGATCCGCTGATCCACTCGCCGCGTGCCTCGTGCTCCAACTTGGCGTACTCGCGGAAAAGTTCAGCAACCGCGTCCTCACTGCGATCGACGTACAGTTCGAGCCAGTAGCCCTCGGTACCCGACCGGCAGACCCGGATGCCCGCCGCGAGCCGGCCGCGATGATCGCCTCCGGCGCAATCACCGGCCAGGAGGGCTGCCATGATTCTGTCGGCAAGCGATCCCTCGGTCTCTTCGTAAGCAGCCGCCATGGCCACAATCACCTGACGCCCGGCCAGCGTGTTGCCTTGCACGGCGTAATATCGGCCCGACAGGGCTCCCCAATACTGGCTGGTCGGTCGAGCCGAAGTGGGATGCAAAACGGCTGTGCGGCCGAGAAGATCGACGATCGCCAGTTGCCGCCCGTCGCGGCCTTCGTCTTTGCGAACCAGTTCGGCCAGCACGTCCGCCGGGTGTTTGCCGGCCGCCAACAATTCGAGCGCCCGCGGTCCGAACGTGGGTTCGTGGTAGTGCTGCGTGCAGAACGCCCCCACGTCGGCCTGCACGTAGGGTACGACTTTGCCGACTGCCGGAAACTTGCTCGCCACCGCAGCCCCACACACGCCGGTTTGCGGATCGACGGCGACAACCGAAAAGGTCGCCGAGAGATCGCTCGTCTCAACCGTTTCAGGTGGTGCCGGTTGGGCCAGCGCGATGCCCGCACCGCCGGCGAAGTAGCACAACCCGAAGACCCGCGCGGCGCGCAGCATGGCAGAACCTCTTCAATCTAGCGATACACCTTCGAGGAGCTTGGACGGTCGATCCACGAATAATTGCCGGCTGCGGTGACCGCTGGCGCCACAGCGGCAACTCAGGTTATACGAGGCGCAGGGCGGTTTGCACGCGGCGCGGAAACGGCCGGCACGTGTTGGAGTCTCCTGGCGGGTGCGCCGCTGCCGCGCTACCGGCAGTCGGGCCAGCTCGCGGCTTGGGGAGGATCGCGCGGCTGCGCGTAAACACTTGCGGTGGCTTGCATTTCCGGCGTTTACGCGTATCTTGCACGCTGCGCGAGTGAGCGTTTCTTGGTCGAACGGCCGCAACTCGGCATGCATTGTTGTTGGATGCTCGCGTTCGCGCGAGGCGCAGGAAACCACGTCGTCTGGCACGTTCGAATCGGCGCACAGGCGTGGGAGCGCTAGATCATGGGCCCAATTCTCTATCAGTGGGAGATCCACCCCACGACGTGGGTCTACATTTCCTCGCTGATGACCCTGGCCATCTTCTTCAAGTTCAGCCGCGTCTGGAGCGTGCGGAATCTGGATCTGATTGGCCTGGTCGCCCTGGCACCGGGTCTGTTGCTGGTCCAGCACGGCGAATCGGTCGAGTCGCTCGGCTACCTGTGGTTGTTTGCTGGCGGCGGCCTCTTTCTGGTGCGGATGCTGGTCGACCCGATGATGGTCCGCCGTCCGTTGCTCGAACCCAACCTCTCGCCCGGCGCCATGGTGTTCATGTGCACGTTTCTGATGCTCTTCCTGATGGCCAACGTCGTTACCAGCGACGTGCGCGAGAGCGATCTCGACGGCGCCCGGCAGTTGGATAGTATGCTCGCCGGCCAGTCGCCGGCGCCGCCGGAAGACGCCGCGGCGCGACACGGGCCCGGCTACCCGTGGCTGCACTTACTGCCAACCGTTTCCAGCCGTGCGCTGGTCCGTGTGGACGAGCATTTGCCCGTCGATCAAGAAGAGCTCTTGGTCCACACCGCTACCGCGCGGACGATGGCCATTCTCTCGCACCTGGCAGTCATTAGCGGGCTGGTGATCGTCGGCTCCCGGCACTTTCGCAATCTCACCGCCGGGCTCTCAGCGGCCAGCGTCTATCTGCTGCTGCCCTATACGGCGCAACACGTCGGGAGTGTCGATCACGTGTTGCCGGCCGCGCTGTTGGTGTGGGCGGTCGTCGCCTATCGCCGCCCCATGCTGGCCGGCATGTTCGTAGGACTGGCGGCCGGCGCCATCTACTATCCGATCTTTCTCTTGCCTCTGTGGGTCGGGTTCTACTGGCAAAGAGGTCTCTGGCGATTCGCGGTGGGCGTGATCGGGTCGCTTGTCGTGGTCGTCGGCTCGCTTGCCTTGACGTCAGAGTCGTTGGGAGCGTTTCTGGAACAAATGCAACAGTTGATCGGCTGGACGAGCTTGGTCTCCGGCACGGCAGACGGCTTTTGGGCCACGTTCCAGCCCGCGTTTCGCATCCCGGTGTTTGCCGCGTTTGTGGCGCTGGCGGTCAGCCTGGCGATCTGGCCGGCCAACAAGAATCTGGGCACGCTCTTGAGCTGTTCGGCCGTCGTGATGCTGGGCACTCAGTTCTGGCATACGCCGCATGGCGGACTGTACCTGGGCTGGTATCTTCCGCTGATGCTGCTGACGATCTTTCGCCCCAACTTGGAAGATCGCATTGCCACCAATGTGATCAGCGAGCGCTGGCTCTCGCGAGCCCCGCAGCTCAAGGCGCCGCCGCTGGAGCGCAGCTTGGAGCAAGATGCCGCCAGCATGCCGTCGTCAATCCAACTCGTCGGGATGACGGCCCAGGCTCACGATACTACACGCTAAGATCGGGTTGAGGCCCAGGTCGACCGCGCGTTCGACCAGCTCGGGGCTCTCGCTCCCCGGGTTGAGCCACAACTCGTCGCAACCTTTGGCGGCGATCTCATCCAGCATGCCCAGCCCCACCTGTGGCGGCACGTACATGCTGATGCGATTGAGGTGGTCGACCGGCACGTCGCTCAGCTTGGTGTACACGTCGAGCCCCTCGATTTGCCCACCCTTGGGATTCACGGCATAGACGTCGTAGCCTTGTTGCTGATGGGCGCGGAGCGATTTGTTGCCGTACTTCGCACGATCTGCGCTGGCGCCGATTACGGCCACAGTGGGATTGCTCATCTCGCGATCACTCCGCCGTGCCAGGGTTTCATTCAGAGCCCACCAACGCCGCGCGTGCGGCTAGCGAGCCGCGAGCTCTTCACCGCCCGGATGATAGATTCGCTGCGCGGCCCGACGCACGTCGTCCGGGTAGAACACCAGCGGTTTGAGCTGCTGTTGCGAGAGCAGTTCAGCCTGGTCTGTGAAATGCGGTGAAGCCGGGTCGCTCGAAGCGCCAAAGTTCAGCAACGTCCCACCACGAACCCGTTCGCCGAACTCGAACACCGCGAGGTAGGTCAGGCCCACGACCGCATAACGCTGCTTCGTGTTCCGCACCAGCGGAATGTTGATGCTCGGCGTGTAGTACTGGGTGAAGACCACACCCAGCGGACCCGGGACGCCGGCACACGGGATGCTCGGCTCGGTGTCCTTGAACGGAACCTGCACCAGATCGGCCACGTTGGTATGCCGCTGGATGCGATACACCTCGCCCCAGGCCACTTTCCAGTCGCCAAACAGACCATTGAGTTTGGCAGCCGCGCGAATCAGCGCTTTGAAGCGGGCTTCCATGTCGCCCACGTACTGCGACTTGAGCGTCTCGGCGGGATAGCCGAATCCGTAAAGCTCTTCATACCACTCGGCGCACAGCGTGGCTTGTGTCGATTCGAGTCCCCCGCGGCAATCCCAGTCCAGCAAATGTTCAATGTAGGGCGCCACGCGTCGAGCCAATCGCGGGTTCGACTCTTGGAGCTCTTCGTACGCGCGCTCGTAGCGCGGCAGCTCGGTGAGTGGCCAGTAGAGGGTCGTGTCGAAGGCAGCCCGCTGCATCTCGTCGAGCGTTACGTCTTCCATCTCGCGCAGCAGCAGGCGACATACCTTCGCCCGGCGTTTGTCGTCGTGCCGGTCCATCTCGACCATGTAAGGCGGATAATCTTTCTCGTAGGGGTTGCCGTCGTCGGTCGTGGTGAAAGGGCTCGAGTTGCAGCTTTGCACGAAGCCCGCTGGCGGATTGACCACTTGCGGAAGGTCTCTCAGCGGATGGTAGCCCTGCCACTCGGTGCGCGGATCCGCGCCGTTGACGGGCTTGCTCCAATTGAACTGCGGATCGCGTCGCGGAATGATCCCGTTGTAGAGGTAATAGATGTTCCCGTCCTGGTCGGCATAGACGGTGTTCATGAACGGAAAGCTCAACATGCCCATCGCCTCGCGGAACTCGTCGAGGCTGCGAGCCCGCACGACCTGGAACATCTGGTCGAGCAGGATCGCGTCGTAGAGCTTGCCGATCATCGCCGAGATGAACTGCGTGTCGCTCGTCTTGCGGACGATCGGCCCGTGATGTGTCTTGCGGAACGTGTGCGTCTCGTCCTTCATGCCCGATGGCGTCTTGACCGTTACCGTATCCTGCCACTCGACGGCCTCGCGATAGCCGTCGCCATAGCGATAGTTGAGGGGATTGCCCGGATCGTCGAACGTCTCGGTCCAGGCATCGGCGATATCCGGCTCGTTGACGGTGAACGCCCAGCCGCAGAAACCGTTCTGCCCCAAGCCGGGCATCGGGCTGCCGTAGAAGGTTCCGCCCGAAAAGCTCCAGCCTTCACCGCTGCGAAGATGGGCTTCGTAGAACTGCCCAAAGCCAAACCAGGGCTGATGGGGGTTGATCAGCAGCATCGCGTTGCCGTTCTTGGTGCGGCTCGGCGCGACGGCCCAGGCGTTCGATCCGACTTGATCGGTGTAGATCGCCGGGTTCGTCCCGGGCGCGAAGTCGCCACCCAACCGCGTGTAGCGAAAGCCCATCTCGATCACCAATTGCCGGCCGAAGGCCATCACCATCCACGGTTCGAATTCCGTGATCAGCCGCGGCTTCACCTCTGGATGCTTGGCCAGAAAGTAGTTCAGGCCCGCCACGTACGCCGTGCAGATGTCCCGCGCTTTTCTCGAAATCTGTGGGAAGTCGCGCTGGGAGGTCGAAACGACTTCGAAGGCACGGTTCAGCAGGTCGGAGTTGAGACCCTTGCGACCGTAGATTTCGCTGTAGCGCCCTAGCGCCAGAATGTAGGTGTCTTCGATCTGCCAGAAGAAGTCCTCGGCCTGCGCGTAGCCGAATCCGAACACGGTCGCCACGTCGTCCACGCCTTCGATGTGCGGCACGCCGTAGTTGTCGCGGTAGATCGTCACCTGCGCCGCAAGCGCCGCCGGGTCGAAGCGACTGTCGGCCGACGGCGCTTCGTCGGCACTAGAAACATTGCACACAGCCAACAGGAGGGCGGCGAAACAGATCGCAGGCACTACGAAAAACTCTCGTCGCGGCCAGCGCACGAAACGCAGCGCACGGGAAAACGAGAAGCTGGGCATGGTCACCTCCCAGATCAATCGCCACGCCGGACGGGGGCGAATATTGCTTGTCATCGGCTCAAGCTGACGGCGCGCGCACGTGCCGCCATCACGAAAGACCGCATGGTAACGCCGGCCGATGCGCACGAACAGCGTCAGGTTGCCGGTGGGCGGGTAGTCGCCTATTCGGCAGCCGCGTCTTCGCCCGCATCGTCATCGGCTGCAAGCGTCGCGCCATAGAGCAGCGTGCGTGTGGCTGTATCCCACACGCGCACGCCATCGCGATTGCTGCCGGTTGCCAGCCGACTCCCATCCGGGGAGAAGGCGACAGCCCAGATCGTACCGTCGTAGCCGTCCAGCGTGGCCACTTCGCTGGCGTTCTCCACGCTCCACAGTTTGACCGATCGGTCGTAGCTGCCGGTGGCCAGTTGCTTGCCGTCACGCGCGAACGCCAGGCAGGTAATCCAGTTCGTGTGCCCTGCGAGACTCGCCGTTTCCGTGCGTTCGGCGACATTCCATAGCTTGACGACGCGATCGGCGCCGGCAGATGCCAATGTGGCGCCGTCAGGTGAGAACGCAACGCTCCACACGGCGTCACTATGGCCTTCGAGTTTGGCTTGCTCAGCGCCATCTGCAACACTCCACAGCCGCACGCTCTTGTCGGCGCTAGCGGTGGCGAGCAACGCACCATCGGGCGAAAACGCCACGTCGCGAATCATGCCCTCGTGTCCGGTGAGCGTGATCGTTGTCTCGCTCGACGCCACGTCCCACAACCGCACCGTACCGTCTTCACTGGCCGAAGCGAGCAGGGCACCATCGGGCGAGAAGGCGACCGCGGCCACCCAGTTGTCGTGTCCCTCCAGCATCGCGCGCCGTTCGCCCGTAGGCACATCCCACACCATCACCGACCGGTCGTAGCCCGCCGTGGCCAGCAGTTGCCCGTCGGGCGAAAACGCCACGTCCCAAACGGCCGCTTCGTGCCTCTCGAGCTGTTTACCAATCGCGCCGGATTCGGCGTTCCACAGAATGACGTCGCCCGGTCGATAGAGCAGGCTCGACCCTCCGCCGCTGGCCAACAGCGCGCCGTCCGGCGCATACGCCAGCGAAGTCACCCAGCGACCATGCGCCGTAATCGGCAGCGCCTCCGGCTCGGCATCGTCCTGCGCGCGGGTCTGCTGTTGCCCGCCAGCGACCAGCACGGCAGAGATGAATACCGCCAACCAGCGCGCCGGGCCAGAGATGTCTGCCGAGGGCCGACCGATTCTGCGCGGCGTGCCCGGCAAGTCGAGCTTCGCCATGATTCACGTCCCCCCAAACTGCCTGCCTACGGGCTCAACTACACGATGGTAATTCGCACAATCGACAATGCCAGCCGGGCCGGTTTTGCCGGGAGCGTGACGACGGGACGATTGGTAATCCGCGTCAATTTGCGACCTTGAGCGTCGACCTCTCCGCGCTATACTGGCAGTTCGTACAACAAACCTAGCGTACGGTTCGCGGCGGCCGGTATCACGCGCCGTCGCTACGTTTAGTCAGTGTGGAGGGATAAAGGCTATGGGGGGTCCGATTGTTCGCTTCGGCACAACGCCCGAGTACTGGGCCAACTGGGAACAAGCGTTCGGCAAGAAAAAGAAATCCGGCTCGAAGTCGGGCGCGGGCACGGCCAAGACCGCCAAAAAGAAGCCCGCTAAGAAGCGTTCCAAATAGCCGCGCTTCGCGCTAGGCCATCAGTTTGCCCGCCACCTCAGCCAGTCGTTGCCCTTGAGACCGGGCCGAATCGATCTGTCGTTGCGTCGGGGGGCGGTCGCCGCGTCCCGTAGCCCAGGTGGCGCCCCAGGCCATGCCGTCGGGACGAAACCCCGGCATGTTGTGCGGGTGCGTGACGAGAATCATCCCGTGCTGGGCGAGATTCGAGAGCAGCGCTATTTGGGTCAGTTCGGTACCACCGGCACCTCCGGCGCCACCGGTAGTGAATACGGTCCCCGCCTTTCCCACCAGCACGTGTGATTGCCAGAGCGCGGCGAATTCTTCATCGATGAACCGCTTCATCTGCCAGGCAATCGAACCCATGTGCGTCGGGCAGCCCAGCGCGATGCCGTCTGCCCACTCGAGATCGTCGCGCGAAGCTTCGTCGACGGATAGACAGCGCACGGCTGCGCCTGCCACCGAAGATGCGCCGGCCGCAACTTCGGCAGCCATCGCCTTCGTGCTGCCGTAGTAGCTGTCGTAGATGACGGTGACGTTCATGCGCGGTTGCGCCGTGGATCAAGAAACCAGCTCGTCGCGCGCTGTTGACGACGCGCGGATGGACACTTTCCCTGTTTCGTTTATCGGTCTAATGAGACCCGATGACGCAAGCCGCCATCTCCGTCGTTTCGAGACCGCACAAACGTCATCACACGTATAGCCGCGCGAATCTGGGTCGAATCGCGAGGTTTTGTTGTTGCAGCCGACACTGAGGCTAACACCAGCCAAACCGTTTTTACGATGATGACTGTGCAACTTGGAGAGCACGCTGCAATCCGCACGGTGTCACAAAGCGTTCAGCACATCTGGTGCCCGGGCGACGATTCAGCGTCTCGAGCGCGCATCCATCGGCATCGGTACGGGACCGTTCGCGTGTAGGCCAGCTTCTCGATTCGACAGCGGGTGTGTTGCTTCCCCCGCGCCGTCTGGGTCGGCAGTCGAATCGTCAGGAGAGGGTCTGACAGGCGGTGGTCCCGTGCCGGCCGAGATGGACTTCGGCGCTCGCTCATCGTGTGCCGCACTTATCTTGGTACACAGTGTGCGCTGCGCACATTCATGTCGTTAGGCCGTTTGCATCGGCGACGCCAATCCCTCTCGGATGCGGCACGCGACTAGTGGATCGACCATGCACGCGGTCGCAATCTGCACGCTCCCGGCGCCCGCAACAAGGTAGCGACGCACATCTTCGGCCGTCGCGATTCCGCCCACACCGACCAATTCCAACTCGGCGCCGCTGCGCTCGATCAAGCGGCGAAAGCGTGCTACCTGCGCCAGCGACGCTTCGCGGATGCCGGCTCCACAAATCCCGCGCAGCTCGCCGCCAAACAGTTCTCGATCCTGCTTGTCGTGCACGCGGGTGGCGACGCTGTTCGTCATCACCAAGGCGTCCGCGATGGGCGAAATGGCCTCGATCAGGGCGAAACCATCTTCGTCGCGCTGGAGATAGCCAACCTTGATCGCCAGCGGTACCCGACCGATGGCCGCCCGCACCTTGCTGGCCACCAGTGCCGCGTCGCGCGGGTTCTGGTAGAGCTGCCCGTCGCAGGTTGAGACATTGGGGCAGGAGAAATTGGTCTCAATGACGTCCGCGCCGCTCTCGACGGCCCACCCGGCACATTGCGCGTAATCGTCGGCCAGATCTTCGATCGCGAAGCCGGGCCGATCGGTGCCGACCACCGAAACCGAGAGCACTTTGCCGGACGGCAATGCCTGGCGCGCGCGCTGGATGTCGGCTCGCCATACATCGGGAGGTTGCGAAGGCATTCCAAACGATACGGCCCAGCTTCCCTGCATGGTTGCGCAGGTGGGCAAGGCGTTTTCGCCACCCGCTAGCTGACCACATTCCACCGGCTGCAAGTTGGGTAGCGGATAGCAGGGTCGAGCGATGCTCCGCACCGTCTTGTAGGTGAGGACTTCGAAGCCCAAAGCCGCGTAGTAGCGCAGCCAGCGGCCGTTGAGCAACGGCCCCGCGGCCACGCCCAGCGGTGACGCGATGGGCCGGCCGCAGAACTGCCACCGGCCCGTGACTTGTGGCACGGCGACGTCCACCGGCTCGGGTGCGTGCTCGTAGTTCCAGTCGTACGTCTGCCGCGGGTCGTAGCGCGGCAGTTCACTGGGTGCAGTCACTGGCATTCCTGGGGGGTCGTGAAACGGGGGCCGGATTCCGTGCGGCTGTTCGCGAAATCGCCCGCCGCGCGTTTACAGCGGCCGCGGCCCTGGTCACACTGTCCCGTTGATCGTTTCGACGCGAGACGCGGAGGGTCGCGCCTTGCCTGAATCCACGCAGACATCGAGCCTCACAGGCTCACGACTATTCGACAAGGAGACTCCGAGATGGGCAAATCGCGGTTCGCTCTAGCCATCATGCTCGTCGCCATTCTATGCGTCAGCGTCGCTGCCGGCAGGACCACGGACGATGGCGACGTGAGCCAGTCCGCGTGCGCGTCTGCTTGTTGTGCGCAACTCGAAAGCGAACAAGCCGCGTGCGCCTGCTGCGAGGCTTGTGCCGACGACGGAGCCGAGAACGCAGCTTGTGCCGACTCCGACGCCGATGACGACGGCTGGATCACGCTCTTCGACGGTGAAACGCTCGACGGTTGGAAGGCCAGCGAACGCCCCGAGAACTGGACCGTCGAAGATGGCATGATCGTCGGCCGCGGTCCGCGCAGCCACTTGTTCTACACCGAGCGCGAGTTCACCGACGTGGAGTTCAAGGCCGAAGTCTGGCTCAACAAGGGCGGGAACTCCGGCATGTACTTTCGCACGGAGTTTGGCCCCGGTTGGCCCAAAGGCTACGAGGCCCAGGTGAACAACAGTGGACGCGACCCGGTGCGGACGGGCAGCCTTTACAACATGGTCAAGGTCTTGAAACAACATGTGCCCGACGAGACCTGGTGGACGCAGCACATCATCTGCAAAGGCAACCACATCGTGATCAAGGTCAATGATGAAGTGGTCGTCGACTTTGTGGACGAAGACAACACCTACGCGAAGGGGCTGCTGGCTCTGCAACAGCACGATCCCGGCAGCGAAGTGCACTACCGCGATTTGAAGGCCAGGCCGCTCGACTAACCGGCCGCTTTCGCTTCCGGCGAGACTGTAACGGGCCAGCCAGCCCAATTACCATGGGACTGGTGTCGACGTACATCGCGTCTGGTCGTCCGTGGATCGAGAGAGGAATTGATGAAGTCGGTGCGACTTCTCTTGGCGACGTTGTGTCTCGCGGCGACGATGTCCCCCGGCGCCGCCGCAGCGGTTCCACAGGGGCTGTTGCTGCAGCTCTACGGGCGCGGCGTCCATGCCTACCATGCCGGCGACTACTTTGAAGCCATCGCTCAGCTCAGCGGTGCGATCGATGCCGGTTCCGGCGATCCCCGCTGCTACTATTTTCGCGGACTGGCTCGGCTGGCAACCGGTCAACGGCTGGCGGCCGAAGACGACTTCGTCCAAGGCGCACGCATCGAAGCCATCGACACCTCCGGCAGTTACGATGTCGGGCCGGCGCTGGAGCGAGTGCAAGGTGCTGATCGCATCCTCGTAGAGCGGCACCGCGCTCGTGGCCATGCCCAGGTCGAGGCGCAACGCCGAGCCGCCAGGCAACGACGCTTCGAATCGCTCGGGATTGTCGACGATGGCGTCGTCGGCCCGCCGCAGACTCCCACGTTGAACCTTCCGCCCGTCGGCGCGCCGTCGACGCCCAACGAACAGCCAGCGCCGTCCGATGCACCCAGCGAACCCGCTGAGCCAGAGGGCGAGATCGCCGCTCCCACCGGCGAAGAGATGCCGCTGGAGGAAGCAGGTAGCGAAGAGCTTCCCGGGCCCGAACAGCCTTCGCTGCCCGCCGATACTCCGGCTGAACCAGACAGCCCCCCGCCCGATACTGCCAGCGCGCCGGACGATGCATTCGCCGATCCAGCGAGCGATGACGAGCCAGCCGACGAACCGTCGATCGAGCAGCCGACCTTCGATGAGCCGGAGATGCCCGAAGATTCGCCGCCAGCCGACGATCCCTTCGCAGGCGAAGACCCCCTGGGGGATCTGCCTGCGCCCGATCTTTCGCCCGAATAGCGCCGGAATTCAGAGCGGCGGTGCTAAGATATAGTGATAGGAGCGCCCGCCGGTTTCTTGGAACAGACGCAACCTACTTTCGGCCTGCTGGCGGTGCGTGACAAAGAGAGGCATTCATCGATCGAGGGCCCGCGGCCGCCTATCCGCGACGCGCTCGTCGCTCGAGCATAGGAGCTCCGGTCAGCCTTGCTCCTCTGGGAGGCGTCGGTTGTCCTCGTGCTGATCGTTGTCGCGGCGGTTCTCGCCGCGGCCGAGGTCGCGTTTCACGAGGCCAGCCCCGATAAGCTCCAGCAGCGAACACAATACGGCGATCGCGCTGCCTCTCGTGCGTTGCGACTGCTGCAAGATCGCGTGCGCGTGCTCACTGCGCTCCGTGTCGCGCACGGCGTGTGCACGATCGGCATCGTGGCCTGGGTCAGCACGCGCGCCGTGACGGCACTCGCGAGCCGGTTGGACGGTGCGCCCGTCGATTGGATCGTGCAATACCGCGTGCCGCTGGCGTGGGTGATCGCGCTGGTGGTCTTGACCGTGTTGGTCGTTGTGCTCTGTCACCTCGTGCCAAGGAAACTCGCGTCATCGCACCCGGAGGACATCGCTCGCGGCGTGTCGCGTTTCGTCCAGTGGCTCACTGCCGGCATCAGCCCCATCGCCGGGGCCTTCGATTCGCTCTCGGGCGCGATCGCGCGGCTGTTAGGGTCGGCTGGGCAGGCGCAACCAGCACAAGGGCTGGAAGAGATCGAACGTGCCATTCACAGTGGAACCGCCGGCGGCGTCATTGCGCTCTCCGAGCAGCGGCTGGCCATCGAGTCGCTGCGCTTCGGCGATCGAATGGTCCGCGAGATTATGCAGCCGCGTGGCGAGATCGATGCGCTGGATGCGGCCACCCCGGCCGACGAAATCCCGGGCGCCGTGTCGATGGCCGGTTACACGCGCGTTCCCGTTTACGAAGGGACGCTCGACCAGATCATCGGCTATGTGCACATCAAGGACATCATGCACCACGTCTTTCTCGACGTGCCCATCGACCTGAAGAGGGCCGTGCATCCGATCTTGCAGGTTCCCGAGACGCTTTCCGTCGACCGGCTGCTGTTGCAGTTTCAGCAGCAACAGTCGCAAATGGCCGTCGTGCTCGACGAATTCGGTGGCACCGAAGGTCTGGTCACGATGGAGGACGTGCTCGAGACGCTCGTCGGCGACATTCGTGACGAGCACGACAAGAAAAAAGAGGAAGACGAGGCCATGATCGTCCGCCGCGATGCCTCGAGTTGGCTCGTCCACGGAGCCGCCCGCATCGACGAACTGCTCGACGCCCTCTCGCTCGACGATTCGGTGCTGCCCCAGCCGCGACCGTTTTCCACTTCGGCGGGGTTGATCCTCAACAAGCTGCGGCGCATCCCCAAGGTCGGCGAGCACCTGCTCTGGCAGGGGCTGCGCCTGGAAGTCATCGACATGGATGGCCCCAAGATCGATCGACTACTGGTTACCCGCTCCGATTCGAGCTCGACGAGCGCATGAGCCTCTGCGCCGGGCTCACGGCGCCGTCACCCCCAGAGCCTGGGCGATAAACGCCAGGATGTCGGCGGCCTCGGCGATGCGCTTGTCGGTCGGCTTGCCAGCCCCGTGTCCGGCTGATGTCTCGACGCGCAACAGAACCGGCTCACCGCCTGACTGCGCGTGTTGCAAGGCGGCGGCAAACTTGTAGCTGTGAGCCGGCACCACGCGGTCGTCGTGATCGCCGGTGACGATCAACGTCGCCGGATAGGGAATGCCGGCTCGGATGTTGTGCAGCGGAGAGTAGCGGTAGAGCGTGCGAAACTGACCGGCATCGTCGGATGAACCGTATTCGCCCACCCAGGCCCAGCCGATCGTGTACTTGTGAAATCGCAGCATGTCGAGCACGCCCACCACGGGCACAGCCGCCGCGAATAACTCGGGTCGCTGCGTGAGACAGGCGCCCACCAGCAGCCCGCCGTTGCTGCGCCCGGAGATCGCCAACTGCTCCGGCGTGGTGTGTCCTTCGGCAATCAGCCACTCGGCTGCAGCGAGGAAGTCGTCGAACACGTTTTGTTTGCGGTGCAGCATTCCGGCCTCGTGCCACCGCTGACCGTACTCCCCCCCGCCGCGGATGTTGGGGATGGCGACCAGACCACCCAACTCCAGCCAAACAACATGCAGTGGCGAGAAAAAGGGCGTCTGCGAAATGTCGAATCCGCCGTAGCCGTAGAGGTACGTCGGCCGCGCGCCGCTGGTGCCGCCCGAGTCCGAGCCAATGAGGAACATCGGAATCCGCTCGCCATCGCGGCTCTCGTAGAACACCTGCCGCGTGGTCAACTCCTCCGCATCGACTGCCAGTGCGGGCCGATGCACCAGCTCCAGCGCATCCCCGCTCACGTCGTAGCGATAGATGTGCGTGGGTTGCGTGAACGTCGTGAAGGCAAAGAATGCCTCCGGTTCCCCCAGCCGTCCTCTGAGACCAGAGACGGTTCCCAGGTTGGGCAAGTCAATCGCTCCGACGCCCGTTCCGGCGAGACTGAACATCTCCAGTCGGCTGGTCGCGTCGTGTAGGTATTCGGCGATGATGCGGTCGCCGGCCAGCACGGCGCTTCGCAAAACGTCGTCGGCCTCGGGAACCACGTCCTCCCATACGGGAATCGGATCATCAAGTCCTAGCTCCACACGCACGATCTTGCCGTGCGGCGCATCGCGGTCGGTGCGGAACCAGAACGTCGACTCACGGTTTCCCAGCAGGATGTAGCGATTCTCGAACGTGCTAACCAACTCGACGGCCGGCGCGTTGGGTTCGCTGAGATCTCGGTAGAAGACGAGATTCTTCCGCTCCGATCCGCGCCACACGCTGATCACCAGCCAGCGGCCATCGTCGGTGACTTCGCCGTCGAAGCCCCACTCCTTTTCGTCGGGCCGCTCGTACACCAGCACGTCGTCGGACTGCGGCGTGCCCTGCCGATGCAGGTAGAGTTTCTGAAAATAGTTAGCGGCAGCAAGTTCGCTACCCGATTCCGGCTCGTCGTAACGGCTATAGAAAAAGCCCGATCCATCGGCCAGCCACGAAGCCGACGAGAACTTCACCCACTGGAGCGTGTCATCGAGATCTTCCGCCGTCTCGACATCGCGCACGCGCCACGTTTGCCAGTCGGAGCCGGCAGAGGACGTGCCGTAGGCCAGCAAGCGACCATCAGGACTCGGCACGTATCCCGTCAAAGCTACCGTCCCATCGTCCGAAAGCAGGTTCGGGTCGAGCAACACCCGCGGCTCCGCCTCCGGCGATTCAGCAACGCAGAGCACCGGCTGACCCTGTAGTCCCTGCTGGCGCGTGAAGAAGTAGTGCTCGCCGCGCTGGATTGGCACTCCTTGCCGCGTGTAGTCCCACAGTTGCTCGAGGCGACTGAAGATGCGCTCCCGCTGGGGCAACGCATCGAGGATCGATCGCGCGAGCTCGTTCTGAGCGGCCACCCACTCGCGAGTCGGTTTGCTCGTAGACTCTTCCAGCCAACGATAAGAGTCGGCGACCTCCGTCCCGTGGTAGTCATCCACCACATCGCCTCGTGGCGTCGGCGGGTATTCCACTGCCGTAAAGCCGCCCGTTGGTGAACGACTTTGTGTGGCGGTTGGCGCCTTTTGGCGACATCCACCTGCAAGGCAAAGCGCCCACATCAGTAGAGTGATCGGAATGAGCCTAAGGCGCCGCGGAGTCAGCGAGTTCATTGCTTGGGGCAGTAGGTGTTGATGTTCAGACCATGCCGCCGTTGCGCGCCGTCGGCGCCGGATGAGCGGCCCTAGACGCGATTGTAGTGTTCACCATCAGCCACAACATGCAACGAGCCGCCACGGCGGCTATTGCACCGTGGCGGCGCGTGTTCGTGTCGAGAGCGCGTGCAGTTTCAGGCGCTCAGCCGGCCTGCACGGCAATCCTGCGCGGCTTAACCGCTTCTGCCTTGGGGAGCGTGAGTTCGAGCACGCCGTTGGTGTACTGGGCCGAAATGCCCTCGGCGTTGATGTCTTCGCTCACGCGAAACGAGCGGTAGTAGTCGCCCACATCGTACTCTTGCAGCAGAAAGCCGGTTCCGTCGGCTTGCCGCTGCGGCGTCTTGCCATGAATCACCAGCTCGCCGTCCTCGAACTTGATGTCGATGTCCTCGGGCTTCAGTCCCGGCAGGTCGGCCAGCACCACAAGCTCGCCCGCCTGTTCGAGGATATCGACGTTGGGTCGAAAGACCCGACCACTGCGCGTGCGTTCGGTCTGCACGCTCTCTTCGCCATTCTGCTTGGCCGGCGTTGTTTCCGTGTTCATTGCTTGCTCCTCTCGTGTTTGTCGATGTTCGCTGGGGTCCGACTTATGGGCAAACCTGTGCAGCCAGTGCTGCCCAGCGAACGGCCTGTTCCTCGCGTTACGCCGTCGCAACGTTGATCTTCCGCGGCTTCGCGGCGGCTGCCTTCGGCAACCGTACCGTGAGTATCCCGTCCTTGAGCTGCGCGCTGACCGCGTCCGCATCGACCTCCACGGGCAAGCGCAGCGTGCGCCGAAACGCGCCTTGGCCGCGCTCCTGCCGATGGTAGGCCACGCCTTCCTCTTGACGCGCTTGACGCTCGCCGCTGATCGACAGCTCGTTGCCCACGACCGAAACGTCGACGTTTTCGGAAGCGACGCCGGCCAGTTCGGCCTCGGCATACAGGGCGTCCTGGTCTTCCCAGATGTTCAGCGGCGGAAACTGTCGGGCACCCGCCCAAGGTGCGATGCCCCACCGCGGCAGGTTGCCGACAAAGTCGCCCAGCACTCTGTCCATCTCGCCACGCAGTTGTGCAAACTCCGGTAACTCAGTGAACCGACGTAGAGCCATTTCTTCTCCTCCTCCTTCCGGGTCGCCCGCTTGCGATAACCACTCCGCCAGCGCTGCAACGCCAGAGACCGGGGTTTCGTATTCCGCGTCCCCTCAAACGCTGCCGAAGAGAAATCGCAAAGTCCGTGCCATTTGCCGCTGGCAGTCGTCGACGCGAAAAGTCCTTTTCTGAGCACCTTTTAGGTACCGCGCCGTATTGGGCGACAAATGGCCAGAACTGCCAATCTGGCAGTTGGCCGGCGCAACCCGACCATATGGACGGCTGAGCAGACCGGCGGACGAACTGTTGCTGCGGGAGTCGCAGACCGCGATTTCTCGAGTCTGCTCGCTGCGAGACGTGTAACGATCGCCCCGAGCGTCGCGCTAAGCCCCGAGTGCCTGCGGGTTCACAGGCTGTGAACCGGCGCGGGAGTGGCCGCGGCCGCCAGAGGTGTGGTCAGGCGGTAACTGGCCAACTGCCAGTAACTTAACCACGGCGCAACCGGCAGGGCGTCGGTGTTGTGAGCCAATAGGCGTGGCCACTATACTTCATCGCGTTACACCGGCGAGTTTGCTGTACCGCGACGCCGCCACGGGCTTGCAGAGGCCGCTGATGCGCTTCTCGTTAATCGATCGCGTTGTGGAACTCGAGCCCGGCGTACGGATCAAGGCCATCAAGAACGTCTCGCTGGCTGAGGAGTACCTGGCAGACCACTTCCCCGGTTTTCCCGTGCTGCCCGGCGTACTGATGCTCGAAGCGATGACGCAGGCGGGCGCCTGGCTGATCCGCGCCAGCGAGGATTTCGCCCACAGCGTCGTGGAACTGGCCGAAGCGCGCAACGTCAAGTACGGCAACTTTGTCGAACCCGGCCAAACCCTGACCGTCACGGCGGCCATCATCAAGCAAGACGACGATCGGATAACGCTCAAGACTGAAGGAACCGTGGGCGGGCACAAGCACGTTTCCGCTCGACTCGTACTCCGCAAATACAACCTGGCTGACGAGGATTCTGATCGCGAAATTGCCGACGTCGTCGTGCGCCAAAAGATGCGCGAGCTCTTCGCCCAGATGTATCGGGAGCCCGCGGGAAGCGCACAGGCAAGTTAGCGCCCAACACTTCGCAGCAGCACTACAACTGAGTACCTCTACATGCGCCTGGAAGGTCGAACCGCGATCGTTACCGGCGGCAGCCGCGGCATCGGCCGCGCGTGCGTGCTGGCGCTGGCTGCCGAGGGCGCCGACGTGGCGTTCGTCTACCAACGCAACCAGCAGGCGGCCGACGAGCTCGTTGCGGCGGCTTCGACAGAGAGTCAAAAAGTGCGCGGCGTGCAGGCCGACGTCGGAGATTGGGCCCGCGCGCACGAGCTGGTCGACCAACTCGTCGAAGAGTGGGGCAAGATCGACGTGCTGGTCAATTCGGCCGGAATCGTCCGCGATGGCCTGTTCGCGGGCATGGAAGAAGCGGACTGGCAGGAAGTGCTCGGCACCAATCTCAGCGGCACGTTCAACTACTGCCACGCCGTCACACGGACCATGATGTCCAAACGCGCCGGCAGCATCATCAATATCTCCAGCACCTCGGCCGAGTTTGGCAATCGAGGACAGGTGAACTACGCCGCCACCAAGGGCGGTATCGACGGCCTGACGCGCTGCCTGGCGAAAGAACTCGCCGCTCGCAAGGTCCGCGTGAATGCCGTCGCGCCGGGTTTGATCGAGACCGACATGAGCGCGGCGGTGATGAATCTCGCGCCGGACGAAGTCAAGAAGGCCATCCCCATGCGGCGCGTCGGCCAGCCAGAGGAAATCGCCGGCGTGGTCGCTTTTTTGGCCAGCGACGATTCGAGTTACCTCACCGGTCAGGTGATCCGCGTGGATGGAGGCTTGAGCCTTGGAGGCTTCTAACGGTCGCGGATCACGTGGTCCACGGCCGGTTCATGAAACGAGACCGCAGATTGTTCGCTTAGACAACCAGAGCAGCGCGCCGGCGACCGAGTGAAGTCCGCACGCGCCGGCAATCGCCGGACAGCAGGCGCGCTGAACAACCCCTTTCAGGCCTGACGAGGGCCGCATCGTTCAAGAGGAGTAACGACAAATGCCGTCCCCTGATGAAATCTTTGAGAAGGTCCGCGAAGCCCTGGTCGAGGCCCTCGGTGTCGACGACGACGAAGTCACGCCCGATGCCAAGCTGGTCAGCGACCTGGGTGCCGAATCGATCGACTTTCTCGACATCGTTTTCCGCCTGGAAAAGGCGTTCGACATCAAGATTCCCCGCGGCGACCTCTTTCCCGAGAACATTCTGACCGATCCGCAATACATCGAGGACGGCAAGTTCACCGAAGCCGGCCTCAAAGAGTTGCGCGAGCGCATGCCCTTCGCCGATCTCGACGAGTTCTCGCAAGATCCGCGCCGCGAGGTGTTTCAGGATCTGTTCACCGTCGACACCATTTGCAAGTATGTCGGAACCAAAGTCGGCGTGGCCTGAGCGAGCGAATCGAGTGTGCCGAGAGGCCCGGCAGCCGTGTGCGCTGCCGGCCTCTTTGTGCATCGGTCGTGTGAATGGGCCGGCGGGATGATCGCATGCGCTGGATCTGGATCGACAAGTTTCTCGAGTTCGAGAGCGGCCGTCGCGCCAAGGCGATCAAGAACCTATCGCTGGCCGAAGAGCACCTGCACGATCACTTCCCCGGCTATCCGGTCATGCCCAACTCGCTGATCGTGGAGGGACTCGCGCAAACCGGCGGTATCCTGGTCGGCGAGCAAAGCGGTTTTGAAGAGAAGGTCGTACTGGCCAAGGTGGCCAAGGCCGTCTTTCACGGACCGGCCGTCCCCGGCGAAACGCTCACGTACACCGCTGAAGTCGAAGCCTTTCAAGAGGGCGGCGCGGTGGTCGCCGGCACCGCGCACGTCGGCGATCGCTTGCAGGCCGAAGTCGAACTCTTCTTCGCCTACTTGAGCGACGACGAGCGGATTCAGAATCTCTTCGAACCCAAAAACTTCGTATTCACGATGAAGCTCCTGGGCGTCTTCGACGTCGGACGGGCAAGCGGCGACGGGGTCGCTCCTCCTGACGCGTGGACCAAGCTCAAAGAGCTGGCCAAGTCGAACGATACTCCGTAGCGCATCGCGCGGGCGGCGTGAGCCGCCGTGATCGCTGCGTTCGCAAACGAATCTGTGAGCATTCATCATGACGCGTCGCGTGGTGATCACCGGTGTGGGCTGCGTTACGCCCGTGGGTACCGATGTCGAGCCGATGTGGCAGGCATTGCGCGAGGGCGGCTCGGGCATCGGCACAACGACACGCTTCGACGCATCCAACTTCCCGACGAAGATCTCCGCCGAGGTCCGCGACTGGGACGTTTCCGATGTGGGCGAAGATCCGGCGGACTGGCAGTACCACGGCCGCCACACGCAGTTTGCCGTCGGCGCCGCGACCAAGGCCGTCCGCGATTCGGGTCTACAGGATGCATCGTTCGATCCAGCTCGATTCGGCGTCTACCTCGGTAGCGGCGAAGGCGAACAGGATTTTGACCAGTTCGCCCGCATGATGTCGGAGTCGCTCTCCGAAGGCGAAGTCGACGTGCCGCGTTTCACGCAGATTGGCTTGGAAATCCTCAATCCGCAGGCGGAAATCGAACAAGAGCCGAGTATGCCGGCCGCTCATCTGGCGAGCTTGTTCAACGCGCAGGGCCCCAACGCCAACTGTTTGACCGCCTGTGCCGCATCCAGCCAGGCCATTGGCGAGGCCGTGGAAATGATTCGCCGCGGCGACGTCGACCTCATGCTGTCCGGCGGCACCCACAGCATGATTCATCCCTTCGGCGTGACCGGTTTCAATCTGTTGACGGCCCTCAGCACCCGCAACGACGAGCCCACGCGCGCCTCGCGGCCCTTCGATTTGCAGCGCGACGGATTCGTGCTGGGCGAAGGCGCGGCCATGCTGATTCTCGAAGATCTCGAACACGCCAAAAAGCGAGGCGCCAAGATCTACGGCGAGCTGCTCGGTTACGGCTCAACGGCCGACGCCTATCGCATCACCGACACCCATCCCGAAGGTCGTGGCGCGATCGCGTGCATGAAGATGGCCCTGGCCGACGCCAAGCTGGGGCCGAGTGATGTCCACTACATCAATGCCCACGGCACCAGCACTTCGGTCAACGACAAAGTGGAGACCGTCGCCATTAAGGGCGCCTTGGGCGATGCCGCGCCGGCCGTCCCCGTTTCGAGTACGAAGAGCATGATGGGCCACCTCATCGCCGCCGCCGGAGCGACTGAGTTGATCGTCTGTCTGCTGGCCATTCGCGACAACGTCTTGCCGCCCACGATCAACTACGAGTTTCCCGATCCTGAGTGCGATCTGGATTACATTCCCAATGAGGCCCGCGAAGCCCGTTGCGATTATGCGTTGAGCAACAGCTTTGGATTTGGCGGGCAGAACATCGCGCTGATCGTCGGCCGCTACAAAGACTGAGCGGCGCACGTCACGGCGTCGCGCGACTTGTTGTCGATCGCGCGAATGTTGCCGCCTGGCGAACCCTTTCGGCCGCGTCGCGCGCTACGTCTTGCGAAGCTGCACGGCCCCTGCCGCGTGTGCCTGTTCTACGTCGCGCCACTTCGCAAAACTTGAATGAAAAGCACTCCCGCGGCTTTGACTTTTCTTCTGCGTCGCGCATATCAAGGTTGTTCGCCACAAGGCGAACGAAGTCGAGCAGCGCCGCCCAAGATCGCGCGCGGGTTCAGGCTTCTGCGTAACGGGCCCGGCCCGGGTCTTGGCCAGCGAGAATGGCACGCTGTGATCGAACGGCGCACCACGAAAACACCGACTGCCTGGACCCAGGGGCCCAACGCGATGCGATTTGCTCGCTCCGGCACGCAAGATCGGGCGCTCTGCCGACAGCACAGCGCCCTCCGACGTCGCCGACGGCTACGTTTCCAGCAGCAGCGCCTCCAGGCGGTGCCGCGGTACGTGGCCACTGGCGCACCGCAGTACTTGTTCATGTGGCGGCCCGGCGGTTGACGCACCTGTTCGACCATCCGCGACTGGACCGCTTCACATCGATACCTCTCGCCATCGCAGCTTGCGACGAAATGCGGCCCGCTGCGGAGCTCGTGCGCTCTGCGGCGGGTCGTGTCGCATTTGGAGCACTGCTATCGGCGACTGATGTTTACCCGCCGGCATAGCGTCGCTATCTTCGTGAGCCCGTCGCCACGGAGGGGACGCAGTGTTCCGCATCTTGCTACGGCTCGCCCTCATCACCGCACTTGTCGCGGGGTGCGCGCTGGCCGCCTGGGCCTATTCGCATCAGGGTCTCATCGAGCGCCACGTCGCGTGCTTGCGCCTCCGCCGCGCGACGTCGCCGCAAGTTGCCCGGCAACTGCTCGGACAGCTCGATGCGGAACCCGATCACAGGGCATCCGTCCAGCTCCTGGTCAGTCACTGGGGCACGGGCAGCCATCAGCTCGACGAGGCTGTGGCGCGGTATCTCGTCAGCGCGGCGGCCAGCGACACGCTGCGCGAGGCCTTCTCACTCGAGATGGCCTGGCGACCGGAACTGTTGCCGCGCTGGGCCCACTGTTGGGCCTATCTGGTCGACGGCGAACCGCGCGAGGCTGTTGATTCGATCCTCGGCTACGTCGACACGCTCGCTGCCGCCAACGCGGTTCGCCCCATCACATGGCGCGATGTGCTCGATCTGCAGGCGGCCTGGCAATGGGCCGACTGCCCCGAGTTAGCCGTGCGGCTCACGCCCGAGAACTATCGCCGGCGTTGGGTCCAATGGAACGAGCGGGGCAAACCACGCCCCGCAAACGTCGTCCGGCCGAAGTCGATCTTCGGCGATGGTGCGCATGCGGGGAGCGAAACCGACTTGTCGGCAACAGTTCAATCCGGCTCATAAAATGGGCACCGGTCGGACAGCCACCCCAAGCAAGGTGCCCGCCCGACCGGTTTGAGTTGCCCGCCCCCCTCAAGTTCGTTCGCTTTAGCGGCGCGTGCGCTCTGGGCTACGGTCCGATGCCTCTCGGGTTCGAAGCCAGATAGTCGCGCGGGCCGCGCGTTGTGTAATAGGGATAGGTGACGTGCGCGGAAGGCGGGCCGGGTTCGACGTACCCTTCGCCTCCCGGGCCGCACAGACTGCAGCCACCTCCGCCGCACGAACTGCAACCAACACCACCGCCATGTGAGCTACAGCCGCCCCCGTAGCAGGGACCGCCTTCGTAGCATTCGTCGTAGCAGCCATGACCGCCGTATCCACAGCCACCGCCGCAAGGGCTACCGCAGTGGAACAATCGGTCGATCAGACAGCAGCCACTGCCGGACATCAGTATCACGGCAACCGCCAGGGCCAGTACGCTGCGCTTCATGCTCGGAAGTCCTTTCCCCACCCCGCTGCCCCATCAGACTTCGATGCGGCCAGCGTCCGTTGATTGGGTTTCTCAGGGCCGCGACTGGCGGAAGTGCTGGCAACGGCGTGTCGACCCGCCCGGGCCGCGTCGCGCGCAACCGCACAGTCGTTAGTGGGGATCATCGGACCACGGCGGCCGGAGAATCCAACAAATCAGCACGATTGGCACAATCGATACGACCCGCGTCCGGGCCGGCGCGAGCACCCCAACACCTCAGTGGCCGCCCGCCGTGCCGCGCAAAGGTGCAGCTCCGCAAGGCCTTTGGGCTGATTGCCAGTCCAACAGGCGGCGGGTACGATACCTTGCAGAATGTCTCTCGAACGCGGATTCGCGTGCATACGAGGAGCACGGCCCCCAGTGGCCGCCGCTCGCCCATTCGTTCCGCGAATCGGATCACACAGATGGCCTGTGGCAGGCGCTCAAACCCAACAAATTGCGAAGGAGTCATCGATGCGCGTGACAACTCCCATTGGCACTATGGGTCTGTTGATCGTGATGGTGACATTAGTCGCCGGCTGCGCCGATCAGGCTGGACAAAGTGAAGCCGGCAACGGCGCCGCCGCGACGAATGGCGCCGCCAACGGCCACTCTGATTCTGAAACCGCCGAGACGCCCGAGTTGCCGGTGGCCGAAACTCCGGCCGAAACCGATTCGGCGCCCGCAGCCGATCCTCCGACTCCAACTCCCGCCGACGAATCACCGGCCGAGGAACCTGCTGCTGATGAACCGGCGGCAGAAGAACCAGCGGCGCCGATGCCTGCTGAAGACGATCAAGCCTCTGCCGCACCGCGCGACTCAAACGTGACCGTGATCGAGCCGGGACCCGACGCGCAGGAAGAGGCGCAGCTCGCGCTCATCGAAGCCGAGCCCGGTCACATCGTCGAGTTCGCCGAGGGAACGTTCGACTTCAACGGCACACTGAGCTGCATGGTGGAAAACGTCACGGTTCGCGGCCAGGGACCTGACAAGACGATTCTCAGCTTCAAGAATCAAGGTGCCGGCACCGGCGGCGAGGGCATCCTCTCCACGGCCGACGGCTTCACGGTCGAGAATCTGGCCGTCGAAGACACCAAGTCCGACGGCATCAAGACCGAAGGTTGCACGCACGTCGTCTACCGCGATTTGCGCGTCGAATGGACCGGCGGTCCCAATCCCGACAACGGCGCCTATGGCGTCTACCCTGTGCTCTGCACCGACGTGCTCATCGAGCGGTGTTTGGTGATCGGCGCCTCTGACGCCGGCGTCTATGTCGGTCAGTCTGAGAACGTGATCGTCCGCAACAACGAAGCCCGCGGCAACGTGGCCGGTATCGAAATCGAGAACACGGTCGGCGCCGACGTCTACGACAATGTGGCCACCAACAACACCGGTGGTCTGCTCGTGTTCTCCCTGCCCGAGTTGCCCAAGAAGACCGGCACGGGCTGCCGCGTGTTCAACAATCGCATCGTCGAGAACAACCACGACAACTTCGCCCGCGAGGGCAACATCGTGGCCACCGTTCCGCCGGGAACCGGCGTTCTGATCATGGCCAACAAGAACGTCCATGTCTTCGACAACGAGATTCGCGACAACAACACCTCGAACATGTCTATCATCAGCTACCACACCACGGGGCGGCCCTACAACGATCCCGCCTACGACCCGTTCGTGGAAGGCGTCTACATTCACGACAACATCTTTGCCGGCGGAGGTGCCGATCCCAAGGGGCCAGCCGGCATCATGTTCAACACGATTCTCGCCGGCGAGACCGTGCCGGACATCATCTGGGACGGCATCGTGAACCCAGAGGCCCTCGTCGATGATCAGTTGCCACCCGACCTGCGCATCTACATCCGGGATAACGGCGACGCCGATTTCGCCAATCTGGATGTGAAGGCGTTTCAGGAACAGCGCGAGCCCGACGTGCAGCGCGATCTGGCTGTTCACGTGGGCGAACTGCCCGAGCTGGATCCGATCCGCATCGAAGGCATTGAGTAGACGACCGGGAGTGCAAAGTTGATGCGTGCGGAGCTGGGCAACCGCGCGCGGCGGTTGTTCATTCCGCCGCGCCACTTCGTGCCGCTTGCCATTGCGCTGGTGCTGGCTGCCGCCGGCTGCAGCGGCAGTTCGACGCCCGTCGTCGATCAGGCGCCCGCTGAGCAGAGCGGTTCCGATGTGGCGGCGCCGGCTGCGCCCGTTGCCGGGGAAGCACGTTCAGCGGAGCCGGACAAGCCACCGCAGCCGGTGGCTACGTTCAAGCTCGGCGAGCGTCCCAAGCAGCTCTCCGAGTTCGCCTTGTTCCTGGGCGATGGCTCGACGCAGCAACCGGCAGACGGCGTCGTGCCGTACGACCTCATCACGCCCCTCTTTTCCGACTACACCTCCAAGTACCGCTTCGTGAAGCTGCCCGCTGGCCAGTCGGCCGAGTATCGGCAAACCGGCGTGTTCGAGTTTCCCGTCGGTACGGTCATCGCCAAGACGTTTGCCTATCCCCGCGACATGCGCGATCCCTCGCAGGGCGAGCGGCTGCTCGAAACCCGCGTTCTCGTGCATCAGCCCGACGGTTGGGCCGCCTATCCCTATCTGTGGAACGAGGAGCAGAACGAGGCCGCGCTGAAGCTCGCCGGCACGACGATGGATGTGAGTTGGGTGCACCACGACGGCACCGAACGGACCAACAACTACATCATACCCAACGCCAATCAGTGCGCCGGCTGTCACCATGCCGAGGGCAAGTTCCACAAGCCCATCGGCCCTCAAGCGCGGCACATGAATCACGATTTCGTCTACGCCGACGGCACGAGCGAGAATCAGTTGCTGCGCTGGACTCGCATCGGCATTCTCAGCGGAGCGCCCGACGATCCCGCCGAAGCCGAACGTCTGGCACAGTGGGATGACCCTGAGTCGGGCACGCTCGACGAGCGGGCGCGAGCCTGGCTCGAAATCAACTGTGCCCACTGCCACAATCCCAAGGGCCCCGCGCGCACGTCGGGTCTCCATCTGGCGCACGACGTGGAGTTGCCATCGGAATACGGTGTCTACAAAACGCCGGTCGCCGCCGGCCGCGGTTCGGGCGGCCTCTCATTCGGCATCGTGCCCGGTGAACCGGAGAAGTCGATCCTCTATTTCCGCATCGCGTCCGATCACCCCGGCATCATGATGCCCGAATTGGGCAAGCGTCTCATCCACGAAGAGGGCGTCGAGTTGATTCGTCAATGGATCGCCGAGATGGAGGATACCCAGCGTCTCTCGGCGCTATCGCGCTGACGAACGCCATCCGCTCGGCACCTTGCCATCAACCAACTCATCCAGCCCACGCTCAATTCCCGCGGGAACCTCGCAGCACCGCACGGCCGGCCCGCCCACCTGACAATCGTTTCTCTCTCTTACCCAACGACGCGCTTGGCCATCTATGGTTGCCACGATCGAGTACATCGAGCAGGTCATCAAGAACTACGAGGCGGCCACCGCGGCCAACCTCGAGACGCCCAGTCGCCAGGGCAACGTCATCGTTCTGAATGCTGAGAACGCCGACGACGTGATGGTCACCGCCGACCTGCACGGCAACCGCCGCAATTTCAACGCCATCAAAAAGATCGCCGACCTCGACAACCACCCGCGACGCCACCTTATTCTGCAGGAAGTTTGCCACGGCGGGCCGACCTATCCCACGCAGCAGGGTGGCTGCATGTCGCACGGCATGCTCGAAGATGTGGCTAAGCTCAAGGCGGCCTATCCCCAGCGTGTGCACTTCCTGCTCAGCAATCACGAGCTGGCCGAACTAACCGAGTATCCGATCCTCAAGTCGAACAAGATGCTCAACCTGATGTTCCGGCTCGGCCTGCAAGAGATGTACGGTCCGGCCACCGAAAAAATCCGCGCAGCCTACGCGCCCTTCATCAAGAGCTGCCCGCTGGCCGCCCGCGTGGCCGACGACATATTCATCTGCCACACCCTGCCCGAGAAGGTCGACCAGCGCGGCTTCGACACCACAGTCTTTGAGCGCCCGCTGGAGATGATCGACTTCAAAGAGCACGCCACCGTGTTCCAACTCGTCTGGGGCCGCGACTTCCGCCCCGAAAACGCCGCCGCCTTCGCCAAGCTCGTCGACGCCAAAATCCTCATCCACGGCCACGAGCCATCGCCCGACGGCTACCAGGTCCCCAACGACCAACAGATCATCCTCGACTGCTGCACCGACAAAGGCAGCTACCTCCTGGTGCCCACCGGCGAGTCATTCACGCACGAACAACTCGTGGCCAAGGTTCAGCCGCTGCATGCGTAGTGATTCAATACCACTGGCCCCAGGAGCGAACAAGGCCTCTCTATGCCCTCTTCACCGCGCCGTTGTTGGCAGAGGGCGTGGCTGCCAAGCTTCACTTCGTTGAACTCTGTCGAGCTAACAACATTCGGTCAGTGTGACCAATACCAGTGAGCTGTGCGATTGTAGGGTCGACCGATGCCCAAACGCTCAGTCATCGCACGCCGCACCCGCGCGGATTGAGATCACGACTACGCAATTGGCGCCAGTGCGAAATTGCCTCGCTGGGTGTCACCGACCGAGCTTTGCCACCAGCACTCCTGGCGCGATGCGAGTGTCCTCTTCTCTCGACGTGGATCGGAGTCGAAAGGCTGAACCATTCTCCGAGGCTCGTAGCCTCTGCAATTGCTTCTTAGGGGCGACGTACCTGTGGTTGCTGAATAGCACGCAACAGAACTGTCATGTCGTTGTCAAAATCTGGATCCGGGCGCACTCGCAACCCATTGAGGAACGCGAACGAGCGAATGGACTCCGGAAGCTCTTCTGCTGCTGGCATCACCGCGCCACCGGCAAGTAGTGGAATGACTCGCTTTTCACGTGTTAGGGCGGTCTCGATTTCAGCCGCTACGGGATCATTGTCCTGATCCAGGCGTCGCCGGCCGTTTTGGTCGACGCTGTCGAGCCATGACGGACACATAACGACCAGTACGGTATCACAGGCCTCTATTGCCGCAGTTACGGCATCTCGAAAATCTCGGCCGAGCTCAATTGAATCTACATCTACGAACACGTCGGCCGCATTGAGGCGGGACAGCAATCGGTCCCGTATCCTGCCAGTCACATCCGCCGTGTCGGCCCGTCGATAGGAAATGAAGACTCTCGTCATCAACACGTCGTCCCTGAAAGCGCGCCTCAGACTTTGCGCCGCTAGGGCGTAGCTCTATCAGAGCCGCCCAGCCAGAAGTCGCGCGACTACGGTCGCAACGACACCATCCGCACTACTAACCAAATTGTCGGCTAGCCAGCAACTCGTGTCCATTGACGTGACGCACCGTCCCGCCGATTAGAAATAGGCCCGGAGCAAGGCATTTGGGCCCCACGCCTTAAGCCGCGAGCGCGTCGATTGCCATGTCCATCCAATCCCCGATGCGCACTGGCCCACCTAAAGTTGTAGTGCGAACCGCCTTGGTCAGAGCTCGCGCGCGATGCGGCGCAGCCTCCAGACCGCGGCCCGCAAAAACACTTTTGAAAAAGCTCGACCCTGCAGCTAACAATGGAACCGTTGGATGTTGCTCGTGCGACACGTGGGCTCCCGGCTGACGGGCCTCGGGTGTGCGACGGTCGACGAGCGCCGTGGTTCGCCGCCGCTAGCGACCGAAACGTCAAAGCGGTTTGCAGGAGAGCCCTGTCGTCGCGAGGTGTACGATGATTGCCGCTGGCCACGCCGATCGTCGAATACTCTGTCGATATCGTGAAAACACCTTGCGGCCGTAGTTGTTCTCGCACCTTTACGGCCTAGAATAAGACTCTTTGCCATAGACAATTCAACGATTGGCCTGCGCTCGACGCACGATGGAGCCCGCCCCGACGCAAATCACGCCGATAAGTGCGATCCACGCGCTGGCAGGCTCGGGAATCGTGACCAGGCCGGTGGCTTCGATGTCGGCGGTCACGCGATAGGTCAGACCTTCGAAGTCGACGATCACGTCGCCGGTTACGACGACGTCGCCTTCGAGCCGAACTTCGAACACGTTCGGCGTGGCCGTGGGGACCAACGTCAAACTCAGATCGACTTGCTGTCCGGCAGCAGAAACCAAGCCGGGATTGGTGGGCAAATCGATCACGTCCGGCGGCACCAGGTCGGCCAGCGGACCCGTGTAGAAGTAGTCGATCTCGCCATCCTTGAACTGGATGTATGCTCCGCTGGGATCGAGTGTTCCATCCGGAGCAACGAGCAACGGCAAACCACCGGCGCCGCCTGGCTGAAACAGATTGAGAACGGCGTCGCGCACCGTGAAGTCCAGCGTCCCGAGGATGTCCAGATCTGCCTGCCGGGTGAAGTCATTGACCGTCACATCGGAATCGAGCAGCCACGCCTGCGTGAGCTGGCCATCTTGCAACCCCAATTGAAGATCCATCGGCCCCGACAACACTTCGTCGACATTCAAGTCGATGTCGACTTCGCCGACTTGCAGGCTCAGCCCGAGCCGGGAGTTCGACGTGAGATCGAGCGTCACGTCGTACCGCTCGAATCCGACCGGATCGGTAAGCGACGAGATTTCAAGTGCGTCCAGGTACACGTCGCCCGATCCTTCGGACAGATAGCGCACGCGGTTGAGCGCCGTGGGCGTGCCGCGAAAACCGAGTGGATCGGGAGCTACGTACATCACGTTGTCGACGTAGAAGTCATACGTCTGCGTCGCGGGATCGACGAGCATGTCGATCTGATACCAGGTGTCGGGCTCCCAGTTGAACCCGGTCACCTCTGTCGGACAGACGAAACATCCATCGCCCGTTCCGTCGACGGCGCGGAATTGTCCGTCGGCGAAAGCCGACCAGATCGCCCCTTGGGTGCCGTTGCTGTCGGTGTTCTGCTCGGTGTACGCCACGAGCCGGGCTCCGGCATCGAAGCGCACGCGCTGCGAGATGCGAAACGGATCGGTCAGGTTCTGATTGAGCAGTCTCCACGGCGCAGTCGTAGGCGAAATCTCCAGGGCGCCATCGCCCTCGAAGACATTGGTCGTCTGCACCGTACTGTTCGAGTCCGCCGTCCAAGGCGCAAACCAACCGGCTTCGCCGCCCCCTTGTCCCGAAAGCCCCGTGTCCAGCGCGTACGGCGATCCGGGTACTGCATCGGAGTTCAAACCGTCCGCGTCGTTGAACCCGGCGGCTGCGATCACGTCCGCTGCCGAACCTGGCGAAACCCAAAGCAGCGCGCACGCCAGTGCGCTGCCAGCGATATGTCTTGTGTCCATGAGGCAATCCCCCTCGGGTTAGAGGTCGGCCACCGCGCCTTCAAGCACGGCGCAGCAGCAGATCTGCGTGCACAGTTTGTCGAGATGACGGCAGCAGCCGCTCAGAAGCGCACGCGTCGCGCAGCGTCGTCCGAAATCAAGCGGACAAGCGCGCAAGGTGACCCCGAGGATTCACACGCTCGAGTGCCTGCGCTTGTGATGGCCGGCTGCAGGCAATGGGCCGAGAGATTGCGTGGTCAACCGCCACGCGCTCGGCAAAGAACTTTCACTGGCTGCCCGCTCAGAAGAAATCGAAGCTCCTCAGGCGTTCGCCCGAGCATGGCAAAGAGTAGCACGGGGCAAGTCGGCCCACAAGCAACTCGTTTAGCAGCAGCGGTGACCTGCGATGGTTGCCAGTTGCGGTTGGAACGTTGCATCTGCTATTCGCACGATGGGCCCCTCCGCACGGCGTCGACTCGCACGACGGGGTGAAACGCTCACCAGCGGCGTTTGGAGTCGGACGACTCCCCCGCTGGCGAGTCGCTTCGAATTACTTTCGCAGAAAATCCTGGACATGCGGTGGTAGATCGATTAACAGTGTGAGCGACGAGGTTGTGTATCTCGTCCGTGAATCTCGAAAACCTCGCTTCTGCACGAGTTTTTCCGCCGCCGCATGCAGCACCGTTGACGATTCCTGAACGGTTGATCTGCTCGCGCCGTGCACTGCCCCGCGTTCGTCGAGGGCATTCTCCGTACCTGCACGGCCCTTCTGATCGGTTGCGTTCGCCTTAGAGCGATCGCAACTGGCGAGTTGCCTATGAACCCATAACTCGACTCGTGCCTTGCCCGCATCGCGCGACGTTCGGTCATCGCTGGACGTTCGTAGTTACGGTTCCCCGCAACCCCATTTCGCGAGTTGCCCACGATGTACTCAAAATTTGCTGCTGCGCTTTTCCCTGCGCTTCTCGCTGCGCTGTCTCTGACGAGCGTCCGGTCGCTGTGCGCTTCGGACATCTACAGCACCGCGTCGCATCCGTTTTCGAGCGCGTTGACCGTCGACGTCTATCTCGGCGATCCCAATGGCCCATCAAGCGCGTTCGTCACGTCCATCGGCCCGGCAGGCATCAATGGCACGGTCGATGCCGAGGTTGTTCTCGACGGTTCGGGAGACGGGACGATCGAGGTCTTCTCGACCAGCCTCGTGATGGGCGACGTCGCCGGCACCATCGATTTCGGGACCTTCGGCACGATCGACTACAGCTTGCTGGGGCTGAGATTCGACGTGACGACACCGACTTCGCCGGTCAATGCGAACCAGTTCTCCATCCCTTTCGACGAGGACGTCGTATTGGCGATCGACTCCGGTGATCTGTTGCTGTTCAACCCCACCGGATTGATCGCGGATCTCGAAGGCGACGAATTCCCCATTTCTCGCAATTTCGATTTCAACCCGCTGATCGCCAACTTGGACTTCGTTTCGGGCAGCCCGACGTTCGACGGCCTGACCGACTTGGGCCCTGGCTTGGCTGTGGATGCGGCCGAGATTCAACTCGACGTGCCAAGTGTCGCGACGATCATTCTCGATCTGCCCAACCCACCGCTCGAGTTTTGGGTCGACATCCACGGCGAAATCAACGTCGCTGTGCCGGAACCGAGCAGCGTCTCGCTGGTACTCATCGGCGTTTTCGTGCTTGGCGTTGGAGCGGCCAAGCGTTGCCAGTTTCGCAGCAATGCCAACTCCCGGGCGAATGCCGCACCGGCAAAACACGCTGCGCTCTAAATCGCCCCCCACACAGCCACCAACCGACATAGGCCAGGAGACAGCCACATGCGTTACTCAGCGAACACAGCCATCATCACGTTCACGTTGCTCGTCGGCATGCTCTGGCCTGCGAGCCGGGTATTTGCCGACTGGGCGACCACGATTGCTGCCAGCAACCCGTTGAACTGGTATCGCCTCGACGAGCTGGCCGGCTCGACAGCAACCGATCACGGCAGCGAGGGCCTCCACGGAACCTATGGCACCGGCACAAAGGCGCCCACACGCGGCGTTGCCGGCCTCGTCGGCACTGGCGTCGACTTCGACGGCAACGAGGACACAATCTATCTGTCGGGTTCCGACCTGGCGGGCGACTGGACCGCGGAGTTCATCGTCCGCAAGAACGTCGCCGCCGGGCGTTCCTCGATTCTCATCCGGGGTATCCCTTTCGCATTCCCTTCCACAGCGCTGAAGTTCGAACAACATGAAGCACCCGAGCAGGTGGGATACACACAGTTCGGACAAGTCGACTACGTCTTCACACCTGAGGTCCTTGCCCCCTTGGGCGAGTTCCTCCATCTCGTTTACGTAAAGGACGCGATCGCCGTTCGTGCCTACGTCAATGGAGCATTGGCTGGGACGCGCTTCGATCCGATTTCGCTGTCGCGCTATCAACTTGGCGATGAGTTCGTCGAATCACCATTCGCCACACTTGATGAGGTAGTCATCTACGACCGCGCGTTGATGCTGCCGGAAATCTCAGATCACTACGAGGCCGTCCCCGAACCGTCGAGTTACGTGCTCGCGCTCATCGGCATGGGCGCCGTGGTGGCTTTTTGTCGCCGACGCTGATCGATCCGAACGCATCCCGCTGACGCAATCCGACTGCACCTGAGGAAACGCCACTGAAGACCACGCGTTGTCTGCATACCACACACCTGGTTTTCAGTTGGAGTTGCCCCATGTTTTCGTTTCGTTGCGTCCTATACGCGTTGCTACTCGCCTGCTCAACCCAGATCGCCTGCGCCGGCACGGTGGCCTTTTGGACATTCGAAGAAGGTACGGCCGATGCAGGTGCCAACGGCATCAACACGATCACCGAATCGGCCAACACCCTGCACGGCACGCCGGTCGGCGGCCCGGTGTACAGGTCCGTCGCCATTCCCAGCAGCACACTGGCGCTGGAGTTCGACGGCAGCAACGACCGCGTCGTGGTGGCTGACGACCTGCTCTTCCGCCTCGATGAGAGCATGACGCTGGAGGCGACGGTGCAGCCGTTCAGTTCGCCTTCGTCGCCATCGGGTGCACAGATTCTGTTTCGCGGCGACAGTCGTCCCGGCAAGGACTCGTTCAACCTGCGGATGCGCACGGACAACCGGCTCGAATTCCAGGTCTTCAATGAAATCGATGGCACCGCTGAGCTTGTCACGCCCGATCCCTTGTCGTTCACTCAATTGCAACACATCGCCGGCACGCTCGACGACGCGACTGGCGAAATGAAGCTCTTCATCAACGGGGCTTTGGTCGCGTCGACCTCGACGTCGATTCGCGGGCAAGCGCTACTCGACCCGCTAAGGATGCCGGGCATCGGCATCGGAGCGCTCAATCATGGCGGACAGTACTTTCACGGGCTGATCGACAACGTACGCATCTCCGACATGGCACTCACCCCCGACGAGTTCGTCGCCGTGCCCGAGCCATCGACGCTGGTGCTCGCCGGATGCGCGCTGCTCGGACTGATGCTTCACGGCTGGCGCCGGCGGATTAGCTCTACCTCACGAGTCATCGCGTAGCGCCCCGGGTGTCAACTGATCGCGAGAGATCTAAAGGCCAGCCAACGATTCCGTTGAGACAACCCACAAGAAAGCCGCCATGCAACTCCGATCGCAGATTGCCTCGACTGTCCTTTTCTCGTGTGTCCTGGCGATAGCAGTCACACCCGCACTGGCCGTGCCCATCCAATGGCAATCCGGAGTTGGCGGCAACGGTCACTACTACGAGCGCGTTTTCAATCCAGGCGGTATCACCTGGACCGACGCCAAGACTGGCGCCGAGAGCACGTCGTTTCTTGGCACGGCCGGTCATCTGGCCACGGTCAACAGCGAGGCCGAATGGCAGTTCATCATTGGCAATTTGGGCACCAACTACACCTGGATCGGCCTCAGCGATTCCGCCCAGGAAGGCAACTTCCAGTGGGTCACCGGCGAACCATTGACGTTCACTGCTTGGCTTACGAGTCCGCAAGAGCCCAACAACGCCGCGCCACCTCCCGGCGAAGATCACGTCTACTACGAAACGCGTTCCGGCGTCCATGGATGGAACGACTATCGCAACACCGTCGCCGTCAGTGGCGGGCCACCTTTTGGCTATCTGGTCGAATACGCCGTCCCGGAACCTTCGTCAATCGTCCTCGCGCTCATCGGAGCCCTGGCAGCGATTGCCTTGCGCCGCCGCGTTCGCGAATCAACGCTTGCTCGACTTGCGATTCTGGCAGGAGCCATTCTCGTCTGCGGCATGACTACGGCCCACGCTTCTGACTACGCCGATCTAATCCTGAGCGACAATCCAATCGCCTATTGGAGACTGGGCGACCAGGGCACAACGAACGCCGCCGACGCCAGCCCGCAAAGTCTCGACGGCACGCACACCAAGGGAGTCCTGCTGGGCCAGCCGGGGGCGGTTGTTGGCGACGGCGATACGTCCGCGCACTTTGATGGTGTGGACGACTATGTCCACGTGGCCGAGACCCCGCTGCTCAACCAACTGCAAAACGGCTTCACGATTGAAGCCTGGGTCTGGCTGACGCCAGATAGCAACGGTTGGGTTGCCTCGACCCGCGATCACGGAACCAACGGCGGCTACGGATTCGCCGTGCGGCCCGAGTTGATGGCTTTCACGGCGTTCTCAATCAAGGGCTACGAGCTGGCCATCTCCGTACCCGTTGAGGAGTGGGTGCATGCAGCAGTTGTTTTCGATACGGGCAACGATGCGACGTTTTATCTCAACGGCGATCCCGTCGGAAGCATCGCAGGCAATTTTCCCGCGCACGACAACTCCCAAGAGTTCAACATCGGTCGCAATCCGGTTCTGGGCACCGCCGGCACCCACGGCAACTTCAAAGGTCGCATCGACGAAGTCGCCGTCTACGGACGTGAGCTCGATCCCGGAGAGATTAACGAGCACTATCTGGTCGCAGTGCCCGAGCCTAGCAGCATTGCGCTGCTCTCCATGGCGCTCGTCACTTTCTTGTACACGGCGAAGCCTACAAAGGGTGCGAAGCTCGCGACGCGATTGGGGATTGGATTGTGCCGAGCCGCCGGCGAATTCGTCTGCGCAACCTGGAGGGGTGGCCAAGAGCGCAGCCTGCAAGTGGTGTCGAAGCGGGCGACGCTGCGCCTACTAAATCGTGCCGGTGCTTCACTAATGCTCGTTCTGCCTGCGCTCGGACCGAGCACGACCCTCGCGTCGTCGTATGAGTCCACCGTTTTGGCGGATGGCCCCGTGGGGTACTGGCGGCTCGGAGAGGCGTCAGGCCCAAACGCGTTCGATGCGTCGGGCAACGCCTATCACGGCACGTACCAGGGTGGCGTGGCGCTCGGCATCGCCGGTGCACTGGCAACGGACTCAGACACGGCGGCCGAGTTCGACGGATCGTCGGGGCTCGTCGACGTCGGTGCCGTATCGGCGCTCAATCAACTCGCCAACGCTTTCACGGTCGAAGCCTGGGTGAAACTTCCAGGCACGGGCAGTGGCGGCGTCATTGTTTCGACGCGCAAGGTGATCCCCAACACCGGCTATGGCTTCGCCGTCCTGCCCGACCTGATGCGCTTCGCCGCCTTCGGCCAGCAGGACTACAGCTTGACCGTGGCGCTACCTCTCAACGAGTGGCTTCACGTCGCCGTCGACTTCGATTCCGCCAACGACGCCCGGTTCTACGTCAACGGCCAGTTGGAAGGGCTCGTCGCGGGTACTGCGCCGGCATCGACGACCACGCAGCCTTTCACCATCGGCCGCAATACGGAATTCTTCGGCGCTGCAACGCCAGGCTGGTTCCAAGGCGGGCTCGATGAGGTTGCCGTCTACAACCGCTCCCTGGAGTCGGAAGAACTCGAAGCCCACTACCTCGCTGCTGTGCCCGAGCCGTCGGGTATGATCACTGCCGTCATTGGCACTATCGGGCTCGTATGTCTCGCCATCCGCCGCCAAAGGAAACTCTGAGGGGCAGCCTCAGCCCCTACTGGCAGCTCGAGTCGGCGTTTAGCCCATATTCAATGGGCCTCGGCTCAATTCTTGAGCTGCGCACCCCGAATCACGCCAAGAACTCAATCTGTGCCAATGGCGCTACTCGGACGCGATACCAGCTTGCCTCGCAGCGCCCGCTGGTCGAGATCACCTGTGCAGGTTGGCTGTCGCGGCACACCGTAGTCAGCAGGTAACACCGATGTGCGTCAGGCAATGGGTGAGGCTGGGCCCTACGGGTGACGCGTACCCGGCTAACCGGGCCGGTGGCAAGGTCTTTGCAGTGGCTTTGATATTGATCATCCAAGGACATAAACGCGATCATTTTTCCTGAGCAAGGACGGCTGCCACATCGTCACGAATGGCATTGGCGATGATCTTGACCTTCTCGACGCGGCCGACGACCGTCGTGTGACAGGTGTCCCAAAACATATCGCAGCCGCCCAAAATCCGCTGATGAAGTGGGATGACCCGCCAGCCACGCTGCCGACTCTCCCGGATCAGTATCTCATTGTAGAGATCGGCGTAGTCAACGTAGGTTTGATAGTCGACGTCGCGAAACCAGAGCCCGCGAGCATTGCTGTCGAAGTATTCTCGTTCTTCGGGCTCAAGCAGTTCAGGCGTGGGGTAGGCGAAGCTCAGGTAGACAACGTCCACCTTGTGCTCGGCTGCCTGGTCGTGGATGACTTGCAAGTTGCGCATCGTTTGTTCACGGAGAGCCGCCGCCATCTCAGCGGCCGAGGGGCGAAAAATGTCTGGAAAGCACCAAGCAATCAAAGCCGACTTTGCTAGGACCCACTTCCAGAACGGCATCGTTTCGAGGTAATCGCGAAGAATCAGGTAGTAGATGTCGTTCACGCCATTGGATTCAACAATGAGATCGGGCTGCCAGCTTAGAATCGTTGCCAGCTTCTGTTTTTCCCCGTCCGATGTGAGCCCTGAGATTCCCGTATTGATCACCTCTACGCGATCTGTCCCGAGCAAGCGCTGTAGGTGATACTCAAGTAGGGCAGGATACGTGGTGTTGTTCGTTGAGCCGGCGACAGTCGTCGAACCGCCGACGCAAACGATTCGGTAAACGCCGGGGGGCTTCTCCACGGTAAACTCCGCGCTGCGAAATCCGTGGCTGTTGATGCGGAACGTCTGCTTCTCGCCACCGAAGTCTGCGTGCAGGCGGGAATTCGGGTGGTAGGACCAGTGCAGTTCATCCCACAGCGAGCGTTCGGCTTTCGCGTAGCTTTCCAGTGAGCCGCGGTAGTCGAGCCCGGGTCGGATGACCACGTCGAAGTCGCGGTCCAAGGTGGGGTCGGGCTCCGTGTCATACTCCGGTTGTACGTTCAGGCTGGCCAGTGCGGCCGCGCGTTTCTCATCGAGCAGTGGACTGGGAGGCGGTGACGCCAGCCGCATCCTGTGGAGTTGGTAACGGGTGAAAGCTTCCCCCGCGATGAAAACCAACACGACGAGGACGACCAAACGAAGGCTTCGCCAGCCTCGTCGACTGGCAGAAGTCGATCGCGGGTTATCGCTACCCGTGCAGGAGGCCGACTTCACAGGGAATCCTGCGTTCGTTAATGGTTCAAGATTGATACGAGCAGACCCGCGAGAGGCTACGCGACGACATCGTGCACGACATCGCCGTAAACGTCAGTAAGGCGAAAGTCGCGTCCGCCGTGGCGAAAGGCGAGCTTCTCATGGTCGATGCCGATGAGGTGCAGAATCGTCGCGTGCAGGTCGTGGACCGTCACGACGCCTTCCACGGCTGCGTATCCGAACTCATCCGTGGAGCCATGCACGGTGCCGCCTCGGACGGGGCCACCGGCCAGCCAGACCGTGAAGCCTCGCGGGTTGTGATCTCGGCCTCCCGCGCGGCTAACCGCGATCTCTTGAGTTGGAGTGCGTCCGAATTCCCCTCCCCAGACGATCAACGTGTCCTCCCACAGCCCCCGAAGCTTGAGATCCTTGAACAGTCCCGCAATCGGTTTATCGACTTGAAGCGCATTGGCGCGATGTCCCTCAATCAAATGGGAATGCTGGTCCCAATTGTCGAATCGATGGCTGGCAGGCGGCTCTGGCGAGCAGAGTTGAACGAAACGCACGCCACGCTCAAGCATTCGGCGAGCCCGAATGCAGAGGGTGGCGAACTGCAGCGTTCGCTTGTCGTCAACGCCGTACAGCTTGAGCGTGGCGCGTGACTCGCCGTTCAGATCCCATGCATCTGGCAGCGTGAGTTGCATCTGCGCCGCCACCTCCAACTGGGAAATTGCCTCGCCGACTGCCGCTTCCGCCTGACGTAGCTCTGCGCCGGCTTGGTTCAGTTCATGAATTGCCGCCAACTTCCCCGACCGCCGTGACCAGGAGTCGTTGGGGGCAACAAGCGATAGCGGGATCTCGCTGCGAAGTGGGTCGTCGTAAGGTTCGTCATACTCGACGGGCACCGTGAGTGGGTCCGCCATGGGCGGAAGAAAGCCGTGCGCAAGGCTGCCATTGCCACCTTTGAGAGGCTCGTCCTGACCGAGCACAACAAAGCCCGGCAACTGGTCGTTCGTACTCCCAAGCCCGTAAAGAACCCACGAGCCGACGCTCGGCCGACCACGCCGCCCCCAACCCGTATTCATGAAGCAATTCGCAGTCGCATGTTCCGAGTACTTGCCTTGCATCGAGCGAATGACGGACATGTCGTCGACGTACTCGGCCAAGTGAGGGAACAGTTCACTGACTTCGATACCGGACGAACCGAATCGACGAAAGCGAAACGGCGAGGGCAGAATCGTGCGCTCGGCGAGAATCGGAGGCAAAGCCAAGTGCGTGGGCGAACCGATGGGTTTGCCAGCGAGCCGTTCCAGCTCCGGCTTCGGATCGAACGTGTCGATCTGAGAAGGGCCGCCTTCCATGTAGAGGTAAATCACGCGTTTGGCCTTCTTGGCGACGTCGGCAGTCGGCGGCTCGGCACGGGGAGCCGAGCTCATACGCTGGCAGGACGTCAGCAGCGCGGCTAGAGCGACCCCGCCGAAGCCGCCGGCGGCGCGAAACAGCACTTCTCGCCGTCCCAGCGTGTTGTCGTCCCAACGTTGGCCGTTCATCTTCGCTTAGTTCCGGTTGTCAACGGCATCTCGCGCTCAGATCAATAGATCGTGACGAATTCGTCTAGATTGAACAGCACGTGGGCGAGGTCGCTCCACAATTCGAGTTCCAGGTCAACAGTTCGGACTGGATCGGGTTCCACTTCCGAGAGGCGCTGCCTCTGTTGCGCGATGAACTGCTGGGCTACTTGTAGTTCAGATGTCGACGGCGCTCGGCCCATCGCCTCGAGGTACATCCTCGCCACGCGCTGTTCATCCGCGTCGAAGGTCGTCACGATCCGTTCGGCCCAGGCGCGGGCACTTAGACGAGCGAGTGGATCGCTTAACATCACCAGAGACTGCTTGGGCGTCCGAGTCGCGTAGCGCTCGCCCACAGTGCTTGACGGTCTCGGGCAATGGAAAGCGGTGAGTAGTTCGTCCTTGTCGTTGCGGGCGACCTTCAGATAGACGCTACGTCGCAAAGGCGCCGACTCGTGCACGAAATCGATCGGCGGTCCGAACAGGCGGCTGCCAAGTGACCCGCCCAAGTGAGCGACCGTATCCCGAACGGCCTCCGCCTCGAGTCGGCGGGTGGGCATGTGTTGCAAAAGGCGGTTGTCGGGGTCGAGTGTGCGTGCCGCGGGACTTGCTGCGGCAGATTGCGTGTAGGTGCTGGAGACGAGCATCAAGCGGTGCATCGCTTTGAGCGAGTAGCCGGACTCCATGAAGCGGCGTGCGATGTAATCAAGCAACTCAGAGTGTGACGGCCTCTCACCAAGCTGGCCGAAGTTGTCCGGCGTCGCGACAAGCCCTGTTCCGAAATGGTGCTTCCAGATGCGATTCACGATAACTCGAGCGAAGAGTGGGTTGTTGGCCGATGTGACCCACTCGGCCAATTCGAGCCGCCCACTGCCAGTGGGGTGCTGCCCCGTTGAACCGAGGCTTGCCGGCACACGTCGGGGCACGTCGTCGCGCGTGTTCAAAGGATCGCCGCGCTGATGCAGGGGCATATCACGAGGCTCGGCGCGATCCCGGCTAACGAACGCCCAGGTCGAATCGGGGAGTTCACTCTCCAGCCGTTGTTGCAAGGAATACATCTCTGCCCAGCGGGACCGATCCTCCTGACGGAGGAGCGACACCAGTTCAATTCGCGGGTACAGCGGGCCGTCGGCCTCATTCGCCCAACACACAAACAACGCATCGGGGTCATTGAGAAGCTCGTCGAGCTGGATTTCCTGGATCGGAAGATCTCTACGTTCCAGTGCGCGCACGAGAAGTGCTTCATAGCCGGCGTCGAGTTCGGCGCGGGACGATGCCTCAGTCAGTAAGGCGAGGAGGCCGCGATGCGGTGGCAGCTTGGGTGGACTAATCGGCTTCGAGGAGAAGGAGAAGTCGTCGACCATAATGCGCCCCCAAGGGTCACAGCTTTGGTCGACGACCTCGATGTAGACCTCTCGGCCTTCGAACCGCTCCAGGTTCCAGACCACCGGCTCGAATTGGAGACTGTTTCGTCCCGTGGCAACCCACTCAAACCCTTGTGGCCGAACGCCACTATGCGTGATTAAGTTGACGCAGGTTCGCGCCGCGTCCGCACCGCCGGCGATCCAGAAGACCAAGTAGCGTGTTGACTCATCGACGACGAACGACGGGCTCACCAGGCGACCGGTCAACGCGTCGCTTGGGTTCGAGCTGCTGGCAAACTGCCTGCCTTGTACGTTAATGGCGTCGATTTGCGCACGGGATAGCGGGCCGCTTCCGAATGCTGCTCCACTCGCCTGCCAATCCCCAAAGTCATCGCCTTCGAAGTCTTGCCAAACCCTAAGTGTCGGACTGTCGTGAGAAGATGTCCTTTGCCATTGCGTCTGCACGGTCTTGGCATGGCGGCGAAAAGCTTCGGGAGCGCACGTGGTGAGTCGGTGCCAACCATAGAACAGCGGATCAGTGGGCGAGGCAGCATTCGTTACCGCATCAAACCATACGAGCAAACGCTGGCTGTCGAGCCTGCGGCGCTTCGCAACTTCGACGATGTTACTTCTCTGTGGATAGTTCCATTCTTGAATCACCTCGCGAATCGCGGCCAGATAGTTGGCCATGCCGCGAGCCCGTTGCACGGTTTCCTCGCGCCACTTAGCGTCCACATCGTTGGCGTCCTGAATCGCTTGCAGGCGGCTTTCTAGGTCGGCGATGCGATCGCGAAGCGTCTCGATCTCACGTCGTTTGCTGTCGGAGTCGAGGCAGACCTGCGCGTTCGTCGTGCTGCTCAGGATTCCGCCCAACGCGTAGTAATCTTCTTGCGAGATGGGATCGAACTTGTGATCGTGGCACCTCGCGCAGGCCAGCGTGACGCCCAAGAAGGCTTTTCCGAAGACATCGATTTGGTTTTCGAGCTCATCGGCATCGGAAACTCTGTGGTCGGAGAGCTGATGCATGATCTCCCCGAGCCACCAAAAACCGCTACCGATCGGCGAGGCGACGTACGCGCCGTCGCGACTCAACCGCGGCTCGGACTGCAGATCGCCGGCGATCTGCTCGCGGACGAACTGGTCGTACGGGAGGTCTTGGTTGAGGGCGTCAATGACGTAGTCGCGGTATTGGTAGGCGTTGGGCTTGACGGGATCGAGCACGACACCGTTGGTATCGCTATAGCGAACCAAGTCGAGCCAGTGACGCGCCCAGCGCTCGCCGTAGTGCGGGCTCCCAAGCAGTCGATCGACGGCTCGTTCGAACGCGTCGGGGGACTCGTCGGCTAGGAACGCCCCGATCTCATCGGGCGACGGTGGCAAACCGATCAAGTCGAACGTGACGCGGCGCAGAAGAGTCGTTTTATCGGCGCGCTCGGCCGGCCGCAGGCCAGCTTGTTCGAGATCATCCAGAATAAATGCATCGATCGGCGAAGTTGGCCACGATACGTCGTCAACGGCCGGTGGCTGGACATCCAGCGGCGGCTGGTACGCCCAGTGCTCGACGGGGTCAGGCGCGATGTGAGAATGCGTCTGAGCATGCTCGACTGACTCACGTTCGTTGGCAGCCGAGTTAGACGCGTCGGGCTTCCATTGGCGCGTGGTCGGTCGCTCAGCCGCCGCGGCTGAGCTGATCAGGCTGGCCTGTTGTCGCAATGCGCCGGTGCAACACTGGCTCAGGGCACCGAATGCCAGCAAGGCGCAGGCAAAAAGCAGCGTGCGAAAGAGCATGGTCTATCGTCTCAACTGCGACGCCCCGAGCGCTTCCATGCTTGCGACTGACAGTTCTACACCGTGCGCAGATAGGGACGGGCGACTCTCTACACGCAGTCTATTGCCCCTCTGGGGGGACTAGCAAATAAGCCGCGATGACGACTCACGGAGGACCAAATTCATCGTCCGCGGAATGGCTTAGCAGCCTGTTGAAGAATTCAGCAGGCTGCGACGTCGCATGGATGCGACGACAAAATTGCGACGCCAGTCGCAATTTTGCGAGTGGCGAGTAGCTTCGCTGCGAGCTTCGCGAGGTTGAAAATATGCCACGACGGCATATTTCAACAGGCAGTTAGGGCTCTACAGCTACGGCCGACCTGACCTAACCGTCGCCAAGTCAAAACCCTTCAGTGGAATCGCCCGATCGCGGTTTCGGTGGGTGTTCGGGCGCCCGCCGGTGCCACTGATGTGTGGTCGCACCGGTTTTGGAGTGCACGCAGCACGAAAACTGCCCGTCCGGCGCGATGTCCTACTTGCGTGGTCAGGTCCTCCATGGCAACGTCCATCCCCGCTGGAAACTGCACTGGCTCGTGTAAAGCTTCACCGTGGAACTGTTTGCGATTGATTCGCAAAGCGTTTTGAAAAAGAGCCACCCTGCCGCTAACAATGAACACAGTTGGATGTTGCTAGTGCTCCGTCACAGCTTGATTTTCGGGTAGAGGGATTT
>CALKYM010000202.1 GCA_938003525.1 uncultured Planctomycetales bacterium | reverse complement strand
CTAACAACCGCTCGTGCATGGCCTCGGCTGGCAGTCGATCGAGCTCACCGCGCTCCACGGGATCGCGCTCCCCGTAGTAGTCGCGCAACGTCTCGCGATCGATATCCGCGCGATCGGTCCAGCGATCTCTGAATTGCTGACCGTGCCCCGCAGCCCATTCCTGCATGAGCCGCCGAATGACGTTCTGCGCGTTGGGACTTCGCAGTTGTTGTTGTATTTGCTTGCGGCGCTCTTCGCTGAGTTGTTCCAACAGCTCGTCGATGTGGCTTCGCATCTCGCGCGCCAGACGAGTCAATGCCTCTTCCCGGGCGTTTGGGCTTCTGACGATACGCATCCAGGCGCCCTGGAGAGCGAGCGCACGTTCCGATTCATCCAATTGTTCAATGCGATGTTGGGCCGTAGCGGGTAACTCTGCAAACAACCGATCGCCGATCCACCCCATGAGCACCTCTTGATCGCGGGCTCGCTGAGCGTCGCGGGATTGGATTTCGATGACCCGGTCGACGCGCTGTTCGGCGGCGAGCTTCTCCAGTTCGACGCGCTCGGCCAACGGCTGGCTCTCGTGCCACTCGGCGTGACGGACCATGATGGTCGCCAAAATGTCGGCCTCGGCGCTGGCCTGTAAGTCGGTACGAAGTTGCCGCACCGCCTGCCGCTCGGCCGGCGCAAGGTTGGCGAACCGCTCGCGCTGGCGACTCAACTCCGATTGTTCGGACGTCGTCATCGCCTCGATCCGCGCGCGACGCCCCTCCGGTGTTTCGCGGAGCGCAGTGGCGGGAGTGGCGACTGCGTTTCCATCGTCGGGCACGGGCAACGCCTCGATGAACAGCCCGGCGGCTTGCAGCGAACGGAGGAAGTCGATCTTGCCGGCGTAGAGATAAGGCTCCAGGTGCTCGATGATGGGCAGATCGTCGATGAGCCGCTCATTCGCTCCCGACGTGGTCGCTGCCACGGTCGTGAAGCCAACGGCGGCGGCGAGCATTGCGGCCAACCCACCGATCAGTCCCCGCTGCCAACGACGCGCACTCCAGCGTTGCGCGTCGCTTTGCGCATCGATTTCGACCGACTGGGCGACCATCTCGACGGTCGAACTGGCGAACTGCGGGCCCAGCTCGGTGCTCGGCAGTTCGTTCAACAGATCCCAGGTCTTCTCCAGCGCGTGCAGTCGCTCGCGAATGGTTTCGTCTTTGGCCAGCCGCTTCTCGACCTTCTGCCGCGCCTCGCCGGTAAGTTCGCCGTCGAGGTAGGCCACGAGCTGGGCGTCCAGCTTGGTAGCCGTGGCAGGACCGGGCTCGGGCGATGTGGCACTCATGGCGACGCGATTGAGTTTGTCGTGGGCGACAGGAGAGGATGTTTAACCCGTTTCGGCGGCCGGTAGTTCCCCGCGCTGGAGATACGGCTCCAGCACGACGCGGAGGTTGACCCGCGCGCGAGTGAGTAGCGATTTGATGGCCATGGGCGTTAGCTCCATCGTGGCAGCGATGTCGGCGTAGCTCATGCCTTCGAACTTGTTGAGCAACACGGCCATCCGCTGCCGCTCGTTCAGAGTCTCCAAAGCGGCGCGGACGATGTCGCGCATCTCCGCATGGGCAAGCTGCCGCGCCGGCATCTGTCCACTGGCCGCGGCCACCAACTGTTCGAAGGGCCGGGCGCCCAGCGGCCCGCTGGCTCGAGCATCGAGGTTGACTTCACGTCGCCTCGCGGCCGACCGCCGCGCATTGGAGGCCACGTTGTTGGCGATGGTGAACAACCAGGTGGCGAACTTGGCTTGCGGCTTGTATGAGTGGCGGGCGCGATACACGCGGAGAAAAACCTCCTGAGCGAGATCCTCGGCCAGTTCGCGCGAGCCGACCAAATGATCGAGCACGCCGACCAGGCGATCCTGGTAGCGGAGCACGAGCTCTTCGAACGCGCCGGCATCGTCATCGCGCACCTGCAGCATCAGGCGGACATCGGGGTCGCGATGCTCATACGCCAGGGCCGATGATTCGCTTACCGCCAAAGTGCTCCCCCACGCAAAGTGCGCTCCCTGCGAATCGGCCCCGGCAGAGGTCGGTAAGTCGAACGACCACACCCTGTTGCGTACGCGATTCGCGCTCCCGGCCGCCGCCGCTTGTCGCTCGGCTCACAATATCAAACCCCGCTGACCGTCAAAAGTTTTGGCCGCAAAGCCACGCCGGCGTGTGGCTCGCAAAGTAGCCCATCGGGCCGCCCCGATTCAGGGAGCAGGGGTCTGACGGGCCAGCTCGCCTGTCGCATTCTCATCAGCGGCGCCGAGCTGGCGGCGCAACTGTCCGCACGCCGCATCGATGCGGTCGCCTTTACGCTTGCGGACCTGCACGTCGATGCCGCCTTGTCGCAGCGCCTCGATGAAGCGAGTGATGCTCGCCTCTGAGGGACGCCGATAGGGCAATCCTGCGACGGGGTTGTAGGGAATCACGTTCAATAGCGCGATGCGGTCGCGGAGCAAGTTCACCAGGGCCGCTGCGTCGCGAGGACGATCGTTGATGTCGGCCAGCAACACGTACTCGAACGTGAGCCGGCGACCGGTGGCCGCGAAGTAGCGATCGGCGGCAGCCAGAATCGCGTCGATGCCGATGCGGGCATTCACGCGCACCAGTTGATTGCGCAGCGCATCGTCGGGTGCATGTAACGAAACGGCCAGACTGTACGGCGCGCCGAGTTTGGCCAGTCGGTCGATGCCCGGCGGCAATCCGACCGTGGAGATCGTGATGCGTCGGGGGCTGATGCCCAGGCCATGGGGGCTGGTCGCGACTTCGAGCGCCGGCAGCAGAGCCGGGAGATTAGCCAGTGGTTCGCCCATGCCCATCACCACGATGTGGCTCAGCCGCTCGTCGGCGTCCAGCGTGCGGGCCAAACGCAGCATCTGCTCCACAATCTCTCCGGCGGTGAGATTGCGGGCCACACCTTCGAGGCCCGAGGCGCAAAAGACACATCCCATGCCGCAGCCGACCTGAGTGCTGATGCAGATCGTCCGCCGCCGCGGTTCGCGGATGAGCACGCATTCGACGGTCTGCCCGTCGGCCAGTTCGAGTAGCAGCTTGACGGTGCCGTCGTCCGCCCGCTGCTCGCCGATCGTGCGTGACGTCCAGATCGTGAAGTCGGCCGCTAGCGCATCGCGCAAAGCCTGCGGTAAATCGGTCATTTCGGCAAAGGTTTCGGCCCGGCGAGCGAACAACCATTGCCGGATCTGGCCGACCCGAAAGGCGGCTTCGCCCCGCCGGGCGAGCCAAGCCGCCAGCGGATTGTCGACCGGATCGAGCAGATGATGCATCGTGGCGTAGAACGATGTGGCAACGCGAACGGAGACAATGTTGTCATTGTCGCCAGTCGCCGAGCATCTTCCAAGGCGGAGACCAGGACGCGCGCGATTGGCCGCTGAGAGCATGATTGACACACTGAGTCCGCGCGGCCGAGAATGCCCACCGTCATGATGACTCACCCGAATCTGCGAGCCCCCAGCCAGGCGAAGGCACGACGATGAGCACGGAAACGGAATGGGACAAGGAATACGCCCTCTCGAACGGCCAGCCCAAACGCGGCTTCAACTGGCTCATGGGTTGCGGGCTTGGTTGCGGCGTGATGATGCTCGTCTGCTGTGGTGGGGCGACGATCATCGCATACGGAACCATTCGCACATTCGAAGATTCCTTGACGGATGATCCGGATGAGATTCTGGCGCTCAGTGAGCAGATCGCAACGTTTGATCGACCTGCGGACCTCGCGCCGCAGGGCGGTTTCGATTTCGACACGTCCCTTCTCTGGCAACCGATCGAGGTCAAAGGCGCTCTCTACGAATCGCAAGCCAGCGAAGGCATCTTTGTGCTCGTGGAGTTCGGCGAGATGTTCGACGACAACACGGTCGACTATCTGCGCAGCCAGATCCAGAAGGCGATCAGGGAAGAAGACGATCTTGAGTCAAGGATTCGCATCGATGGCGAACCTGAAGAGATCACCCTGACGATCCGGGGAGAGGAGACGACGTTTACGTTCAACCGCGGTACGGAACTCGAATCGGATCGTCAATTCATCCAGGCAGCCGGGCGGTTTCCCGGCCACGACGGGCGCATCGGTTTCGTGATGCTTGTGCTCCCCGCAGACGAGTACGACGAACAGCAAATCGTCGAGCTGATCGAATCGATCGAATGATCCAGTAGCGGCCCATCAGTCAGCGGCGCGATCGGCGAGAATACTTTCGATCTGTGCGGCGAACTGGCCGCTGCGGGCGGCCGCCTCGAAAGCGTCGAGATCGGGGTAAACGGCGTCACTGAGGAAACGCACCACCCAGTTGTGCTCGAGCTGGCTGATGGTGATCACAGCACGGCCCGCCTGATGGGCCTGCCACATCTCGATGGCGGTACCCATCGACGCGCTGGGCAGGTAGGCCAGCACCACGTCGATCTCGCGGCACATGGCATTGTGCTCGAGAAACACACGCCGCCCGTCGTCCGGCGCGTAGTCGAGTGAACCGGCGTGGTCGGCCAACGGGTCGTAGACTTCGGCCGCCGGCAGATACCGCGCGAGAATCCCTTTCAGGTGTGCCCGATAGCCTTGGGGAAACAACCGGGCCTCGACTTCCGAACCCTGCATGATGCCCGCCAGAAACACACGCAAAGCTTTTCGCCTTTCCTGATCCCGAAGCGCACGCCACCGGCCGAGGCGTGCGAACTGGCGAGCCCTTGGTCGCTCCTCTCCAAAACGCGGAACATCATCATACCCGTTCGGCGCGACGTCGTGCGTTCGGCCCGCGCCGCCAACCCCGTCGTCACCGCCCCCAACAAGCAATGGCCGCGCTGTGGCGTTGCCGGGGGGTGATGATCTTCGGCGGCAGTCGGCGTCCGCTACGACGAACTACCTAGCCGTCCTTGCGCCGGCGGCCGAGCCAGCAACATCCTGCTAACGCCATGCCGGCCAGCAGCAGCGAAGACGGTTCGGGCACGGCAACGAACATGGGCAGGGGGCGGAACTGATAGGCCGAACCTGAATTGGCTTCGTTGTCGTTGTTGCCCGGCGCCCCCACCAGGATTTCGGGAGGACCGAAGAAGGTGCTGATTGACACGGAGGCTCCGAACGAATCGACAGCCGCGGCATCTGCTGCCCTCAGTTTGTGAAGCTCTCGACCGGTAGCCATGTCGAAGATGTAGGCGGCGCCCGTCGCGCCCAACCCAGGATTATCGGCCAGCCTGGCCCCAATGACGGCCATGCCGCCGCTGATGTCGACCGACCAGCCAAAGAGCGAAACCGCCGTGGCATCCGACGCGGTGAGCTTGAACAGCTCTTGTCCGGTCGTCACGTCATAGACGTACGCTGCGCCGGCAAACAGCGCGGAGCCGCTCTTGCCCGGCGCGCCCACGATGGCGTAGTTGCCGTCGGAAGCCACCGACCAGCCGAACTGATCGAAAGCGGCGGCGTCGGAAGCCGACAGCTTGAACTGCTCCATGCCCGTGCTCGCATCGAACAGATAGGCCGAGCCTGATCCCACTGCGATCGGCGCATCGGCGAGCGGTGCCCCGACGATGGCCGTCGTCGCGTTGATCGCAGTTGAATGTCCAAACTCGTGACCAATTCCGGCGTCGGAGGCGGTCAGCTTGAATTGTTGACTGCCGTTGCCCGTGTCGAACAAGTAGGCCGAGCCAGCATCGACGCCCGCCATGTGATCGTCGAATGGCGCGCCGACAATGGCGGTTGAATTCTGAATGCTAATCCCCACCGACGTTCCGAACTCGTCGTCCATCGCAGCGTCGCCGGCGACGAGTTTGTGAATCTGATGGCCCGTGAGTGGGTCGAAAACGTACGCCGCTCCCGCATTCGTGGCGACGCGATCGTGGCGGGGCGATCCGGCAATCGTGAGCAGGGTGTCGCTGGCGACCGCCGTGCCGAATTCATCGCCATCGGCAAGATCAGAGGGCGTGAGTTGAAAGAGCTCCTGCCCCGTGTGGTTGTCGAAGATGTAAGCTGCGCCGGCGCGCATCGGGCTACTGAGCGACGTGCCAGGGGCACCGACAACCGACCACAAGGCATCAATGGCAACGGTTGTCCCGAACCGATCGCCTTCCTTACCGTTCGCAGGCAGCAGTTTCTTTTGGAGCCAAGATTGAGGCGGCTCGGCCGTCAACTGCGCGATCGCGGTCGACGCCGTCGAGGCCACCAGCAGCCCACAGATCAACGGCACCAGCCACTGCAAGGGGCGGGCGCGCCGTGTGCCGTGTCGAGATGAATTGTGTACCGACATCGCAGATGTTCCCTTCTGTTACTCAATTCCAGTGGACCGCTACGATCGGCGGACATGAACAGCAGACTCGCGGCGGCCCGATGCATCGCGTCCCGACGGTCGCTGTGGTCGTCCAGCGCCGATCCGAAACCGCCGAAGCGGCTCTACTCCCAACTGCGCCACGAGTGGACCGGCATTGATGTCAGTCGTTCCTGGCCGTCCCTGGTGCGCCGGGCCACGAGCCGCGCAGCGGGGAGTAACGTTGACTGGCCCGTGGTGCAGTCGGTCGGCAGCCCGCGCATAAACCCATGCGCGTGCTTGCCGTTGATCCCTGCGCGCACAGCGAGCCGACGCGCGACGCATGCGCGCATTCGCTTTCCACAGGGTCTGTCATGACGCGCCGTGCAGCCGTGCGCGCCGGGTACACATAACACCGTCGACGAAGAAAGGTTTCGTGATCGACGATTAATGTCTCGTCGATCACGAACCGTCAGACCGTCGGAAGCGGTCTTGATGCGCCGCGACGACCACAACACATCCCCGCCACCGCAGAAGAGATTGAGCTTCCACTCCGCACCGGCGTGAGGCGACCCAACGCGCCGCTGCCCAGAACGCGGCGCGACTGGATTCGGCAGGAGGCCGCCGCGCGCGCTGGCACCACAAGACCGGCTCCCCCCCGCAGACGGCCGAAACGGCTGGATTCCCGTGAGTTCGTGGGCAACGCCGGCCCAGCGTATACTGGAGCGCGTAGGGTGGGTGTTCTGCGTCGGCCACGGCTCACGGCAGGTGTAGCCGACGCTTCGCGGGGCTCACGTCGTTCTGCCGAGCGGCACGCTCATGGCGTTGAGCAACATCGTCAACCGTCGCCGCCCATCGCCTATGGATCAGCTTTGACGCACAGGATGCCCGCATGGCGCGCCGGACGACGACTGCTCGACGACGATCTCAAATACAGGCCAGCCGCAACGGCGCGCCGTCCTCGCCGCTCGAACCGGACTACGACCGGGCAACGGCGCTGGTGATGGAAATGATGGCCATCCCCGGTCGCAGCGGCGAGGAACGTCAGGTCGTCGAGTATATCAGCGCAGCCCTGCGCCGCGCCGGAGCACAGTCCGAGTGGATCCAGACGGATCGCGCGCATCAGCGATCGCCTCTTGGCGGCGAGGTCGGTAATCTGATCTGCCGGTTGCCGGGCACCATGCGGCGACCGCGGCGCATGATGATGGCGCACCTCGATACCGTGCCGCTGTGCGTCGGCTCGCAGCCCAAGCGCTCGGGCGATATCGTCCGTTCGGCCGATCCGGCGACGGGACTGGGGGCCGACGATCGAGCCGGTGCGGCCGTCGTGTTGTCGACGGCGTTGGCCATCCTCGAACAACAACTCCCGCATCCACCGCTGACCTTGTTTTGGCCCGTGCAGGAAGAGGTGGGGTTGCACGGCGCGCGGCATGCCACGTTGGGTCAGCTTGGGCGGCCGCGGCTGATATTCAACTTCGACGGCGGATCGCCCGAGAAACTCACCGTCGGCGCGACCGGCGCGTACCGCATGGAGATCGATGTCCACGGAGTTGCCAGTCACGCCGGCGGCGCGCCCGAAAAGGGTGTGAGCGCTGTTGCCATCGCCGGCTTGGCCTTGGCCGACATACACCGCAACGGCTGGCACGGCGCGATCCATCGCAAGGAAGGTGAAGGCACCAGTAACGTCGGTGTCATTCACGGCGGCAACGCCACCAATGTGGTGGTCGATCGCGTGCAGCTCAAGGCCGAAGCCCGCAGCCACGACCCCGAATTTCGCCGTCAAATCGCCGAGGCCATCGAAGCGGCCTTCCACAACGCAGCGGCCGCGGTGACCAACGTCGATGGCCAAACCGGCAAGGTCAACATCGATCGGCGACATGACTACGATTCGTTCAATCTGCCGCCAGATGACGCGAGCGGGCAGGCTGCCGAAGCGGCCGTGCGGGCTGCAGGCGGTGAGCCGCTGCGGGTCATCAGCAACGGCGGACTGGATGCCAACTGGATGACGGCGCGAGGTCTTCCGACCGTGACGCTCGGCTGCGGCCAGCGCAATCAGCACATGGTGACCGAAGAGCTCGATCTCAATGATTTCCGCCTGGCCTGCCGCATCGCTTTGCGACTGGCTACGGCCGCTGAAAACGAGGGCGCGACCAACACGCGCTGAGCGTGGTGCCCGCAGGTATCGAGGAAGCCGATCCGTGGAGCTCGACGACGAAGTCTGTCTTTGCTTCCACGTCAGCAAGCGGAAGGTGCTGAACTTCATCCGCGTGCAGAAGCCGCGCCGCGCCGGACAGCTCAGCGAGTGCTTTGGGGCGGGGACCGGCTGCGGCTGGTGCCGACCGTTTCTCAAGCGATACTTCAAGCAGGCGGTCGAAGGCGGCGTGACCGAGGCCGACGAGATCTCGGCCGACGAGTATGCCCAACAGCGCACGCGCTATGTTCGCGCGGGCAAAGGCACTCCGCCTCCCGGGGCAACGCCGATCGGCGACGATTGATTGGTCGCTCTGACCGCGTGATCTCAGGCAATCCTAACGAAGCTGCTGCGCTGGCCGCACCGCTCGGGATGCGGTATCATCTTCGCTTGGCGCCAGATGAACGGCGCTATGGGAAGCAGGGACGCCTGTTGGCAACCGGGGGACGACTGATGGCGCGTAAAGTACTGAACCGCAAAGAATTGCGAGAAGAAGCCGATGCGGCCGAGCGCGCCAAACCCGCCAAGAAGAAAGCCGCCAAGAAGACCCCGACCAAGCGCCGCACCAAGAAGAAGGCCCCTGAAGAGATTCGCCTCAAGGCCTACTGGGGTGTCTTCAATCAGTCGTTGAAACGCGTGGCGCTGTACGAGTACAGCCAGCGGCGGCAGGCCGACAAGAAGGCGGCCGAGTTGACCACCTCCTCGAAGCAGCCGCACTTCGTGCAGCAGGTCAAAGAGGCCATCGAAGAATAGCCGACGTTGTACCGGAATCACTCGACGCGCATCGGCTGTAAGGCAGCCGTGCTGCACTCCGCACCCGACCAACTCGCCCGGACCTCTTCCGCGGCAACCTGAGGTGACCTTCTGCGGGTTCGATCGGTGCGCCGCGCGCCGCCGGGCGTTTCTTGACTGCCGCTCGGCGTGGGCCCACAATCGCCTTGGCGAACCCACACGGTTGGCAGTTTTGCAACCGGATGCAGTCGCCGTGTGTTCATGATCTCGCTGGCGCGTGCCGCTCGCGCGGGCGCAGGGTTCGAGGCAACTTCGCGGAACTCGATGTCATGGAGTTCAGACCAGGGCGAACAGTCGGAATCGATCTGGGCACGACGTTTTCGACGATTGCGCACCTCGACGAGCACGGCAATCCCGTCGCCATTCCCAACGAAGAGGATGACGTCGAAACACCCAGCCTGATCGTGCTGGCCGGCAGTGGGCACGTGGTTGTGGGGCCTAGCCGCATGCGCGCGGCCATGGAGCCGCCGGAAAACGTCGTGGAGCGCGTGAAGCGCTTCATGGGCAACATCGAGTACAAGAAGACGCTCGAAGGCCGTGAGATCACGCCTGAGTTCCTCTCGGCGCTGATCCTCAAGAAGCTCCGGCAGGACGCCGAGAAGCGCGTCGGGCCGATCGGCAACGCCGTGATCACGGTGCCCTACTATTTCAACGATGCCCGCCGCAAAGCGACTCAGGATGCGGGCCAGATCGCCGAGCTGAACGTCATCGACATCATCAACGAGCCCACCGCGGCCACGCTGACGTATGCCTGGCAGCAGGGTGAGCTGGGCGCGACGGCCAAAGACGCGGACCGCGTGCGGCAAGCGCTGGTCTACGATCTTGGCGGCGGCACGTTCGATGCGACGGTGGTTCGATACACGCCCACGCATTTCCAAGTGTTGGCCACCGATGGCGACGTACAACTGGGCGGCGTCGACTGGAACGATCGGCTGCTCGAACACGTTGCCGCGGAGTTCAAAGCCCGCCACGGCAGCGATCCGCATGAATCGGCCGAGACGATGCAGATGCTGCGCAACGATTGCGACCAAGCCAAGATTGCGCTCTCCGAAGGTACGGAAACGACGATCACCTGTCGTTTCGGCGGCAAAGTGCTCAGTGTGCCGATCACCCGCGCGCAGTTCGAAGAGATGACGGCCGACCTGCTGCAGCGCACGCTCGACACCACCGAACAAGTGCTGGAGACCGCCAAGCTCACGCCCGAGCAGCTCGACGCGATTGTGCTCGTCGGTGGTTCCACGTTGATGCCGGCCGTCGGCCAACGCCTCGGGAGCCTGACGGGCGTCGAGCCGTTTCGGGGGCTTTCGCCTCACACCTCGGTGGCGCAAGGTGCGGCCATACACGCGGCCATTCTCGACACGAAGTACCGCGGCGAGCAGAGCGAGTTTGCCGAGAGCGTCCGCGAGCATTTGGGCAGCGTGCGGCAGGAGGACGTCAACTCGCATGGGCTGGGCGTCGTGGCCCGCAACCCCAAGAACGGCCAACTGGTGAACCACGTGATGATCGGTCGCAACACCCGGCTGCCGGTGCAGGTGAGTCAGGTGTTCAAGACCAACGCGGACAATCAGCAGCGCGTCAACGTGCAAGTCACCGAGGGCGACGCACCCGACCCGGCTGCCTGCACGTTGATCGGCAACTGCCGCATCACCGACTTGCCGCCCGGACTACCGAAAGGCTCGCCGGTGGAAGTGACGTACGCCTTCGACCAGGCCGGCCGGGTCGTCGTCAGTGCCCGCGACAAGACCGGTGGCGCGGAAGCACAAATCGAAATCCAGCGGCGTGGCGGACTGAGCGATGAACAGATCGACGGCTACACGCGGTTGGCGCACGACTACAAGGTGGAGTGAAATTGCTTCAGGCAATCAAGCTGACGAATGGCACGGCACGAGCAGCCGTGCAAGAGCGACCGTAGCACCTGAACCGACGTGGACACAACAAGAGATATTTCCTAGCGGGTGCCACTGGCTGCTCGCCAACCAGTGGATGTAGCCCAACGCCGATGCCGATGAGCAAGACGTTGCTCGTGGTCATAGCACGGGCTGACCAGCAGCCCGTGGCACCCTTGCTTCATGCATCAACGCGTAGTGGACCAGGATGCCGACGCTAGCTCACGCCCGGAAGTCTCATGAATCAGCAGCTCGATGTATACCGCGACTGGCTTGGCATCAAGGAGACGGCGCGGCCGCTGAATCACTATCAACTCTTGCGCATCAAGCAGTTCGAAGACGATCCGGCCAAGATTCGGCAGCACTATCGAAAACTCAACGCGCACGTCAAGAAGTACGCCTCGGGCGACTTCGCTCAGCAATCGCAAGATCTTCTCAACGAGCTGGCCAAGGCCATGCTCTGCCTGACCGACACGCAGCGGAAGGCCGAGTACGACGCGGGACTGGGCCGCAAGGATGAAGGCCGCGGGCGGAAGTACACCTTCGAGCAGATTCTGATCGGGCGCAAGATGATCGATGCCGATCAGTTGAAGAAGGCCCGCGACTACGCCGATGCCATCGGTCTGGAAGTGCGCGACGCGATCGTGCAGCAGAAGTTCGCCACCCAGGACGTGGTGATGCAGGCCTACGCCGAGTCGCTCGGTTTGCCTTACATCGAGATCGACGATGAGCTGCTGGATGAGAACGTGCTGAAAAAGGTTCCCGCCGTGCTGGCTCGGCAACACTCGTGCGCGCCGGTGATGATGGACGAAGGGCAGCTACTGCTGGCATCGCCCAATACGCTGCCGCCGGAAGTCGAAGACGAGTTGCGGCTGCGCATCGGCCTGCCGGTGCGGAACGTGCTGTGCACGGTGGCCAGCATCAATCGCGTGATCAACGAACACTATCCGCGCGAAGCCGCAGCCGCCGAACTGGCAGCCGGCTCCGACAAAGCGTCGCTGGCGGCCAAAAAGAAATCCAAATCGTCGGGTGAGGAAGGAGAAGCGAAGCCGGAGCTGTCGCGCGAGGAAATCGCCGAACGTAAGAAGCAGCAGCGTCAAATGGCGTTCGTGGGCTTCAACTTTACGATGATGCTCGTCTTTGGCGGCACGCAGATCATGGGGCTGGGGTTAACCACCGGGCTGATCTATGCGCTGCCCGCGGCGCTGGGTGTCGCGACCATCGTCTGGATGGTCAAGAAGTGACGACGATCGCTCGCTTCAAGCGGTGCGTGAAGCTCCGAGGAATCGGGCCAATCGCTCGGCGGTTGTCGCCTGGCCGTATTCGCTTTTGCCAAAACCGGGTTCGGCTCCCGCCGCGACGGCCTGTTGCTGGGCATCGTCGTAGTTGCTCACCAGCATGACGGGGATAGCGGCCGTCTGTGGGTTGCCTTTCAGGCTGCGAATGATCTCCATGCCGTCCGAGCCGTCCGCATCCAGGCGGCGATTGACCAGCACCAGCGCGCAGGCGCCAGCGCGCACTGCCGCAGAGACTTGATCGGCTTGCTCGACCTCGACCACCGCAGCGCCGAAGTGCTGCTTGATGAACCGCGAGAGCACGTAGTGATCGGCGGCACACTGGCCGACGCTGACGACGCGTTGCTGCGAATCGGCCACGGTCACTCGGCCGCTATCGCAAACAGGTGTGACTTGTTCGAGATGTAGAGCACGCCGTTGGCGACGACCGGCGTGCTGTAGACCGAGTTCTGCATATTGATTTCGGTGAGCGGTTCGGCCGCCTCGGGATCGGCCGACATAGTGAAGATGGCCAGATCGCCATCCTCGTCGCCGATGTAAACCTTGCCGTCGACGATCAGCGCCGATCCCCAAGCCTGGGCCAGCATGTCGTAGGTCCAGTGCAGCTTACCGGTCTTCGCGTCGAGGCAGTGGAACAGTCCGCTGAAGTCGGCCACGAAGAGCAGATCGTCCTTGATGGCCACTGTGCCGCAGGTGCGGTGCATCGACTCTTCGAACGAGAACTCGCCGTCACCGTCGAGATCGAATTGACTGTAGTGCCACACGACCGCCGAGTTGGGGTTGGGCCGCGCGACTTCGCCGTCTTCGCCGATGACGGCCTGAATCCGCTTGTGAGGAATCGGGGTGTCGACGTCGGCCAGGTTGAAGGCCAACTCGGGGCTCACGTCCCCGCGCTTCGTGGGATCGATGCACCACAGATGACCGACGCCCTCGCCGTGTTCGGGATCTTGCCCCACGCCGATGTAGACCAGACCTTGGTAGACGACCGGCGTGCCGATCAGATTGTTACGGGTGCCGCGGCCGCCGAGCACCCACTTCGAATCCTTGGGATTGCAGTCGAACTTCCAGAGCAGGATCGGCTTGCCGTCTTCGCTTTCTGATCCGTGAAAGCTGTAGAGCCAGCCGTCGCCGCCGGGACAGAGCACTTGCGGCACGCCGCCCAACACGGCGAAGGTCGCCGAGGCCCATTGGCCGTGCAGAATGTTTTCACCCGGTGAGTTGTCGGTCCACAGCACTTCGCCGGTGTGCTTGTTGACCGCAATGAAGCTGGGCGCTTCGGGCGCGGGGAGATTGATGTGCGATTCGTCCAGGCCGTTGGAGGTGAGCACGAAGAGCGTGTCGCCGGCGGCAGTGACGGAGCAACTGCACATGTTGTGCTGTGAGACGCCGAGTGCGCCCATCATGTCGAGATACCAGACCGCGTCGGCCTCGTTTTCAGCAGTTTCTGGCTCGTCCTGAAAGGGTCCGTCGTTCTCGCCGTCGTAGAAGCCTTCGGTATCGAGACAGGCCACCTCGCCGCGACTGGTGACGAACCACAATCGGTCGCCTTCCACCAGCGGCGCGCAGCAGATGCCCTGCAAGGGCCAGTCGTGCACCCGGCCGGTCGGCAGCTTCTCGCTGGAGTGCTGCCAAAGGAACTCGCCGGTGGTCTCGTTGAAGCAGAGCAGGCATCCAAGATCGACGTCCGAGGGATAGCGTTCCAAGTAGCCACCGCTGTTATTCGTGCCCACGTAGACCTTGCCGTTGGCGATCACCGGATTGCCGTACGTCTGCGAGCCGAGGCGGGCCACCCATTTGATGTTGTGCGACTCTTCCTCCTGCCACTCGCCGGTCTCGCGGTCGAAGCGGCCCACGTCCCACTCGTCCGGAACGCTGGTATCGGCCGGCACGTTGTTGCGCACGCTCGATCCGCCCCACTGGGCCCAATCGCGCGGGCCGACACCCTGGGGCGAGGGGTAACTCTCCGTATCGGTGACGATCATCTTCACGCCGTCCAGCGACGTGTACAGTTCGGCGGCGCGTGGATTGCCGGCCAACCAAACAGAACCGGCGGCGAGTGCCACGACGAACAGGGCTAAGCGGCGGGTCATCACGAAGGGTTCTCCTACTCGACACTCGGCGTCCGCTGCGCGAGGGGCGCTGGTGCGTGGACGCAGGCAGGTCGAATTCAGTTGGGCGTCACCGTGAGGTTGTCGTAGTACAGTTCAGCGTCCTTGGCGTTGCCGTAAAGGCCCGGGCTGCCGCTGAGGTTCGGCGCTTCGTCGCGGGCTTCGACGGTCCAAGCCTCGGGCTCTGGCTCATCGCGGGGCCAAATCTTGCCGCGAATCACGGCCGCGTCGCCCTCGGTCTCGACGCGGAGCTTCATGCGATACCAGGTGTCGGGCTGCCAGTCCAAAGGCACTTCGGCCGAGAGGCGGGCGAGTTGTGGCGACCACATGCGGATTTGCAGTTTCTTGGACTGTCCCATCAAGTCCAACACGTAACGCTGTCCAATGAGTCCGATGTCGGGCAGCTTACCTTCGGCGCTTGCGCCGCGGATGTCCGCCTGAATGGTGTAGTCACCAAGGCCCGCAGGTCCCATCCACGCGCGGCTGCGCGCGCCCTTGGGGATAGTCGTGATCTTGGCCATCACGTCTTCGCCATCGAGATTGCGCGGGACGTGGCGATAACGCGCGCCAACCCAGGTGATGGGAACCTGTTGATCGTCGAAGTCGAAAGCCCACGGCAGAGGCGGCACAATGCGTATCCGCGCGGTGCCCGTCAGATCGCCCGTCTTGGCTGTGACATTCACGGCGATATGCTTCGCGGCGCCATCGGCAGCAAACAGGCCACTGGAGTCGATCGTGCCACCCGCATCGACAGAGAACTCTGCCGGGACATCTTCTTTGACGAGCTGCCCGTTGGCGTTGAACAGCCGCACGCGGAACTGCTGTTGTTCGCCCGGCTGCATCAGCACTTCGACCGGCACGATCTGCAAGTGTGCCGGCTGGAGATCTTCGTCGAGCGGAGTTTCCTGAGCCAGCGACGGGCGCGGCGTGGCGCCGGTTGTCGCGCTGGCGTCTGCAAGACAATACAGGCAACCAGTCGTGGGAATGTACACGCGTCCGTGCGAGATGATCGGCGAACCGTGTATTTCGTCGCCTGCGGGAACACGCACGCGATGGGCAATCTTCACACCGTCCTCATCGGGTTCAAGGATGTAGGTACGGCCGTTGGCCTCGCAGGCGTAAATCTTGCCGTCGCCGTAGGTCAGACTCGCCCTCATGGTGGTACCCAGCTTTTGACGTCGTCCGATCTGCTCACCCGTGCCGGGATCGAGAACAAATAGACCGGCGGAGTTATCGACGACGTACAAGCGATCATCGACCAACAGCGGTGAGCACTTTCCGACGCGAAACTCCTTGACGCGCCAGAGCTCGCCCGCGCTGCCGATTTCGCCGGTGCGTGTCGCATTGATCGCGGCGACCGCACCCATCGAGTTGTCGTCGATATTCTCCTCGCTATGACCCACGTACGCCGTCCCGTCCAAGACGATCGGCGAAAGGTTGATACCCCACCGCGAGAAGTTGTAGTGCCAGACGGGCTGTCCGGTGCGCGGCTGAAACGCCCAAATGAGACCGTCGCCCGAACTGAAAACCATCAACTGCTGGCCGTCGACGACGGCGAGAAATGGAGTGCTGTAGGTCGTCTCATAGGGCAGGGGCGTCGTGCCGTTAAACCAGACGACTTCACCGCTGTGCTTGTCGAAGGCGATGAAGCGATGGGCGGGTTTGGCCATCTCGCCCCAGCCGATGACCACGGCGCTGGTGATCACCAGGTCTTCAAAGATGATGGGTGTATTGGTGCGGCCTCCGAACGTGCTCAGAAGCCCGTACTCTTCGCACATCGAATGCGACCAGATCGTCTCGCCGGTCTCGCCGTCGAGACACTGAAAGAAGCCGCAGACCCCTTGTGCGTAAACGTTGCCAGTGGTCGGGTCGCCGGTAACGCACGACCAGCCGACGCGCTCGGCCGGCACATCGGAGAGATAGACGTTGAAGTGGTTTTCCCAAATCGTGTCGCCCGTGGCGGCATCGACACAGACGACCTTTTCGCCTTCGCGATTGGTGTCGGGCTCGTGCCGCATCAGTTGATACAGCTTGCCCCGCATGACGATGGGCGTGGAGCGCGTGCCGAGGTCTTCGCGCTTCCAGAGCACGTTCTCGCCTTTGGGGTCCCACTCGCCGATGAGCCCTGTCTCGCGCGAGATGCCGTTTTGTTCCGGCCCGCGCCAGGAGGGCCAGTCGAGCGGGTCGATCTCGACCGCAGGCGGTGGCGATTCGGGGGCCGCGGCGAGTGCCGCAATCGGGAACACCGCGCAGACGAACAACAGTGCTGAAGCAATGCGCATCATGGCAATCCGGCGGGATCCAACGGATCGGTTAAGGCGGGATACGTGGGCGAACACGTCGAAAGAACCACTCAGGTAGAATACGTCGCCGCCAGAGACGCGGCAAGCGGCGGCGACCCACGCGCCCGGCGGAACGTTCAATCGAACCATTCGTCGTCGGGATCGAACTTCGGTACGACGATATTGAGCACCTGCATGCGGCCGATCGCGCGGTGGCGGACGCCCGGGCGGATCACGATGCACATGCCGGGCCGCAGCGCGATCCGCTCCTGATCGAGCTGAAGCTGCGCGTCGGGTCCGCAGGACAGTATGTAATACGTCTCGGTGAGCCGCTTGTGATAGTGCACCCGGGCATCGTTCGAGATGTCGACCTGATGAATCGTACCGGGGAAGTCCTGTGTGTCGGCGAGCGCGCGGCGACTGGTTCCGCACGGACAGGGCACGCCCGGCAACTCGGCGAAGTCGACGATCTCCCAGCCGGCATTGCGCGACGAGCTACGGGTAGCGGCCTCTGCCGACATGGATCTCCTCGGGTGAGATCGGGCCACCCGCCAGCAGTCCGGTCGCGGCGAGCAAAGTGGTGATCGTGGTTACGCCATCTCACGATACCAGTGGCTGGCAGCTCGTGCCACGAGCGGCGTGCGAGCGGCGCAGGCTACGGAGACAGCCAGCGTTGCAGTCGGCAAGGTTTGACTAGTTTCCGCGGGCGGCAAGGTCTCGCTAACGGGAGCAGTAAACCATGTGCTGAAAATTACTTCGGTAGCCTCAAGGGGTCTGCGCGACCGTACCGATATCGTAGTTGTCGCCTGACGCATGCGCCATGAAGTTGGTGCCGGCACCAGCGACACCACCCGCCGGGCACGTCTCCTTACTGCCAGGGACAGGCACCGCCCGAGCGGCCCCGCGAAACACACCGAGCCCGACTGCGGCTCATCCCACCTGCAACACAGCGAAACGTCTCTCTGCCTTCGGGGCGGAGGTCGTCATACCACGGATGGAGTGTCGTTCGCTCCAGGGCACCAAGTTTGGGTGCACCCCAACACGACTGTCATTTTGGGATGCGCGCTACCCAAGTTCACTGTAGAAGGAGACGTTGCTCGATGAAGGTCCGAACGTTGATTGGAGCGATCGTGCTCAGCGTCGGCCTGTGTACGCAGGGATTCGGCTTCGAGCTGCTCGACCGGATGCTGGGCATCGGCGCCTACCGCGGAGGCGGTAGTTGCGGAAGTTGTTGTGCTTCGAGTTGTTGTGAGCCGGCCTGCTGCGACCCGTGTGGCGCGGCGGCCTGCTGTGAACCGTCCTGTTGTGATCCGTGCGCCAGCGCTTGCTGCGAGCCGGCCTGCTGCGACCCGTGCGCCAGC
>CALKYM010000201.1 GCA_938003525.1 uncultured Planctomycetales bacterium | reverse complement strand
CCGGAAATCATCGCGGTCGGTTTTCAGATCGCACGACGACTCGACAAACCGCTGGCTGTCCTCTGTCCGCAACCCCTTCCCGACGGCGATGCACCCGAGACGAAAGACCGTTTTCTGAACCAGGCACCGTACGCCGAGGTGGTGCGTCAGCGCGTCGACGATGTGCAGCAACGTCAAGCCAACCTGGCAACCAGTGCCGACGTCATCGAAATTCCGTCGGAACTGAGAGAGATTCGCAAATGGCTCTTGCAGCCGCAGGCCACCGATGCTCTTGGCCGGTTTTCGATCGACGAGTTGTTCATCCCCCGGTTCAACGACGTCAACGACGAGGACTTGCAGAACGCCAAAGATGCGCTGTTCGCCATGGCGTCCTGTCAGACGATCTATATTGGCCTCGCTGGCGGCCGCGAGCCCGAGCTGCCGATGAGCAAGGTCGGCTACTTGGGATCGACCGGCACCGAGCGCAAGATCGCAAAACACTTCGCCCATCGCCTCCAACCCGATTGTCTGGTGAAGACGGCGATCGATGCATTCGACCACGATCTCGACGGTGTGGTGGCCGGTGTGATCGGACCGGCGGCTGTCGACCGTTGCCGACAGAGCAACTTCTGGAAGTCGGTCACTCCCGAAGCCGAAGCGTCCGCCGTGATGGTCGTGAACCGCGCAGATTCACGCCTGCAGCGGCTGATGCTGTGGCTCGACGACACCATTCGCGAGCGCTTCGCCGAATACCAGATGAGTCGACCCGATCGTGAGAAACTCGCAGGCGAATTGCGCACCGGGACGAGGGCATCGCCCGAGTTCGTGCTCTTTATGGTGCTCGCGACGTCGCTGGCATGCATCGGCCTGCTCCAAGATTCGGCCGCCGTGATTATCGGCGCGATGCTCGTGGCGCCGCTGATGACACCGTTGCTCGGAGCAGGACTCTCTCTCATTCAGGGTAACCTGCCGCTCTTTCGAGCGGCGGTTCGCGCGACACTCACTGGCGTGCTCTTGTCCTTCCTCATCGGCGCGGCCATGGGCTCGCTGATTGCGATCACTCCCGATCGACTGTTCCTGGATGCGCCCCTGCAGTTGACCAACGAGATGATCTCTCGCTCGCATCCAAATCTGCTCGATCCACTCATCGGCTTGGCGGCAGGCCTTGCCGGTGGTTTCGCCATCGGGCGCGATAGAAAGTTGGGCGCCATCGCGGGGGTGGCCATTGCGGCCGCGCTCGTCCCACCCATCGCCACCGCAGGACTGGAAGCGGTGATCGTCGGGCTGGCCATGTTTCGCGTCGGCTTCCTGGAAGTGATCAGTCAGTTGCTTCTCAAAAATCCCGAAGCCTTTCTGAAACAAGGCAACCTGCTCGGTTCGACGGCCGATTCCGTCGAAAACGTCCGCCTGGTCGTGGCGCCCTTGGTCTTGTTTCTCATGAATGCCTGCACGGTCGTGATGGGCGCCTTCCTGGGACTGCGCATGGTGGGCATGCATCGCACGACCTATCCCAAGAAGTCGCGCCGCTGGGTGGTCCCCATCATCTTCCTGCTGGTCACCGCCATTACCTTCTTTCTGCTCGTAACGCCCGTCCTCATGCGGGTCGATTGGAATTCGATCCGCTGAATCGTGCCGTCGTAGCCAGTCTTGAGTCCGCGCGAATCAGCCTCAACCGTGTGCCGCCGACGGCCTCAGCTCGGTCTTTGGATGCCCATGGCCTTCATGCGGGAGGCGAGTGTGGCGGGGTGGATACCGAGGAAAACGGCGGCACCGTCCCGACCGGAAATCTTCCATTCATGTTGTTTGAGGACAGCGCGGACATTCTCGCGTTCGGCGCGCTTCATTTCGTCGTCGGTCAGGAGTTGGCGCTGTTGTGAATCAACTACAGCGTCGGCGGACGCCGTAACCGACGCGGCGGAACTCGACAGATCGAACCGTAGCGGTCCGCTCCGCGAGCGGATGAGGGCTCGCTCGATCACGTTTTGCAGTTCGCGCACGTTCCCCGGCCAGTCGTAGCGCTCGAGCTCGATGAGATGGCGTCGTTTGAGCTTGGGCGCTGTTATTCCCAAATCGCGACTTTGTGATTCCAAGAAGCTCGCCGCCAGTTGCGGGATGTCCTGCTTCCGCTCTCGCAAGGGAATCACATCGATCGGAAAGACGCTCAACCGGTAGTACAAATCCTGGCGAAAGCGTTTCGCCTCGACCTCTTGTCCCAGATCCCGGTTAGTCGCGGCGATCAAGCGCGCATCTGAGGTGCGCGTTCGCTCTTCTCCAATGCGTTCGTAAGTGCCTTCTTGTAAGACGCGCAACAACTTGCTCTGCATCTCCAGTGGAATCTCGCCGACCTCGTCGAGAAACAGCGTGCCGCCGTCGGCGAGCTCGAAGCGCCCGGCGCGATCACGCACCGCGCCGGTGAACGCCCCCTGGACGTGACCGAAGAACTCGCTCTCGAACAACTCGCGCGGAATCGACGCGCAGTTGACCTTGATCAGTGGGCCGTCACTACGGCGACTTTGCTCGTGGATCGCCCGGGCGATGAGTTCCTTGCCGACACCGGATTCACCGAGAATCAGTACCGTCGAATCCGTCGGCGCGACAAGCTCCACCTGTTGGAAGACTTTGCGAATGCCGGGACTGTCGCCGATGATGTCGCCGCAACACCCGGTGGCCAGCTTCACTTCGTCGCGGAGATATTCGTTCTCCAGTTCCAACTGCCCGCGCAGACGTTCGATCTCCTCGAACGCCCGCGCGTTGGCTATTGCCGTCGCGGCGTGATCCGCCACCATCCTCAGCCACAGCAGCGCGTCTGACAGCACCGGCGCGCGAAGAAAGACCCCCAGCACGCCGAGCGCCTCGTCGCGAAACAGCAGCGGCTGGCCGACGAATCCCCGAATGCCCTCGCGATCCGCCCACTCAGGATCGGCGATCCACTGCGAACCCTCGGTGATATCGCGGACCTCGATCGCCATACGCTCCGACGCGATACGGCCAACCTTTCGAACGCCCAGCGGAATACGGCGAAATCGCCCGTCGATTCGTCCCCAGTCCAACTCGGGCGAAAGCGATTGCCCCGCGCTGGCGGCTAGGTGAAGACATTGCGTCTGCGTCGGGCAATCCTCGCGCAGGAAACACTCCGCGCAGATGTCGCCCGTGGCAACGAGCCACACTCTGGCCAGCGCAACGTCCTGAATCTCCCCCAACCTGGCGGCCACCAGATTCAATAACGACCCAACCGCACGCTCCTGCGCCATGTCGAGCAGGAGGCACTTGATCGCGTCGACGGGTTTGCCGGTGGTCTGCATGCGTGCCCGAGTCCATATCGCGAGATTTCACGACAACGACATGAAATATCATAATCCATGGATTTTCAAGAGTCGCGTCTCACGAGCGCAGTAGCCTCAAGCTACTAGCAGAAAGCCACTTAGGAATCCAACCCTGGCTTCGGCATCGACTTTGCTTCTTTCTTCAGCCGACAAAGCAAACTCGAACGCCGTAACGGCAGGGGAGAAAGATCATGGCAGACAACATCGTCACGCTGACGGACGACAACTTCGACCAAGTCGTCGGCGACGCCGATCGACCGGTATTGGTCGACTTCTGGGCCGCCTGGTGCGGGCCGTGCCGTCTCTTGGGTCCGGTCATCGAAGAGGTGGCCGGCGAACAGGGCGACAGCGCGCTGGTGGCGAAACTCGACGTCGACGCCAACCCTCAGACCGCAGGGCGTTTTGGCATCAGCTCGATCCCCACCGTGCTGGTGTTCAACGCCGGTCAAGTCGTCGACCAAGTCGTCGGCGTCCAGCCCAAACAACGGTATGTACAGGCGCTCACGGATTTGATCGCTGCGAACTGACGGCGACGGGTCGAGTTGCGAAAGCCGCATCGCGTCCCGATTCGCAGAAAAGAGCGCCGCTACGCGTAGAGGCTTTTTCTTCATCCCTCAGCCACAAGGACCGCGACCATGTTGCTCCATCCATCTCACCGACTCCGACCAACCTGGAAGTATCTCACACTCTCAGCCATCGCGCCGCTGCTCGTCGTTGCGGCGTTCGGCGCTCGTGCACTTGCTGAATCGCCCGTGGCGGACGGTCAGGCATTCGAACGCCCTGTCGTCCTGCACAAAACCACGAAGATCGACGGCCTCGATATTTTCTATCGCGAAGCCGGACCGAAGGACGCCCCGACCGTACTGTTGCTGCACGGCTTCCCCACCTCCTCGCATATGTTTCGCAATCTGATTCCCGTGTTGGCAGATCGCTATCACGTCGTCGCTCCCGACTACCCAGGCTACGGGAACAGCTCGATGCCGTCGGTCGATGAGTTCGACTACACCTTCGACAATCTCGCCGACGTGGTCGAAGAGCTCACGGTCCGACTCGGACTAAAGCGGTACAGCATTTACCTGATGGACTACGGGGCGCCAGTTGGTTTTCGCCTGGCCGTTCGCCATCCCGAGCGCGTCGATTCGCTCATCATTCAGAACGGCAACGCTTACGACGAAGGCCTGCGCGAGTTCTGGGATCCACTCAAGGTCTATTGGGAGGACCGCAGCGCGGCGAACGCAGAACAGCTACGCGGCCTTCTCACGCTCGATGCGACGCGTTGGCAGTACACGCACGGCACGCGCAATCCGGAGGTCATCAGTCCCGACAACTGGAACGTCGATCAGCGATTGCTGGACCGGGCGGGCAACCAGGAGATCCAACTGGCATTGTTCTACGACTACGGCAGCAATCCCGGCCGGTATCCTCGCTGGCAACAGTACCTGCGCGAGCATCAGCCGCCCACGTTGATCGTGTGGGGCAAGAACGACCACATCTTCCCGGCCGAGGGTGCACACCCCTACAAGCGCGATCTGGAGAATCTGGAGTTTCACCTGCTCGACACGGGGCACTTCGCCTTGGAAGAGGATGGCAACGTGATCGCGGCCGAGATTCGCGACTTTCTCGCGAAGAACGTCGGCGTCGGTGAGCGGAACGTGGCCAGCAAGTGATGGCAACGCCCGGGTCGCCGCGGTGCCGAACCGCGGCGGCCTCAGGGCCTACTAAGGAGCTTGAACGATGACCCGCCCGATCAGCGACATCGCCTTCACCCCGGCCGTCAAAGCGGCGCAGCAGCAACGCGGATCGCGTGAAGTTTACGGCAAGATGGAACAGCGCGGCGGCTGGCACGACCGCGTGACCACCGAACTTGCTGAATTCGTCGCCCAGCGCGATTCGTTCTACCTGGGCACAGCCACCGCCGACGGGCAACCGTACATCCAGCATCGTGGAGGCCCCAAGGGATTTCTCAAGGTGCTGGACGAGCGCACGCTGGCCTTCGCAGACTTCGTTGGAAATGCGCAGTACATCTCAATTGGCAACCTCGACGAGAACGACAAGGCGTTTATCTTCTTAATGGACTACCCGAATCGCCGCCGCATCAAAGTCTGGGGCACTGCACAGGTCGTCGAGGATGACGCGGAACTGCTCGCACGCCTGACGGATTCCAACTACCGCGGCAAACCTCAGCGCGCCTTCGTGTTTCACGTCCAGGCATGGGACATCAACTGCCCGCAACACATCAAGCCGCGCTGGACTGAAGAAGAAGTCGGCCCCCTGGTCGAGGAACTGAGATCCCGCGTGGCAGAACTCGAACAAGAGAATCGCCGCTTGCGGGGGCGGGAATCAAGCCCCCTCATGGCGTCTGTGCAAACCTAGTTGCGCGCACGCAGAGCCATGCGCCATGGCCGATTCGGCAGATTCAATCGAGAGCCAGAAACCGCACGCAGACGGGTGTTGGCACTTCGATCTCGGTGCCGGTCGGGTGCAAGGTGCCGTCATCGGCGTTGACGCGGAAGACGACGACGTTGTCTGAGTCCTGGTTGGCGGCCAGCAGGAAACGACCGGAGGGATCGAGGTTGAAGTTGCGGGGGATTTCTCCTCCAGTCGGTTCGTGGCCGATGGGCGTCAGCTTGCCGGTCGCCTCGTCGACCACGAACATCGCGATGCTGTTGTGGACGCGATTGGAAACGTAGACGAACTTGCCGTTGGGATGCACGCGAATCTCCGCCGTGCTGTTGCCTTCGACAGGCTCGGGCAAAGTCGAGATCGTGTGTAGCTCCTCGAACGCCCCGCGCTGTGCATCGTAGGTGAGCGCGGTCACCGTCGAGGTGATCTCATTGTTCGTGTACGCATACCGCCCATTGGGATGAAAGACGAAGTGTCGCGGCCCGCCGCCGGGCGCCACCGAGACGGACGGCGGATCGTTCGGGGTCAGCTTCCCTTCTGCGGCATCGAGTCGGTAGACGAGCAGCTTGTCCAACCCCAAGTCGGCCGCCACGGCGAAGCGATTGTCCGCGTCGACGTTGATCGAATGGGCGTGTGGTCCCTTTTGCCGTTGCGGATTGACGCTCGAGCCTTCGTGCTGAATGAACGACGAGGGCTCGCTCAAATGGCCGTTGTCGCCGATGGGCAGACAGGCCACGCTGCCGCCTCCGTAGTTGGCGACCAAGGCACAACTTCCCGAGCGGTCGACCACCACGTGACACGGTCCGGCCCCGCCCGAGGGCTGCCCGTTCAAATGGTTCAGCCGGCCGGTCGATGGATCGATGGCGAACGCGTGTACGCCGCCACTCTTGCGGCCCTCGAAATCGCTGATCTCGCCGACGGCGTAGAGGAATCGCTTGCCGGGATGGATCGCAAGAAACGATGGGTTGACCGTTTCGGCGACCAGCTCGGCGGGCGTCAGCTCGCCCGTTTGCGAATCGAACCGGCTGGCGTAAATGCCGCCGCTCTCCCCGCGTGTATAGGTGCCGAAGTAAACCCGCATCGCACTGAGCTCCTCTGCTGGTGCCGGTTTTTCGATCAAGGCGAACGTCGCGCAGGCTACCGCGCACGTCATCGCATACCAGAACGACTTCGATTGTGTTTTCATGCTCATCGGTCGCCACGAACCTTTCGGCCTTGGAATGCCCGCCATCCGTAGTCTCATCTAGCCGGCGACTCGACCGCCGCCCACGCCACTTCAAACTTCAACGCTGGTCCCCGACAACACCAAGCGGTGCCCGGCTACGCGACATACTGGACCATACTCCCGGTCCGAACGCAAAACGAGGGGCCGCTGACTTGACTATGATCCGACACCCGCGCGTCTGCCCTTGAGCGACTCTTTCTCATGCGGCGTGTACAGGAGATTTGCTGCCGCCTGAACGACTTCACTTCTCACTTTTCCGCGGATCGCCCCAGTCGCCCCAGCGTTCGAGGTAGAGCTTGTAGGCGGGGCAATCCTTCACCCGCTTGGTGAGCCACTCTTTGGTTTCGGAGATCAGCCCCTGCTCTTCGTCGAGTGAGAGTTTACCGATAAGCACTTGTGTCCGCAGGAATACGAAATAGGTATCGAGCACGTCGCAGCGGCAGTATTGGTTGATCTCGTCGAGCTGTTCGGCCTCGTACATGTCCTGCACCATGTGGCCTTGCACGTCCATCTTGCCGGGCTTACCGAGCAGGTTGGCCGCCAGATTCAGCCCACCGGTGAACCGCGACGAGCCGAAGTTGGTGAGCAGCTCCTGCAAGTCGAAGTGGGCATCGGTGTTGAACCGGTTGCGCGGCTGATCGTAAGTTCGGGCCGATGTGTTGAACCAGGCCGGCACCGAAATGCCGTAACGAAACGCGGCCAGCTCCAACAGCGGCACGTCGAACGTCCGCCCGTTGAAGCTCACCAGCGTTGGCCGGCCGTACTTTTCCCAGCCGAGCCAGAAGTGCTCGGTCATCACGTGCGGACGAAACTTCGGCTCGTCGAGCGCCGCGAGATCGATCAAGCGATAGTCGGCCGCCACCTTCGCCACGGCGATGGCCACGGGAAACTGAAACGTGTAGGGGATGAAGTCGTTCTCGTACCGCTCGAGCAACTCGTCCCGGTAGCGCCGCACGGCCGCTGCGCCGTCGTCTTCTTCGTCGCCGTAGCGCAGGCGATTGACCAGTTGCCCGTCGGCTGCCGACTCGATGTCGAACACCAGATAGCGAACCCCGGGCATTTCCGTACCTCTTGCGTGATGGAGACCGACGCCGCACTGCGACTGCGGTCTCTTCTCGAGCTATCGCCAGCCGCGCCGCGTGCCAGCGATGCCAGCACGCAGAACGTAACACAAAGGCCCGCGCGCCGCCGATGCTCGCACGCCTCACGGCCGCATGAGTGCCGCCATTGGTGGCGCAAGGCTGACGGCGCCAGCAATCCTGCAAAGTTGGATCAACCTACGATGCCGGGCGAGCCGATTCAAACCGATGAGATGGGATAGCTTGGCCGGCGCGCACGATCACATCTCGACGCTCGTAACCCGGGTGACAGGCCAGCGACCGTGAACACTCACTCCGATCGCAGGCGCCACTCGGAGTTCACCCGCGAGTTCTCTGCACACGACGACGCCCACTGCCAAGATACTGCATGATGCGCCCCGCACATCCCAAGCTCTCGATCATCATCCCGGCGCTGGGCACCGACGAACAGTTGGAAGACAGTCTCGTTTCGGTGCTCGAACATCGCGCGGCCGACAGCGAAGTCCTGCTGGTCTTCAACCGCCCCTACGCAGATCCGTATGATCTGGGCGACGAAGTCCGCTTCGTGCACGCACCGCGTCGTCGCGGCTGGGCCGCCTGCGTTCAAGCGGCCTTCGAGCAAGCCCAGGGCGAGTTTATCCATGTGCTGGCCGACAACGTGCAGGTGACGGCCGCTTGGGCGGACGCGTGCCTGGCGTACTTCGACGATCCCGGCGTGGCCAGCGTGGCGCCAGTGGTTCTCCGCGGCGGAACGTCACAGGTCCACAACCTCGGTGTGACCTATGAGCGCGGCGGCCGCCGCAAGCTCGTTGGCGCCGGTCTCGCAGACGATGCGCCCGAGTTCGAAGCCGCGGCGGCCGAAGTCATTGGCCCGTCCCGAGCGGCCGGTTTCTATCGACGCGGCGCACTTGAAAGGCTGGCGACGGCTTGGGACGTCCGCATCGGCGATCGCCTGTGCGATGTCGATCTGGCTCTGCGGCTTCGCGAGGTCGGCTACACGAGCCGAGCGGCGCTTGATGCGCGCGTCGTCTGTCAGGGTCCGCTGCCCTGCATCAACGGCGCATTTCGAGATGGCCGCTTTGCCGAACGGCTGTATCGCCGCTACACGACGTTGTCGTCGGCCAAGCCGGCGCGGCTGGGGCACATGGCGCTGGCGCTGGGCGAATTTGCCCGACTGCCACTGGGCATCGCCGCGCTCCGCTTCCTCGGCCGCCTGACCGTACAGGCCGAAAGTCGTCGTGGCCCCGGAGTCGTCGCCGCGGATACGAACGAGACCGCTGCGGTCAGCGACGAAACGCGGCCGCGCTATCCCGACGCGACCTCTTCATCGCCGACGACGCACCGCATCGACTCGGCCGACAAACGTCGCCACGAGCCGGTAGCCCGGCGACGCCGATCGCGCCGCAAGGCCGCGTAGCTTTCTGAACGCGATGCAGCCGGTATTGGGTGCCACTTCTAGCTCGTTTAGCAGTGCCGCTTGCCGGATTCGCACTGCTGGGCAAGCCAGCAGTGGCACCCGTATCTAGCCTTAAAACTCGCTCTTACCAACGCGGGCACCGTGCCGCTCGTTGATTGTGTCCGTCGCTGCCAGTGCGCTTTGATCACTGCGGCGCTTCGAGCGTGCCGACCAGCAGACTCAGCGGGCCGTCGTGCGACTCGACGGCGTAGGGCACGACTTCGGCTGCGAAACCCGTCTCGCGCATCAGTTCCAGCCACGTCGCCTGGCTGAATAGCCCGAACGTGTGCTGCTCCTGGTGCACCTCGATCTCCGCCCCGCGCCGAATCACGTAGAAAAACAGCGTATCGGCGGTCGTATCGTCCGGGTCCGGATCGAAGTCGTACATGAAACAGGTGAACTCGCCGCCGGGAAAGCGGCGCTGGGTGTCGTCGATCTGGCCGTCGCGGTACGTCTCGCGGAAGTCGTCCGGCGCCATCACCAATACCCCGCCCGGCCGCAAGTGAGCGCGGGCCGTTTCCAGGGTCGCGCGGATGTCGTCTTCGCTGAGCAGGTATGTCACCGCGTCGTGTATCTGCACGACGTCGAACACTTCACCCAGCCGCACGCTCCGCATGTCGCCGGTGTGCAGCGGGATGTCCGGGATCACTTCGCGACAACGGGCCAACATATCCGGCGAAAGGTCGACGCCGGTGGCCTCGAATTCTCCCACCAGATGCGAGAGGTGATGTCCGCCACCCACGCCCAGATCGAGTAACTTGTGCCGCCCCGGCCCGAGTTTGTTGCGAATGGCCCGTCGCAGATGCCCCGCCTCTTCGACGTAGTCCTCCGGCGGCGTCAGCAGTGCGAACCATTGCGACAGGTCGGTATAGAGTCGGTGCGAGGCCATCTGCTCAGTCCATCGCCTTGCAATTAAAACCAAGCCCCGGCGCTCAGGGCAGCTAGTGCGACGTGGCCGCTACGCGTTCTCTGGGTGCACGCTGAAGTGCGCGAAGACGTTGCGCAACAATCGCCCGAAACGCGGGTCGGACGCCACCGCCCAACCTGCGCCGATCGCGCCGGCATTGAACACCCGGCCACCGTCGGGACGTTCCCAGTAGATCATCTCGGCGCCCAAGTCACGCGGTGCCGACATTGGCTGGGTGAAGTAGTCGAACAACGTACCGCCCACCGACCAGTGGTTCACACCGTCGGCCAGGAGCGCGATCCCTGGCGGATCGTCAGGATGTTCGGCGCCCTCCGGCGGCGGCTGTTGGCTCCACTCACGCAACGTCGAAACTCGGACGTCGAATTCGTGCCCGATCGCGCGGGGAAGTCCACCGTCCGGAGCTTCGCCGAAGACGTCGCCGCGCGCGAGCCCCGTATCCTCGGGTTGTCGAAACAGGAAATGATCCGGGGCTTTCACTACATAAGAGCCAAACGCTTCGGGCTCGACGTTGTTCCAGCCCAGAGTCTCCAGACCGATGAGTCGCCAGCCCGGCAAGCCACACTCGCGCATCAAGCCGCCACGCTTGCCGTCGTCGCTATGCCAGGCCTCGCCGCGTCGCTCGGGGGGCATCTGGTTGCCCGGCGCGTCGACCTTCCGGCATTCCAACACCGCCAGATCATCGTCGAAGCTCACGCGCCAGAACATCGTGTTTCCCGACAGGCAAACGACCGTTCCTCCGTCGGCCAGAAACCGCTCGACAGCTTCGTACATTTCCCGCGACCAGTATTCGCTGTGACCGCTGATCACCAGCGTGCGGATACCGGCCAGCGCATCGTCGTCGCGATGCAGATCGAGATCGGTCAGCACGTCGTAGCGGTAGTTGTTGGCTTCCAACCAAACCTGCGTGAAGCGGTCGGCACGCAACAGGTGGCTGTAGTCGCTCGCCGGATTGCCGTAGATGGCGTAAGGATCAGCCCCGCGCCACGGCATGTTCAGGCCCAACTGATAGGTGCCCTGTCCCGCCTGGTGGGCGCGATAGAAACTGAACGCCGGTGGGTTACCGGGATTGTTGGGCAAACCACCGGTGCCCAACGAGTGCTTCAGCGCCGGCGGCGGAGCCGCGAACCCGCCCGCGTTGTAAGCCCGATAGGTATTGGTCGCGCACAGTAGCGCCACGGGAGCCGGTTCGCTGCCGGCCGCCCGACGGACGAAGAACGGCACGTGGTACACGTGCGACTGCCCGTCCAACTCGTACTTGATGCGGCCCACATAGATGCCCGGCCGCGCATCGCTCGGCAATGGATGTTCGAAGATGGCAGCAAAACGGCAATCGTAGAGATCGTCGGACGAGAGCCGCAGTCCGTGGCCGCGCTGCGGGTCTTTCAGCGGATCGTAGTCGCCGTATCGCGACACATTTGCGTCAAACGTCGGCCCGCCGATCATCCACGTGGCGTGATTGATGATCGTCCCGTCACGGCCGTTGCCGCTGGAATCGGCGACCTTCGCGCCGCGCTCCTCGTCGAGAATCCAGCAGGCCCACACCTCCGGGCCTATTGCCGGCACGAGCGCCTGCGCTTCGTAGCGATTGGCCACCTCCGCCGCAGATAGCGCTCGCCCGTAGATGCACGGCATGGCCAAGTCGACATCGGCAAAGTGATCGGCCTGACCGCGCTCGCCGTAAGCGCCCAAACGCAGTGGCACGCTGGCCGGTCGGACTGTGCTTTCGTGGCGCGCTTCGTTGACTTGCCGGCCATCGATCCAAATCGCGACCTGCCGCCCGTCCCAGGTCGCGACCACGTGTTGCCAACGACCGACTTCGAGCGGCATCTCGTCCGACGTGTCGCTCGACTCGGCCCGATACTTCCCACCATCGCCGAGATGCAAGACGACGCGGCCTTGCGGGCTGACGAACAGCCCCAGCCCGCACCTGTCTGGATAGTCGTACTGCGTAATGAGCCCCGCCCAGGTATCGACCCGCCAGGGCCGGATCCAGCACTCCAGCGATACCGCCTTGAGCGAACCTTCGGGCAGACCGCGCTCGACGTGGATGTAAGAACCCGGGTGAATCGGCTGCGGGCAGGGCTCGGCCGGATCGAACGCCGTCAGCACTTCGTCGCCGACCAGGTCGTCGACCTCCGGCCCCAAGCGACAGATGCTCAGCTCGTACGGCACCGTACTGCTGAGATGAAACGCGACCGGCTCTCCGACGCGCACGCTTTGCGGCACGGCGTAACCGTGCACGCCCGGCACGACTTGCCCGCGATGCGGCGGAATGGCGACATCGACGGTTTTTGGCGCGCCTTGCGCTGCGGCATGCGCATCGCCGGAGGAAGCGATGGCGCCCGACGCGACGATGCCGGCCGCGGTCCGCTTGAGAAACTGCCGCCGATCATGCTCGCTCATGACGTTCGCTCCCTGACAAGACATCTAGAGCTCTGTCAACGTTCAGTTTTCGAGTTGGAGCCGTGCGGCAGAGCACTAAGTTGTTGTTTGCGCCAAAGCACTTGCGTCTTTGGCGATCGTTGCGCGTCGCCCGAATAAATCAGGCTGACGCTCCACTAGAGCGTATTGCAAAACTGGCTCTGGGTGCCACTGCTGGCTTGTCCAGCAGTGCGAATCCCGCAAACGGCACTGCTGGGCGAGCCAGCAGTGGCACCCGAAGCCGACCAAATAAGGTCTTGGGATACGCTCTGGCCAGATAGGCACGTGGGCACTGCGCGCTCACTCCTTCTCGACGTAGCAGCGTAAGCGGTCCCATCATCGTCGGCAACTGGATATCCACACATCGTAACGGCGCGCCTCTTGCCCGCGAGTGCGCGATACGATCGTCACCCACTGCACTAAGATCGACTCGGCATAGTTAGCCCTGCCCTTGAAGCCCAGGCGCGAACGACGCGCAGCTCCTGCTTGGTTGGATCGCGATTCGCCTTGCCGCGTACCTGACCGATCTGTCGCGAGCGGCGATGAACTTCAATCGTCAGGCGGCGCGAGCGAGCGCCGCAGCTCTCCTGCTCGAGGCTCCATATCGAGCAGTGTCCCCGGGCACAATCCTTGGCATAGTCAGCCACGCAATGGTGCATCTTGCGGCCCTCGGCCACGAGCTCTCGGCGGCTGAGCAGCTCGCGCACACGCCACCGAACATGACTGCCATTGTCGGGCGAGCCCTCGTCGATCTCGCAACCATCGATCGGCGAACGCTCCCAGGTAGCCGATCGTTGGTGCGCGGCGCGCTCGGATGCTCGTTTCCAACGCTGCACCTCGCGCAGCAGCGCCGGAGGCGTGCGACCGCGCATGGTCAAGTTCGGCTGCGGGGGCGGCTCTCGCTCCCGGCCGTCTGGCCCCCAGTATTCGTACGCAGGCTCGAACCGCTGGTGATGCAGGTAGTCGACGATCGATTCCACGTGTCGGCGTTCGACCTCCGGATAGCGCACAAACCAGGCAATGACGGTGACCCAGAAGTCATTGTGTTTTTGGTCGATGAACCGCCACTGTTGCTCGCAGAACGCGCGAGCCAGTTGCCGGTCGCCGCCCAGTCCGCGCACTTGTCCCCACCGCAGCGCCTGCCACACCGAGCATTGTTTGGGCGCTAGCATGAAGTGATGCGCCATCCGCTTTGTGAGCGGTAGCGGCAGATCGCAATGACGAATGCTGCGACCGCTGCCCACGGCGATATACCAGCGTCGTTGGCGATCGCCTTCGAGTCGCCGACCGGCGAACCAGGCGTGATCGAAGAAGTGTGGCATGGGGCCGTACCGTACGAACAGGTGACGCACCAACGACGCGAACTGTCGCCAGGGATTGTGGCTGCGCGGATGCCATATTTCGGGAGGGCGAATCCAACTCTTGGCGTGAGCCGCCACGCGGGCCACGGCCTGACCTAAAGAAAGCCAATGGTAGTGATCGCCGCCGCGGCAGAGATGGTCGATCTGGGCGAGTTTCGCCCGGCAGCGGACGAGCTGATGCATTAGTCTTCTCAGAGGTTTCGTATCCACTGCCGGCCGGCATTCGATCTCGCACGTCTGGTCAAACCGCCGAGAGAGAATCTTCAACAGTGGCGGCCAATCGTCCGATCCGCACTTGCGGCGTGTTGCCGCCGCGACGAAGAGTTCGATCGTCTGCCGCCGCTGACGCTTGCGCAACACGAGCCGCTGCTGACCGGCCAACCGTTTCGCATAGTCGCGCTCGCATTGGTCCTTCTGCGGTGTGCGTCGCCGGCTGTAACGAAACCCGTGCCGCGCGCACCAGGAGCGGTACTCGGCGATGCTCTCCAGACCCAAGTGCGCGATCTGGAGTTCGAGCGCCGAGTTGTCGATTGCGTCAGGTTGGTACTTCCGTCGCGTACCCATACTCTGGCCGTTGAATGAACGCCCCCGCTCGACCGCGGCTGAAACCTCTGCGCGCAAACTGAGCCGTGCGGATGCATTCAACGAAGCTCCTAAAGAAACGTGACCCGAGAACTCGGTCGTTGCGCTAGCGACACATCCGGCCGGTGCCGGGTTCGCAGAATTGCAGAAGAGCAATGGGAGGGACGCGTTCAGCGCAGCCGCAAGCTAGCAGCGGCGCGGAGCAGCAGGTTTGCGCCACGGGCCGGAGTCACGCCTTGAGTTGTTCGTCGTGCCGCATCATGCTCGGCGGCTGATCGGCACGGTGGACGTTGGCCAGCGCGGCGGCCGCGCCCGCGCACTGCTCGACGTCGTTGTCTTCCCATTCGATGGACAGCGCGCCCGAGTAACCCGCCCGATTCAATTCGACAATCAGCTCTTCGGTGCTGGTCACATCCCGGGCAGTTCCGGCGGTGACGAAGTTCCAGCCGTTGTGGCGATCGCCCATCGGCTGATGTCCACCGAGCAAGCCGCTTCGCGTCGGCGTATCGCTGACCTGCACGCCTTTGATATGTGCACAGTGGATGCGGTCGCCGTAGGCGCGAATGAAGTCGACGCCGGAAACACCCTGCCACCGCATATGCGAGCAATCGAAGTTGAAGCCGACGGCCCGCTCGAATCCGGCCGCGTCCATCGCCGCCAGGTACTCGCCGGCGCTGGTCAGATCGCCCATCGCCCGCTCGCCGGGATGGCATTCCAGATCGTAGGTCGTCCCGTAGTCGAGACATGCTTGAAACACAGGCGCGAACCGCTCGGCCAGCAATTCGAGGCTCACCCTGTGCACGTCCGGGATATCGTGACCGCCCAAAGAGCTCGGCAGCGGCGGGAACAAAAACCAGTGGCTCCAACAACCTGCGGGCGAGCCTACGAACCCGGAAACGGGCACCACGCGATCCTGCAATCGTCCCACGAAGTGCGCCAACCGCACGCAGGCCACCAAGGCATCCGTCGCCTGTCGATGAGCGATCGCGCCGACTTCCGGCGGCACGTAGAACGGATCGGTCCGCGGCGGCTCGTTGCCGGCTTTTCGCCAGGCGGCGTACGCGTCGACGGCTTCGCCACCCAGAAACTGCAACGTCTTCGCACTCGGCTCATCGCCCAAAGCCTGACCCTGCAAATGGGCCGCCAGCGAAAAGATCTCCATCCCGCGGCTGCGCGCGAGTTCGACGCGCTCTTTGGCATACGCCTCGGCGCCGGCATCGTCGGCTGCGCGCGAGAGATCGAGCTCCCAGGTGGCCTCTTCCCAGCCGTCGAAGCCGACCTCGGCAATCCAATCGAGCCACTGTGTCTCCGGCAGGTTGCCAAATTGCCCGCGCACCAGACCGATCTGGTGATGCGAATGCTTCCCGCTGCGATGCTCCGACGTCTGGCGATGTCCCACGATCGGCAACTCCCCCGAACTTACCGGCGCCGAGATGCAGCGCCCGGTTGCCCTCTAGATTCCTGCATCGAAGTGTCGCGTCGACACTTCATTCGGCCCGGCATCATAGCGCGGTCACCGCGCAATGCAAGCCTGTGGCTACCAGCCGCGACCGTGACTTCGCGAGCGTCCGACTGGCAACTCTGGGCGTAGACCTTCGCGCGCGTGTCTGGTCAGAGAGAGAGCCGGCCGAAGCCCGCGATCGGAACGACCGCATCGAGCGATGCATTTCGGGCACGTCGGCGAACTCGACGCCGGCTCAGCCGGCCCGGCGCTGCGCGCCGAAGTCGACCTTTTCCCCGGATGCATCCGGCTCTTCGCTGCCAACGCGGCGCTGGGGAAAGAAGAGCTCGCTGCTCTGGAGAAACTTTTGGAAGCCGGCCTCACCCGGGTGCGCGGCCCGAATCCAACGATCCATCTCGTGCACCAGTGAAGGACCTTCCGGCCAGCGAACGCGCATCACGGCGGCGGCTTCGCCCAACATCTGATAAACCCGCGCGCGGGTGAGCCCCAACCCCTGGGCGATGTCGCGGACGCTCTTGGCTGTTCCGCTGAGGCCGATCCGCTGCTTGGCCAACTCGGGAATCGGCTCGTGCGTGTCGCAGGTAAGCTGCTCGATGAGCGGCTCTACGAAGTGAGCATCGATCTGCGCCGGCGTAGGCGGAGCCTGGGCGGCGAGCGCCGTGGTAAACCAGGCTTCTAGTTGACTGGCAAACCGCGGCACGATGCGCACGGTCAATTCGCGGCCCGCTCCCACGACCGAGAGGATGCCGAACAGATCGTGAAACACGTCGAGCACGGCCTGCAGCCGCTTCTCGCCATGCGTCTTGAGATCGCGCACTTCGGCCAACGTCAAATCGACGTAGCTGCCCAGCGGCGTTTCCCAAATCACTTTCGGCAACTCGGCCAGCGACTTGGCAAACCGGCCCAACGTCTCCTGCTCGAGGGCGTGCCGCTTCACGGCTTCGCGCCAAGCGGCCCAGGTCGCTTCGGAGAGGTGCGCCGCATCGACTGGTGCGGGGGCCTGCGGCACTTCGGGCACGGCTGGCTCTGGTGTGCCGCCGGTTTCGCCGCCGGATGGCTCATCCTGCGGAACGTCCTTGACCACCCGTTTCAACAGGGTGACCAACGAGTGCAGTTTCTTCTGTCCCACACCCGGCGTGGCGTGTAGCTCTTCGAACGAAGCGTCGATCAGCGCGCGAATCGTGCGATCGAGAAAGGCCAGCGGCAGCCGGCGATCGCCGGCCAACGCCCAGTAGGCCAAACGCTTGTCCCAATGAGGGGCGAACTGCGGCTCGCGCAACAGATCGCGCAAGCGTTCGAACTCTGCCAGCAATTGATAGTCGACCACCGCTGAAGTCCTGTTCAGCTTCACGACCGCCTCCTGCGATCAACCAGGCAGGTCGGCCTTAGCAGCGGTGCGCGCTATCGGGAGTGAGTCGATTCGGGGTCGCTGCGGAGGTCTGCCTGATGACGGCTGAATTTAAGGGTCCCTGGAGCTCGTGTGACGACGCGCTGGACGGCGTCGCCGTGCCTCTTCATCTCGAACGGTAACCCCTGCGCGGCTGGCGTTGATCTCCGGCTGAAGGCTCCGTCAGCAGCCGAGGACCTCTCCGGTACGTCGCAAACCGGCAGGCGTTCGCCTCCTTGTCCCGATTTCTCCTTTACTGATTTATACGCGCCAGGCGCGAATAAGGTTTCGATTTCGTGAGGGCCGCGACCGCTTCGCAGCCGCGACGGGCTACCAGATCGAAGTCAATAACCTGTTTCGGATAAACGTTTTAAGAAACCCATACATGTGCGATCAGCGGGCATCCCGGCCCTCGAAATGGCTAGCAGACCGGACCACTCTACTGCCACTTTGTTGGGGGGGTCAAGGCCAATTTCCGCGTGTTTTCACCAATTTCCCATCCCCCTCTCGGGTGACGATCTCGCGAGATGTCGCGTTTTTGCCCGACAAATCGGCTGAACGGGACCATTGGGAAGGCTTGCAGGAAACGGCGCCGCGCGGCCGATGTGCCGGTTACCGCAACCTCGCATCGTCGACGATTCCTTGGCCACCCCGTGGTGGGTGACACTTGGCCCGGCAAGAAACCACATGAGCCGCGAACCCGACCTCAGCGAAGATCGCCTGCTCGGACAACTCGTCGACGAGCTGCTCGACTTGCGCCGCGCGGTCGCTGAAACACTGGGCCGCGAGCAATACCTCTACCAGGTTCTCGACGACGCCATCGAGAGCCGCCACCTGCCGGCTCTCTCTTACGCCAAGCAGACCTACGAGCACCAGCCCGACGAAGTCAAGGAGATCGTCAACTCCAACGTCGGGCTCGTCACGCCGCGCTTGCGCAGGCGGTAGCGCGCGCCGACTTCGACGACGGCTACAACGCGACCGTGTGCGTCGGAGACCACAGCCGCTCTATCGTTACAACAAGTCCTCGTAGCGGCGGGCACCGTGAAAAACGCGCACGACTTGGATCCCATCTTCCAGCGGCAGGTAGAAGATCAAGTACCAACCAACCACGAAGCGGCGGAGGTCAGGCCGGAGCTGCGGTTGCTCTTCACCGGCAAGCGGACTCTCGGCCAACAGCGCGAACGCGGCATCGAGCTTGCGAATCGTCTTGTCGGCCGCGCTGAGGTTGTCCGCGGCGATGTAGTCCCAGATGCTTTCGAGGTCGTCCAGAGCCAGTGGAGACAGGACGACTCTGGCCATCACGGCTGGCGGTCGGCGGCGCGACGGTGGGCAGCCTTCAGAAACCCCTCGGCGTCCCAAGCTTGGCCTTCACCGCGATCAAGCTGATCGAGACCTCGCTGGACTTCGCGGCGAATGTAGTCTTCCCAGAGAGTCGGCAAAGACTGTTCGTCGACGACGACGTAAACCCTCTCGCTCTCATCGTCTGCAAGGCGGAGTGGCTTGCCGGGTTCCTGCTCCAGGGCGTCTCGCTGCTCTTTGGTAATCTTGGGAGTCATACCCATAGTTTACCGCAGAGCGGCCGGACGAGGAAAACTTGCCACAATGGGGCGTTCACGCATCAATGCGCGTGTCGGCTGCGAAAGCCGCGCCACAGCGTCATCCATAAGATCTTGAGATCCAGTGCCAGCGACCAGTGGGAGACGTAGTACAGGTCGTACTGCAGTCGCCGGCGTAGCGAACTGTCTCCCCGCCAGCCGTGTACCTGCGCCCAGCCCGTCATACCGGCGTGCACAAGATGTCGCTGCGCGTAGTGGGGCATCTGCCGGCGGAATCGTTCGACGAACACACCGCGTTCCGGCCGGGGACCGACAAGGCTCATGTCGCCGCTGAGCACATTGAACAACTGCGGCAACTCGTCCAAGCTGTGCGCGCGTAAGAAGCGCCCCAGCCGCGTGCAGCGCGCATCGTTGGCCGATGCCCAAACTGGTCCCGTCGCCCTCTCGGCGTTTTCGTGCATCGAGCGGAATTTCAACATCTGAAACGTCCGCCCGCGTAGCCCCAGCCGCGGTTGCCGGTAGAAGACGGAGCCGCGACTGCTCAGCTTGATCAGCGCAGCCAACGCCAACATCAGCGGCGCGAACAGCACCAGCGCCGCCGTGCCGACGGCCAAATCGAGTGCCCGTTTGGCCATTTTCGGCCAGCCTGCGTAAGGGCTCTCGCGCACACTCAAGAACGACAGGTCGTCGATTTCCAACGCCCGCATCCGCATGCCAGCCAACTGGGGAATCTCCGGCACGAGCTGCACTTCGACCAGCAGATCGCCGAGAATCTGCTGCACGTGCGGCAACTCGCCGTACCGCGACAGCGGGAGTGCCACGAACACGTGGTCGACCTGTCGCTCCGCCACAACCTCGGGCAGAGCATCCACATCGCCCAGTCGCGGCGCAGCCAGCGGCTCTTGCGGCCGGGGATGATCAATGAAGCCGACGACTTCGAGACTCGTCCACGAATTGCGACCAATCGTGTCGGCCACCATCCGCCCCAGGCGACCGGCACCGACGATCAGCGCGCGACCGTGATTGAGACCCCGTCGGCGGAAGTGTGCCAGCGCCCGCCACAACAGCCGGCGTCCTGCCACCAGCAGCGCGACGTCGAGCAGCGGAAACAGTGCCAGCGCCAATCGCGACTCGTAAAGATCGCGTCGATAGAACGTCGACACAATGCACAACAGAAACACCAGTGCGGCCGCCTGACACAGCACGCCCAGCTCGCGCGGCAATTGCCTCAGCCGGTGAATTTCATACAGCCCGCAAACCCGATAGGCCACGGCCGCCAACAGCAGCACGAAAGGCAGCCCGGCCAACACCTGCTCGAGGCCCGGTACTCCGTGAGGGGCCGGTACGACCGCAAACCGGACCGCATAGGCGCCGCACCAGGCGAGCGCGGTCAACGTGAGATCGCAGCCGAGAAAGACCAGCCCCAACTTGTCCCCGTGGCGGCGATACATCCTTGAATCTCCGCGAGGCTCGTGGACGCGATCAACTACTGCGGTCGGCGCAACAGCCGGTCGAGCTGATTGTTGATCTGGTTTTCGACTTCGCCGCGAATCACGTCGGTCGCCGCGCCCTGAATGAATCGGGCGCTGGTTTGCCGTAACGCGGTCTGATCGATCTTCGGCTCGCTGAGCGTCCCGCCAATCGGCAACTGAATGATTTGATTCCGCAGCGCGGTACCGAGACGATTGTTGCCGATCCATTTGGGCGGCACCGGCATCTCGGCCATCAGGGCCAGCGTGCCGTCGAGACCGACCGAGCCATACGTGCGAATCGTGAGATCGGGAAACACCAGCTCCAGGTCCCGGTGATAGATGCGCCCGCCGACCATGCGAAAGGCGACGGCCGACTCGCGCTGCAACTGTGCCGTCGTCGGCCGCTGCAACAATACAGCCAGCTCGCGCACCAGCGGTCCGGCGCCAATCTGCACGTCGTGCACAATCAACCGTCCGCCCACCTCACCCTGATCGGGCGTAGAAAGTGGCACGCGACAGCCGCTGGTCTCCAGCGACAGACTGCCTTCAGCCTGTGCCACGCCGGCCAGCACCGGTACCACGTACATCAACGCGGCGTTGCAAATCTCCGGCGTCACGCGCACCCGATCCAGCAGCGTGCCCGGCTGCACGAACAACTCAGCCGCGCCCGGAGCCAGCACCACGAGTGGGTCGGCCCGCAATCGTCCGCCGCTGAGCGGCACATCGAGCGAGGCGACCGTCAGCCGCCCGTCCGCCAAACTGCCGCTGAGCTCGCCGCCGCCAATGTCAAAGCCGTAGGCCCGCGCACGATCCCAGCCCAACGACGTTTGCCCGGCCATGCGGCCTACCAGGCTCGCTTCGAGCGTGCCGGCCACGGCATCTTCCGGCGACGTAAGGTCGCCGCGAACGCTGAAGGTGCGCCGCTGACGCCCCACCACTTGCACGCCCTCGCCCAGGTAAGGTTGCAGCAAGCGGGCCAGCTCGGGCATGTCGTAGTCGATCTGCCCGGACAGCTCCAGATGCTGCTTGCCTCCCCAATTGTCGATGTGCCCGGAACCGGCCGCGGCCAGCGCTTCGCTTTGCAGTTCGAGGCGCGAGAGCACGATCCGATCGGCGTTTTCTTCGTAGCGGGCCCGTCCCAGCGAGCGCACCTGGCGCTGGTGCCACAGCTCGCCACCAGCCTGTTGCGCGACGAGGTTGTCGATCGTCGACATCCACTCGATGGCGCTCGCGTCGCCACCGGTCATCGCCAGTTGCCCCTGCACGCTACCGCCAAAGTTCCATGAGGGCGGCGTGGCGGGATTGCGGAACCATTGCTGCAACAACCGCAAGTCGCCCGCGTACTGAAGCTGACCGGTCACCTGCGGACTGCCCGCCTGTTCCCACCTGGCCGCCAGATCGTTCGCTTGGGCCGTGAGTGTCGGCGTCACGAGTTCCAGTCGCGAAAGCCGCGCTGCGTTGTGCTCGGCGTCGTAGCGTCCGGCCAGTCGTAGCACGGCCTCTGGCTCATCGACGTAAACGCCACCGCCGGCCACGTGTAAGTTACCGACGGCGGCTTCTGCCGACTGCAGTTCGAGCCCGGAGGGTTCGAGTGTGCCGGTCACACTGATCTTGGCGTTGCCCGCCACGGTGTAGTCTTCCAGCGTGCCAATCACCGGCGCCAACCGCGGCATCCAGTTGGCCAGTTGCCCCATGGCTTCGGCCGTGACCGGCCACGACGACTCGCTGGAGAGGTTTTCGATCGGCGCCGTCAATTGCGCCCGCACGCGATCCAAGCCGCTGTCGATCCGCAGCGAACCGCTGTCGATGCGGTCGGCCCGATACATCGTGGCCGCGTGCCCCTTGGCCTTGGCAAACGCGATCAGATTCTCTTCGCGTACCGGCCGGGCGCCGGGCAGCGTGATCTCCAACTCGCGGATCTGCGTCTCGCCTTCAGCAGAGAACTGCCCCGCCGCGTCGCGCTCCCAGCTCACGTAGCTCCAGCCGTCGCCGCTGAGCACCACGTCACGAAGATCGACGAAGTCGCGCAGCTCGTCGGCTAACTTCTGCAGATCGTAGCTGGCCGCCATGGCGAAGTAGTTCGGCTCGCCCGAGGCTTCCAGCTCGAGAAAGCTCGATTCACAGCGAAGTTCATCGACGAGCACCTCGTCGCCCACTTCATGCGCGCGAAACGTGACCAGCAGCGGCTCGTCCCAGGTTGGCGTTGGGCCTTGCGCAATGCCGGCGCCACGGCTGCGCGCCGCCAGGCGCGTTGTTTCCAGCCGGCCCTGCCATACGCCCTTGCCGTTCTGTTCGAGACTGGTGAGCTGGAAGGCGACTTCGCCTTCGGTAAGTTGCATGCCCTCGCGAACGTGCAGCGTGTGGGGCAACAGCGTGGCCAGCCGGGCGAGATCGAGCGACCCGCTGGCCTCGTAAGTCTGTTCGGCCAGGCTGGCCATGACACCGGCCGCCGCGTCATAGCCTCCCCGGTAAGAAACGTGGCCCAGGTCGCACTCCAGCGACAATTGGCGCACGTCCCACTGATTGCCGCGCTGATGAATGTCGCAAGGCAGCTCGACCCGCGCCAGCTCCAAGCGATCATCGCCCAGCCACGGTCCGGAGACCTTCAGCCCTTGGGCCGACAGCGTGCCGACGACGTCGGCCGTGGCTGCTTTGCCGCTCACCGTCGGCGTCCAGTCGTATTTCAGGTCGGCCGCCATCCGGCCAGACAGTTCCGTGCCGGGCGCGAACCGTTCGACGCACCACGCCACGGCGTCCAGCGGCAAACCCTTGGTCGCCAAGGTCACGTGGCCGGTACTGGCGGGCTCCGCATGGTCGATTTCGTTGTAGTACATCTCGGCGGTGAGTCGGGCTTCGCCACCGGCGGCCTGATCGTCAAGACGGGCTTGCGCTTCGATGTTCACCGGATCCGTGAGTCGTTGCGGCACGTGGGCCGCAATCTCCACGTCGCGCCACTGCCAGGTCGCGTCGCGCGTCATGTCGATCAATGTGAGCTCGCCATCGACGATTTCCAGATCGACGGCCGTGGTCTCCAGCGACGAATCGTCGTCTGCCAGATAGGTCGACAACAGCCGCTCGACGTTGCTGCCCTGCTCATCGATCACCACCCGCAACAAGGGCCCTTCGACGCGGAACCGCCCCAGGTTCTCTGAGTCGCGCAGCAGGCTCAGCAACTGACGCTGCCCTTCGACTTTTCGCAGCCGCGCGACGAGCCCGCCGCGGTCGTCGCGGATCTCGACGTCGTGCAACACAACGGGCGAGAACCAGCCCAGCGAGAGCGAACCGACCTGTACGCTGCCATCCAAGTCGGCGGTGGCGCGATCGATGAACTGCCCGGCTAACGGCGACTTGGCAACAATGGTCGGGGCGAACCACGCCAGTCCCGCCAGAGCACCGGCGGCCAACAACAGCTTCGTGCTGCGAGCGCTCTTTCGCTCGCGGCGCACCGGCGGCAAATCATCGTAGATCTCGTCGTCGTAGCGGCGTCGTCGCCGTCGCGCACCTCGGGAAACCGTTGCCATCGGGTGGCCTCATGCCTGCAGGGGGATCATCCTGAGAAACAGTCCGGCACCAGCGTGCCAGACTCGAAGGGTGCGGGATTGTAAGCGCAACCGCCGGACGGACCTAGAGCGATTGGGGGCCGTGACGCACCCGGGGTGGTCGTGCCAGCGGACAATCGACCGTCTGGCAACGCCCCGCTAAGATCAAACGTGCTAGCGATCTGTGAACAGCGCGAGGAATGGATGAGCAGTTACCCGGAAATGTTTCGCGTCCGCCAGCGGTTCCAGAATCCCACACTCGACGACGTCCGCGGCGAGACGCTCGCGCAACTCGCCCGGCTCAATCTGGGCCACCGCATCCAGCCGGGCCAATCGGTTGCCATCACCGCCGGCAGCCGCGGCATCGCCCGCATTCACGAGATCATCAAGGCCATTGTCGATCATCTCCAGGAGTTGGGCGCCCGTCCGTTCATCGTGCCGGCGATGGGCAGTCACGGCGGCGGTACGGCCGAAGGCCAACGGCAGATCGTCGAAGGCTACGGCATGACTGAAGAGTACCTGGGCTGCCCCATCCGCGCGACGATGGACACGGTGATCGTCTGCCAGACCGCCGAAGGCATCCCCGTCCATTTCGACCGCTTTGCCTACGAGGCCGACCATGTGATCGTCTGCGGGCGGGTCAAGCCGCATACGGGATTCGTGGGCGAGATCGAAAGCGGCCTGATGAAGATGATGCTCATCGGGCTGGGCAAGCATGCCGGCGCAAAGATTTACCACCGCGCCATCATGGACTACAGCTTTCCACAAATCGTCCGCAGCGTGGCACATCATGTACTGGAGCAATGTCGCATCGCGGCCGGCGTGGGCATCGTCGAGAACGCCTATGACCGCACCGCAAAAATCGAGGCCGTCGCGCCCGAGCGACTCGAAGAGCGCGAGAAAGAACTGCTCAAGCTGGCCCGGCAATGGATGCCGCGGCTGCCGTTCGATCGCGCCGATTTGCTGCTCATCGACCAGATCGGCAAGAACATCAGCGGTTCGGGGCTCGACACCAACGTGGTGGGACGCAAGTTCAACGACCATTGCGCCGGCGACGACGAGTGGCCCAAAGTCCGCCGCATCATGATTCGCGATCTAACCGACGAGACGAAGGGCAACGCCGCCGGATTGGGGATCGCCGAGTTTTGTGCGCGGCGCGTGGTCGACAAGGCCGATATGACGATCACCAAGATCAACTGCATCACCGGCGGCCATCCCGGCGGCGCCATGACGCCAGTGCACTACGACAGCGAGCGCGAGGCGATTGACGCGGCCATTTCAACCTGCGGGCTCATCCCGCCCCACGAAGCGCGCGTGCTGTGGATTCGCAACACCCTGGAGCTGGCCGAGGTTGAATGCTCGGCCGGCTACCTGGAAGAAGCCCGGCAGCGCGACGATCTTGAAATCCTCACCGAACCGCGTCCCCTGCAATTCGACGGGGCCGGCGATCTGATCGATTACGATCCGCCGCTGTGCAGCACGCCCTTCGAAACGGCCGCCAGCTCAGGCTGAGCCGCGCGCAACTGGACCGCTGCGCACGTCACGAAGGTCGCCTGCCGGCTCGGCGTCATCATCTTCGTCATCGGCGTCGGGCGACGATTCGTCGTCTGCCGTGCCTGCATCGGCCGGCAACAGCGAGAGCCCCTGCGACTGATCTTCGGTGGTGAGCTCTTCGCGGAAAGGTTCTTCCTCCTCGTAGCTGGCGGCCTCCTTGTCGATCGCCTCGCGGAGCTCGTCGGAGCTCTTGTCCTGCGCCTCGGCGATCCACTTGCGAGCCGCCTCGAAATCGCCGTTTTCGGCATGAGCGGCCGCCAGCGTGCTGAGAATGAAGGCCTCCTTGTATTCGGTCAGCTCAGCCGCGGCGATCGCCAACTCGAGAGCCCGCTCGCCGTCGCGCAATGAGTCGTTCTTCGAAGTGGAAAACACCCAGGCCAGATTGTTGAGCACGGTCGGGTCTTCAGGATTGATCTCCAGTGCCGCCTCGTAGTCGGCGATGGCTTCGGTCTGCCGGCCGACGGTCAGATATGAATCGGCGCGACCTTGCAGGGCGACAACCAACTGGTCGTTGCGCTCAAGCGCCGCACTGAAAGACTCAATGGCGTCCTCGATACGGCCCATTTGCCGCAGCGTGATGGCCAGTTGTACGAGCACCTCGGCGTTGCCGGGCTCTGCGTTGTGCCAGGAGAGCATCACGTCGAGGGCCTCTTGCAATCGCTCGGCCTGTAGCAACAGCGCCACTTGCATTTGCAGGGCGGGCGCGAAGTTCGGCTGCACCTGCAAGGCGCGCTCGATGTCGGCCAGCGCCCGGTCGGGCTTCTCCAGGGCTTGCAAACAGTTGGCCCGCAAGACGAGCGAAGCCAAATGATTGGGCGCCAACAAGAGCGCCTTGTCCAAATCGTTGACTGCCTGTTCCATATCGCCCAGCTCGATATTGACCTGGGCCCGGCGGACATAGGCACTGAGCAGCCGCGGCTCGACTTCGATGGCCGCGTCGAGGCTCTCAATCGCCTCATCAAAGCGGCCCAGCTTGGCCAGCGCCACGGCGCGGGCCTCGAGCGTTTCGGCGTCACCGGGTTCGATCTCCAGTGCCTTGTCAAAGTCGGCCAGGGCCGCTTCGGCATCTCCCCGATTGAGCAGTGCCTGCCCGCGGCGGCGAAGGGCGCCGGGCAACTCCGGCATCAGTTCCAAAGCCGCCTGGTAGTCTTCCAACTGGGCATCGGGGTCGTCCTGCACGTCGCCGCGGGCCGCGAAGATCTTGGCCCGATCGATGTCTTCGACGGCCAGCTCTAACGCGGCGGAGAGCGCGTCGCGGCCCCGTTCGCGCTGGCCAGCAATCGACAACAGCCGGCCCAATAAGAACTGCGATTCCATCTTTTCCGGGTCGATCTCGATGGCCCGTTCGAGATCGCCCAGCGCAGCGCGAACCAATTGCGGCAGTTGCGCGGCCACCCGCGGATCGCCCGGTGTGGCCTGAAACACCGCAGCGCTAACGGCCGCCGCCCGCTGCAAGAGCACGGCCGCCAACAGGCTCTCGGCCAGGTCGGTATTTTCCTCGTCCAAACCGGCTTCCAGGGCCTTGTCCAACAGCGAAATCACTTCGCTCAGTTCGTTGAGATTCGCAGCGGTGAGCTTGGCCTCGATGGCCTGGTCCAACAGCCGCTCACCTTCATTTTCGGCCAGGGCCGATTCGATCAAGACGCCGGACGCAAACACGAAAACGAGCGCCGAAACGAGCGTACGTGAGAACATGGTGGTGATGGGGTTCGAGGGCGGGACGGCCAGCGGGAATGTGCGACGCGCCGCCCCATTGGGTCGATCGCGGCGTGCCGAAAGTTCACACAGCCGCGTATTATGACCGGACGCCGCCAACGACGCTATGTGGTGCCTTCGTCGGGCTGATTCCGCCTCACAGGGGGGCCGGCACATCGCGACGACAAAACAGCGCCAAGGCCAGCGCATAGCCCAGCAGGCCCAATCCCAACAGCACGGCATTGAATTGTGCCGCCAGCCACCACGCTCCCGCCGGGTCGTCGAGCATGCGCGTGATGATCGACTGCGGTTCGTAGGCCCCCAGAAACGTGAACCACTTGAGCCACGACAGCACCGGCGCCGAGCGGGACAAGACCTCCATGATGACCTGCACGATGTAAAAGCCGCCGATCAAGCCGACCGTCCGCCAGCGAACGCTGTCGACCGAAGAGGCCAGCGTGGTGATGCCGCACACGAAGAACGTCAGCGCAAAGAGATTCGTGGCGGCCGGCAGAAAAGTCGCAGCTGCCACCTCCGCTTCCAAGGTGACCGTCCACACCCCCATGGCGGTTCCCAGCACGGCCGAAAGCGCAATCAGCGCAGCGCCGACAACCGTGACCGCGGCGTGAGCCACCAAGACCTCGGCCCGCCGCACGGGTAAGGCCAGCAGCATCTCCATCGAACCGCGGTTGATCTCTCCGCTCACCACGTCCGAGCCGCGCGAGATGCTCCAGACGGCGGCCGTCACGACCATCGTCGGATCGATGTATCCCAGCGCAATGCGGCCTTCGATCGTCGCCACTTCTTCAATCGGTGCGCCGAGGATACCCGTCAGGTGCTCAGGCAGCTCGGTGAGAAACGTGTACAGCGGCCCCAACTTCACCAGGCTGGTGACCCACACGTAAATCCACTGAAACACGAACAACAGCAACATGCAGGCGGCTAACAACAGCCGCGCTTCGACGATGGCTTTGATCCACAGTGCGCGGTTCATCGCAATCCCGGGGGATGGTAGCGATCGTAAATGGCCTGCAGGCCCGCCGGCTCGATGGTGACCTCGGCCAAGGGCAGCGTCGCCAGCCAACCCAAAAGCGGCGAGAGTTCACCGGGTGTGTGAATCACCAACAGCCCGTTCTCCTGGGTATCGATCGTCAGACCGACGGCCACTTCGGGCGGTGGTTCGACAAAGTCGCCGGTAAGCTGCGCCCGGATGCGGTGTTGCCGCCGCAGTTCGGACATTTGCTGCGTGTGCACCAACTCGCCCCGCCGCAGCACGCCCACCCGATCGCAGATCGATTCGACTTCGGAAAGCACGTGCGAAGAGAACAGCACGGTGCGCCCCTCGCGCTGCGCTTCGCGCACCAGTTGCAACACGTCGCCGCGCACCGTGGGGTCGAGATTGGCGGTCGGCTCGTCGAGAATCATCAGCGGAGCGTCGACCGCCATCACCACCGCCAGCGCCAGCTTCTGCCGCATTCCGGTCGAGCACGAAGCCACCGGGCGCGAAAGATCTAACTGCAAGCGCTCGGCCAGCTCCAGAGAACGCCGCAAGTCCGACTCGCGCCGCGCCCGGGCAAAAAACCGCAGCACGTCGCGGCCCCGCATCTGCCGGAACAACCGCGCCTCGCCCGGCAAGTACGAAACCTGCCGGTGCACGTCGACCGCCTGGGCATAGCAATCCAGCCCGCCGATCCGCGCCGCGCCGGAACTGGGTCGCAGGAAACCCAACAGCAGCCGGATCAGCGTCGTTTTGCCGGCGCCGTTGGGCCCCAGCAGACCGAACACCTCGCCGGATTGAATCTCCAGCGAACAAGAATCGAGCGCCGTGAACGTCCCGTAGGTCTTCGTCAGCCCGCGGGTTTCGACCAGCGTCGCCGACGCTACGTTTGCCTTCATGCTCTGCCGATCGAGGAAGCGTTCGCGCCGCCAATACGAGCCGTCGTCGCTCCTGCTAGCCGACGCTTTGCTTCATTTTAGCCAGCCCCGTCCGTGCGACCTCCCCCAGGTCCTGTTTCCAGTACTGGGGGTTGAACAACTCCAGCGACAGCACGCCGCGCCACTCCATTCGCCGCAGCCGGTCGGCCAACTCCCGCAGGTCGAGGATCCCGTCGCCGCAGTGCACGCGGTCGGCATCGGTCTGCTCTGCGCGCGGTGGCTCAGGCGGTGCGTCGTTCCAATGGAAGCACGAGATGTGATCAGCCGGGATTTGTTCCAGCGTTGAGAAGTCGCTGCCGCCGCGAAACATGTGCCACGCGTCGGGCGTGATCGTACCTTCGGGCCGTGCCACGCCCGCGCAAATTTCCCACGCGATCTCCAGCTTGTTGATCCCCTCGACGAAACCCAGAAACTCGAGCGACGCCGGCACGCCGTGGGCAACGCTCACTTCGAGCAACTGCCCGTAACGCTCGGTCGCCATCTTGACGGGCACCACCTCCCGCGGCGGACCGGCCACGATCCGCTCGACGCCCAGTTCGCGGGCAATGTCCAGTTGTCGCCGGGCGACTTCGACCGCTTCGTCGAACTTGGCATCGTCGGCCACGCACCAGTTGCGCAGTGAGATCATACTGGGGCGCGACAACCCCTGGTCGTCGAGCGCCTTGATGACGTCGGCCAGTTGCCTGCCATCGGCCAGATGGGCTTCGACGTCGTTGATCCACAGCTCGATGGCGTCGTAGCCCGACTCGCCGGCGATGCGGATCTTGTCCAGCAACGACGCCGGGCGGATCGTGCTGGTGTTCAGTCCGAACGAAAAGTCGGCCATCGTCGCTCCCAGGGTTCTAGCTTGGCGGAGTCGCCCATTCTCAAACGGGCCGCACGGCTTGGCAAGCGGGCCGCCATTCGAACCTACCCGCAGCGCGACTCACGAATCTGCAGCCGCTTCGTCATCTTCCTTCGCCTCGGTTTCATCTGGCGCCACCGGCGTGAAGATCAACTCGCCCTGCGAGGCGTGCAGGTTGTAGTAGCCAAAGTCCTTGACCAGCGGCAGGTCGGCCAGCACGTCGGCCGCAATTCCGTAGCGCCCGGCGATGCGGTCGTAGTGCGGCAATGGCGGGACGACGAGAAACACCTTGGCCGCCGTGCGGCCATCTGGCAGGTGCCGCACGCGACCGGTCGGCAGCGCTTCGCCAGCCAGGTAGTACCGCATGGCCAGCTCGTCGGCATCGTCGAAACAAATGATGAACGGCTGCCGGTCGTCGCACCGCCAACGCAGTTCCTGGGCCACCAGCGAGGGATGGTAGCCGGCCGCGTAGTAGTTGAAGTAACCGTCCTGGGCGAATCGCTCCCGGCGCACTGCCGCCAATCTCTGCGGATACGTGGCCAGCCAAGGCAGCACCGATACCGCGATCAAGCACAACAACACCAGCGGCGATCCCGCCCAACGCGCGGCGCGCACTTGCCCGCCGGCGGCAAGGGACGATTCGAGCCGCTGCTGCGCAACCGTCGTCGGCCACGCCACCGCGACGGCCACAAACGGCAACAGCGGGCAATAGACCCGCTCAAACGGCGCCAGGCGCAGCACGCCGGTGAAAAGAAACGGCAACGTCAGCATCGCGACGAGCAACGCGGCCAGCGGGCCCGGTTCATACTGCCCGCAACAGCGGACAAAACGGGGACTGGCTCCCGCCTCATGAGCAACTTGAC
>CALKYM010000200.1 GCA_938003525.1 uncultured Planctomycetales bacterium | reverse complement strand
GGCGATGGTGTGTTGGGGCCGCTGGATCCGCTCGACCCGCGGCGGCGACAGTTAGCCATCGAACCGCCAGTCGGTCCGGACGATCCGGAGTTCGTGCCCACGGCCTTCGGCACAGGAGTGGTGATCGATCGGCAAGGCTTGATCCTCACCAACTATCACGTGCTGGGCGATCCGGAGCTGTTCGACTACTACGTCACGACGATCGATCGGCAGAAGTTAAAGGCCCGCGTGTGGAGCGCTGATCCGCGATTCGATCTGGCGGTCCTTAAGATCGAAACGTCGGACTTGCAGCCGATCCAGTGGGGCGACGCGAGCACTTTGCGCCGCGGCCATCTGGTGATCGCGCTGGGCAATCCCTACGCCATCGCCAGCGACGGGCAGGTCAGCGCCAGTTGGGGCATCGTGGCCAACCTGATGCGCAAGGCCCCCCGCACGCCTGCCGGAACGACCGAAGATGATGCCGTGCTGGGGCCGACGCTGCACGAGTACGGCACGCTCATTCAGACCGACGCCCGGCTGAATCTTGGCACCAGCGGCGGGGCGCTGCTGAACAAGCGGGGCGAGATGGTCGGACTCACCACATCGATTGCCGCGATTGCCGGCTATGAAAAGTCGGCCGGCTACGCGGTGGCTATCGACGACACGTTCCGCCGTGTTGTCGAAGCGTTGAAAGCTCGCCGCGAGGTCGAGTACGGCTTTCTCGGCATCGAACCCGACAATCTCATGCCCGACGAGATCCGCTCGGGACTACGCGGCATGCGCGTCAATCGCGTACTCGTCGGAACCCCCGCGCAACATTCGGATCTGCGCCCGGGCGATGTGATCACGGCGGTCAACGACGTGCCGATCTTCGATGCCGATGGGCTCGTGTTGCAGATCGGCAAGCAGCCGGTCGATTCGATCGTCCGGCTCACTGTGAGCGGCGAAGGCAACCGCGACGTGCGGATCGTCGAAGTGCGGCTGGCCAAATACCCCGTGAGAGGGCGTTCCATCTACCAGCCGCGCGACAAATGGCGCGGGCTGCTGGTCGATTATAAGACCGTGACGATCGATGAACCGGTCGCACGACCCACGCCGGTCGAAGACGCCGTGGTGGTGATCGACGTCGACAGCGACAGTCCTGCCTGGCAGGCAGGCTTTCGTCGCGGCATGTTCATCACGCACGTTGATGGCCGCTCGGTCCGCACGCCGGATCAGTTTTACACTCGCGTCCGCGACAAACAGCGCGACGTCGAGCTGCGTCTTCCCTTCGGCAGCGACGGCGATTTGACGCGCACGGTGCGGCCAGCCGGTTAGGCCTCGCAGTGAGCTGACTCTCGCATCTGCGTCGAACTGGGCGCGTTTTCGGGATTTGCATCGAGTATGCGCGTGGATCTCGACACCCGGTTTGCGCGATTCTTTGTGGCTAAATCTCGAATCATAGCTGCATGCGTGCATGCAGGCCCGACAGTGGCGTGCTTACTCGGTTCGCAGGTGGTGCTGCCGTCGACATGGCAACTCCGCGCCGCTGCCATCGCGGTGGCCATTGCGGTACAATCATGTTCGCTATTGAACGTCAGCGAAAGGCTTCACCACCTCGGGAGACCATGCACGCACGTCACCGAATTCGCTTCCCCCGTACGTCATCCGCCGAGCTCGAGCAGGACGAAGTCTGCTTCAAGATCGTCGAAAACGGCAGAGATGTTCGCCTCCGTTTTCACGACTACGACAGAATCTACGAGCGGCCGGGTCTCTACGAGCAGGTTTTCTACGACCGCCTGAAGTGCTCATCGCCGAAGAAGGTCGGCGAAATCCTCAAACGCACTGTCGACGCCAGCGAACAGGCGATCTCTGAGCTACGCGTGCTCGATCTGGGCGCGGGCAACGGCATGATGGGCGAGGTACTTAAGAGCTACGGAGTCGCCCGACTGATCGGCGTCGATATCATCGACGCTGCCCGAGCGGCGGCCGACCGCGATCGTCCCGGGGTCTATGACGACTACTACGTGGCGGACCTCGCTGCTCCGAGTCCTGAGTTGGGTGAAGAACTCGCAGCGTGGACCATCGACTGCCTGGTTTCGGTCGCGGCGCTGGGATTTGGCGACATCCCGCCGGCCGCATTCCTTCACGGATTGCATCTCGTGCAGAACGGGGGCTGGGTGGCATTCAACATCAAAGAGACGTTTCTCGACGCCTCTGACACGTCCGGCTTCTCGCGCTTCGTCCGGCAGTTGATCTTTTCTGAGTACCTGGACATCTACCACCTGGAGCGCTATCGCCACCGGCTGTCGATGGAAGGGCAGCCGCTGTACTATTTTGCGCTGGTGGGGCAGAAGACCGCTGAAATCCCGACCGATTTCCTGCAGCAGTGCGAGATCGACGAGTGAGTCGCGGCGACGCACGATAGAGTAGCACTCGCTGCGGGTTCGCCTCCTCACCTCTCTGCCCGTTGGAACTCGATCAGGTGGACGTCGCTTTCGGGCGGGGATTCGAGCTCGGTGGGGCGGCTCTCTTCGGATCCGGCGAAGCAGACGGTGAGCCGCGCGTCGTCGAGTCGGTAGATGCCGTAGACGGCTCGGATGGATCGATCTGTGAAGGGTGCCTCGAAGGTGATCTGTAGTGGATCGGTTTCGGTGTCGAGCGTCAGCCACGCGTCGCAGTGCATCGTCTCGCGGCGTTCGAACTGTTCATTGAAGTAGGTCTGGCTCACTTCGGTCACGAAGATCTCATCGCCGCGAACGTCCCAGATGGCTTCGACGAGCCAGGGGCTCGGCTCGCCCTGGTAGACGATGCTCTCGGCATTCCAGACGCCATCGAGTTCGCATGTCGGCCGCGGTGGTCCCGGCTTGATGTCGAGCACTTTGCAGTCGTAGAGCGAGACCCAGTCACCGCCCCCTCCGGTGAAGCCTTTGCACTCTCCGCGGATGACGACGGTCTGCCGCTCGGCCAGTCGCTCAAAGTCTGCGAAGCTGCCGTAGGTTTCTCCATCAACCATGGTGCCGCAGATCTCGCAGCCGACGCGCGGCTCGCGGTCCTGCGGGTCGTCGACCAACAACGCCGTGCCGGCGTTCACTTCGTTGAGTCCCACCCGGCGCACGACACCCTGCACTTCAACCACCAGGTCGTCGTACTTGTCACCGGCGGCGTACCGGTCTTCGTGGTACGCCTGGTACAGCTCGTCGACGCCAATCTCGATCGCCGGCTCTTCCGGCGGCAACTCCTCGGCCGTCGGCTCGCCGGAGTTGCCCGAGCAGCCGATGGCCGAGGTGAGTGTCGCGAGGAGACAGAGTAGCAGGGGCGAAAAGCCACGCTCGCGACGCCCCGATCTGGCGTCGAGCGAACCATTCGCTACTCGGCATCTCTGTGAAGATGGAGCGTTGTCTCGCTTGGTGCGATGAAGGCGAGTGGCGTTTGGGGAACTTCGTTTGATCTGGTTCATGAAGCCTGCTCCACGGCATGAAACGAGCGATGGAAAGCATCTGCGCGTTGCTGATTCTAGCCCAATTGCCCCCGCTAGGCGGTCTTTTGTAGTGGGGATATGATGAGCGGCTCGATCGCCGCCGCGGCGTGATTCGCCGACGGTATTCTGCGCCGGGCGACGTACCGTTTCTGAACTGTGCCGGTGCATGATGGTCAATCTTGGCCGGCGTAGTCCATTCGATTCCCTGCCAGACATACGAGTGCCATGAAGGCCGACGAACTACGCGAAAAATATCTGAGCTTCTTCGAGACGAAGGGCTGCGTGCGACGTCCCAGCGACGTGCTCGTGCCGCGGTGGGATCCTTCCGTGCTCTTCACGCCGGCCGGCATGAACCAGTTCAAGGATCACTTCCTCGGCCGCTGCAAGCTCGACTTCACCCGGGCCACCACCTGCCAGAAGTGCCTGCGCACCGGCGACATCGAGAACGTCGGCCGCACGGCCTATCACCACACGTTCTTCGAGATGCTGGGCAATTTCAGCTTCGGCGACTATTTCAAGCGCGACGCGATCGCCTGGGCTTGGGAGTTTCTGACCGACAAGAAGTGGCTGGGGCTCGATCCCCAGCGCCTGACCGTCTCGGTCTACAAGGATGACGACGAAGCGGCCGATATCTGGCACGACTTAATCAAGCTGCCCACGTCGCGCATCGAGCGGATGGACGAAGAGGACAACTTCTGGCCGGCCAGCGCGCCGAGCCAGGGGCCCGACGGCGTGTGTGGGCCGTGCAGCGAAATCTTCTATCGCGCGCCCGGCGCCGGCGAAGTCGAGATTTGGAACTTGGTGTTCACGCAGTTCAATCGCGTGGGCGATCCGCCCGATAATTTGCGGCCGCTGCCGAGCAAGAACATCGACACGGGGATGGGTCTGGAACGCACAGCGGCATCGCTGCAAAACGTCGATACGAACTATCACATCGACATCCTGCGTCCGCTGGTGCTGGCGGCCGGCGAAGTGTGCGATGTGAAGTACCAGGCCAACAGCGAAAGCGGCCGGCGGCTGCGTCGCATCGCCGATCACGTGCGGGCGTGTACCTTTGCCGTGCACGAGAACGTCTATCCCGGGCCGAACAAGGAGAAGTACGTCATCAAGCGGCTGCTGCGCCGGGCAGTGCTGGACGGGCATCAGCTTGGAGTGCGCGAGCCCTTTCTGCATCAGTTGGTCGACAAGGTGGCCGAGCTGATGCACAACCCGTATCCCGAGTTGGGCGATACAACCGAACGGGTAGCCGGCGTGATCAAGCAGGAAGAGAGCAACTTCCTGGCGACGATCGACGCGGGGCTGGCGCGCATCGATCGGCTGGTGCAACAGATGCAGGCTGAAGGTCGCGTGATGGTCTCGGGCCATGAGGCGGCTGACATGTATACGACCCACGGCTTTCCGCCGGAGCTGTTCGAATCGCTGGCGGCCGAGCACAACCTGACGTTCGACTGGGAAGGTTTTCGCCGCGAGATGGAAGTGCACGGCCAGGAGTCGGGCGCGGGGCAGCGGAGCGAGCTGTTTCAGTCGAGCCCGCTCGATGCGCTCAAAAAGGCCCTCCACTCCAGCGACTTCCTGGGCTACATGACCACCGAAGCCGAGGGGCGCGTGGTGGGGCTCATTGCCCACGACCGGCTGTGCGAGGTGGTCGACGAGGCCAATCGAGCTGAGCCGATCACCGTCGTGCTCGACCGCACGCCGTTCTATGCCGAAAGCGGCGGTCAGGTGGGCGACACGGGCGAGATCTTCGGCGACGACTTCCGCTTCGAGGTGATCGATACGCAAAGCGAAGGCGCGTTTCACCTGCATCGCGGTCATCTGCGCAAAGGGCGGATTGAACTCGGCGCCAACGTCACTGCCCGCGTCGATGTCGAGCGCCGCGACGGCATTCGCCGGGCGCATAGCGCCACGCACCTGTTGCACTTCGCCCTGCAGAAGCACGTCGGCCAGCACGCGCAGCAGCAGGGCTCGAAGGTCGACCGCGACTGGCTGCGGTTCGACTTCACGAACCCTGCGGCGGTCGAGCCCGAGCAATTGGCGAAGATCGAGGACGAGGTCAACGCCCGCGTTGTCGAAGTCGCGCCGATCAGTTGGCGGCACCTGCCACTGACCGAAGCGCGCGCCACCGGCGCAATGATGCTCTTCGGCGAGAAATACCCGGACGTGGTGCGGCTGGTCGAGATGGGCGAGTTCAGCAAGGAACTGTGCGGCGGCACGCATCTGGACAATACGGGGCAAGTGGGCCTGTTCCGCATCGTGGCCGAAGAGAGCGTGGCGGCCGGAACCCGGCGAATCACCGCCCTCACCGGGCCGGGGGCGCTTCAGCACATGCGACATCACGAGTCGCTGTTGCACACGGTGGCCAGCGAATTGCGCGTGCCTCCGGAAGCCGTGCCTGAGCGGGTGGAGGCGATGGCCAAGGAGATCCGCGATCTGCGCAAACAGGCCGCCAAGGGACCGGCCGCCAGCCAGGTCTCGGTCGACGAGTTGTTGGCCGGTGGTTTCGACGTGGGCCCCGCGCGGGTGGTGGTGGCGGAAGTTCCCGGCGCTGCGGCCGGTGCGCTGCGGCAACATATCGATCACTTGCGCCGCAGCGGTAAACCGGTGGCCGCGCTATTGGCCAGCGTGGCCGGCGACAAGGTGCAGCTCGTCGCGGGACTGAGTCGCGAACTGGTCGACGGGGGCGCCAGCGCTAAAGAGTGGATTCGCCAGCCGGCCGAAATCTGCGGCGGTAGCGGTGGCGGCCGCCCCGACATGGCCCAAGCCGGCGGCAAAGACCCCGATCAGCTCAAGCAGGCCCTCGAAACCGCGCGCCAAGCAGCGCGGGAGATGTTGGGCGAAGTCGGCGCTTGAGCAACACCGGTCGCGGCGACGCTAATCCAATAGTTCCGCAGGAAACGTTGACACTCAAAATCGAACGGTGTATTATTTTGGCGTGCCACGCCTTGCTTTGTCAGATCGGGAGGTCGAGCGCGTTCGCCGCGATGCGGTGAGGGCCGCGAAGGAGCTGTTTCGCCAGGGTGGTGCCGAGGCGCTGTCGCTGCGGAGCGTGGCGGCCGAAACCGGGTTTTCGACGGGCGGGCTGTATCGCTATTTCCCGGGCGGCCGCGACGAGATTCTGGCAGCGGTGCGGCTTGACGCTTTGGTCCTGCTCGATCGGCTGTTGTGGGAAGCGATCGAGAAGGCCCACGACCCGATCGAAGGTCTCACGCTTCTGGCCGATGCGCTGTTTCAATTCGCCACCGGGCACTCGACCGAATACGAACTGCTGTGCGTGTACACCGAGGGCGACTGGGAGTTGTTGCCCGAGCTTGCCGAGCGAAACGAGGCTCTTTGGAAACCGCTGGAGTCGGTGCTGGAGCAGGGGGTCGTAGCGGGCGTCTTTGAAGGTAATCCGCGCGTACTGGCCCGCTCCTTCTATGCGGCGATGATGGGGGCGCTGACCATCTTTCTGTCGGACGAAGACGATCCGCTGTTGTCCATCGAGCCACTGCGGAAGTCGTTGTTCGGCTTGCTCATCCGGGGCGCGACGCCTCTTGCTCACCTGATCGAGCGAGAAGGCCCGTCCACACGCGCAGCCAACGGTTGCGGCCAGGAGAAACTATTGTGAATAGAAGCAGCAGAACTCTCGGCTCTCGGATTGCGGCGATCGCCTGCGGTTTGCTGTTCGTCACGGGGGCGCTCGCAGCCGAACGATCGGCCGCGCTGGTCGGCGCCAAGGTCGACGACCCGGGCTCGCTGCGCGACTTGCTGGGCAATGCACGGCTGCTTGGCGATCTCGAAGCCGAGACGCTCGTGCTGGCCTTCGTAGGCGTTGATTGCCCCGTGGCGAACGTCTCGATGCCCAAACTAGTGCAGATGCACCAGGAGTACGCGGAGCGCGGCGCGCAGTTCGTGGCCGTTTATCCGAATCGACCCGAAACGATCGAAGACATGGCCGAGCATGTCTACGACCACGGGGTGCCGTTTCTGGCGGTCAAAGACTTTGGCGGCGAGTTGGCCGCGGCGCTGGGTGTGTCGCGGACGCCGACCGTTTGCGTGCTCGACGAGGACCGCGTGCTGCGGTATCGCGGACGCATTGATGATCAGTATTCGGTCACCAGCCGCCGCGCGGCGCCGCGACATCACGACCTGCGCGATGCCTTAGAGGCCGTGTTGGCGGGCGAAGAAGTCCAGCGCCCAGAGGTCAAGGCGGACGGCTGCCCGCTCAATACGGAGGCGCCCGCGGTCCGCGTGGACGCGGTGACGTATCACGAGCATGTGGCGCCGATTGTGCAGGAGCGGTGCGTCGGCTGTCACCGTCCCGGGCAGATCGGGCCGATGGAATTGCTGACGTACGACGACGTCGTGGGGCACGCCGAGACCGTGATCGAGGTTGTCGAGCAGCGGCGGATGCCGCCCTGGCATGCCGATCGTCGGTACGGGCACTTTGCCGAAAACCGGCGCCTGACGGACGACGAACTGGCCACGATACTCGGCTGGCACGAGCAGGGCATGCCAGAGGGTGAGCCGCAGGATGGGCCTGCTGCTGGTGCCGCAGACGGGGACGATACCTGGCTGATCGAGCCGGACCTGATCATCGAGATGCCCGACGTGGCCGAGGTTCCGGCGGCGGGAGTGCTGCCGTACCAATACTACGTCGTGCCGACGGGCTTCGAAGAAGATCGCTGGGTCAAGTCGGCGCAAGCCGTGGCGGGCAACTCCGAGGTCGTGCACCACGTGATCGTCTACTTCATCGCGCCGGGACGCGCAAGCTTTTATTCGGGCGATGGCGACATTCAGATTCTGGCCATCGGCGGACCAGGCGAAGGGGTGCTGGAGCTGCCGGATGATGTCGCGCTGCGTTTGCCCAAGGGCAGCGAGCTGATCTTTGAGATGCACTATCAGCCCAACGGTATCGCGGCGACCGACCGATCGATTGTCGGCATTGAGTTCGCAGAGCGGCGTCCTGAGCGCGAACTGCGGATCAACATGTTCGGCAACGAGGATCTCGATATCCCGCCGCACGCCCAGCATCACGCGCATCGGGCGAGTTTCACGTTCGAGAAAGACGCACACATCTACGCGCTGCTGCCGCACATGCATTGGCGCGGCAAGTCGTATCAGGCGTGGCTGGAAACGGAAGAGGGCGGCCGCGAGATTCTGCTGTCCGTGCCGCGGTACGACTTCAATTGGCAGACCTACTATCGTTTTGCCGAGCCACTCACGGTGAAGGCCGGTACGACGATCGACTCGATCGCCCACTGGGACAACTCGGCAAACAACCTGGCCAATCCCGATCCGAGCGTCCACGTCGAGTACGGACTGCAGACCAGTGAAGAGATGATGTACGGCTTTCTCACCTATACCTACGACGAGACCGTCGAGGATCTTCCGGCGGCAGAGCCCGACAAACTGGCCATGCTGATGTTCAACTCGATGGACAAGGACAAGAGCGGGCTGATCGAGCCCGAGGAAATGCCGGAGGCGATGGAGCGGGAGCTCTTGGCCGAAGGCATGCAGATCCGCACGGGCGTCACGCCGCTGTTGTTCGAAGCCTTCATGCAAGAGGAGTAGCCGGCGGCGGAGTGCCCTGCCCAGGCGATCGGACTCCACATGGCAAGCGATCATCCCTGTTGGGACCCGCAGCAGTACGAGCGGTTCAAGGCGGAGCGGGCCCGACCGTTTCACGATCTGGTCGCGCGAGTGGCGGAAGGATCGGTGAGCTGCGCCGCCGATTTGGGTTGTGGCACTGGGGAACTGACACGGCGGCTGGTTGATCTTTGGCCGGCAGCGACGACCTGGGGCGTCGATCGTTCGCCGGAGATGCTGGCCAAGGCATCCGCGCATGTCGTGGCCGGCCGCTTGTCCTTTGTCGCAGGCGATCTGTCGGAATGGACCGCGCCCCAGCCATTGGACCGGATCGTCTCGAACGCCGCGCTGCAGTGGGTGCCCGACCACGGTTCGCTGCTAGCCCGATTGGCTGGCATGCTTGCGCCGTCCGGCGTACTCGCCGTACAGGTGCCGAACAATGGTCGGGAGCCCTCGAACCGATTCGTTCGCGAGATGGTCGCCGAGTCGAGATGGAACGATCGGCTGGCGGGTGTCTCATTGCCGAAGGTGCAGACCGCCGAGTGGTACTTTGAGCGGCTGACAGAACTCGCCCTGGCGGCCGACGTGTGGGAGACGATCTATTACCATCACATGCCGGACGCGGCGGCGATCGTCCAGTGGCAGAAGGGCACGGTCTTGCGGCCGATCCTCTCGGCCCTCGATCCCGATGCGGCGAGGGAATTCGTCGTCGAACTTACCGCGCGCGTCGAAAGCCACTATCGTTCGGGCCCCGCCGGCGTATTGTTCCCATTTCGAAGGCTGTTTTTCACGGGGCGGCGACCAGCTTCCCCTTAACCGATTATTGGCCCCGGGTATGGTAGCTCCAGAATCTTTGCGTCTTTTGGCCGCCGCCCGCGTCTGTACTGTCAGAAGGGCTGATTGTCAGCCGAATCGACAAGCCACTGAAGCGAGGAGAGCACGATGTTGACACAGGAATCGGCCGTTGAATTCGCCACCGAGAGCCGGCTGCACATGGGGTTGGGCGTGCGTGACTTGGAGCAATCGATCGCCTTCTATCGCACGCTGTTCGGGCAAGAGCCGACGAAGACCCGGCCACACTATGCCAAGTTCGAGGTGGCCGAGCCGCCGGTGAATCTTGCCCTCAACGAAATCGGTGGCGAGACCGGGCCGAACAATCCGGCCGCGCACTTCGGCATTCAGGTCAAGTCGACTGCCGCGGTGAGCAACGTTCTCGAGCGATTGCAGCAGGCCGGGCTGGAGACGAAGGTGGAACAGAACGTCACATGCTGCTACGCCGTGCAGAACAAAGTCTGGGCGACCGACCCGGATGGCAACCACTGGGAAGTCTATGTCGTGCTGGACAACGACGGCGCGCACCATCACTCGTCGGCCACGAAGTGTTCCTCGGGTGAGCCCGATACGATGGAGATCGGGCAATCTGAAAGTACGGTCCAGTCGCGTGCCGGGCAGCAGCCTGCGGCGGGTTCGGGCTGCGGATGTACTGCGGACTGATGAGCGTGACCACTGAGAACCAGCGATGACGGGACAGCCCACGACCGATGTCGTTTGGTCGCGATTGAGCGCCGACCTGCGGCGGTTCATTCGCCGCCGGGTCGGCGACGATCACGCGGCGGACGATTTGCTGCAAGAGACGTTCGTGCGGATTCACAGCCGGCTCGACACGCTGGTCGACACGCAGCGGCTGTCGGTCTGGGTGTACCAAATCGCCCGCAACGTCGTGCACGACCATCATCGTCGTTCAGCCAGTAAGCCCGTCGAACCGCTCGACATCGACCCGGCCGATGAACCGGACCGGCGAAGCGAGACGTCGGCCCAGAGGTTCACCGGCTGGCAAGACGAAATGATCGGGCAACTGCCAGAGAAGTATCAGCAGGCCCTGCGACTGGCAGAGATCGAGGGGTTGCCGCAGTGGGCGATCGCCGACCGGCTGGGGCTCTCGCTCTCGGGGGCCAAGTCACGCATCCAGCGTGGTCGGGCATTGTTAAAACGGGAGCTGGAAGCATGCTGCCGCTTCGAGTTCGATCGCCGCGGCAATCTGATGGACGTGATCCCCAAGCCCGGCCGGTGTGGCTGCGACCGTTGCGATGCGTGACGCCGAGGGGCACGGGCTTTCGTAGCCGGGCGATCGTATCACTCCGCGCGTCTTGGTGCCCCGCTGGCGTGGGGACTTTCCGAGGGCCGTCCTTGACGAGGGTGGCCGGCGGTTCTTACGATCAGGGGCTCGACGGTATCTGGTGGATGGCGATCTGCGGAAAGCGAGCGAGCGATGGCGGTTCCGAAGCGGAAGCATTCCAACAGCCGAACCGGTAAGCGGCGGTCTCACGACGCGATCAAGCCGCGCCAGCTCGCGTATTGCCCACAATGCAGTACGGCCGTGCCGACACACGTCATTTGCCCCAATTGCGGGCACTACATGGGCCGCACGCTTGTCGCAGAGAGCAAGTAGCTCGCTCGCTTGAGCGCGCCCCTTTCCTGGCATTCGCCCGCTGCGCCCGCACGGCGCGTGGCCGGCTTAGCGGTCACTATGGCCTCGGGGTCTTCTTCGCAGGCCGGCGAGCCGTGGCACGATGGGCAGATGAGGCCGATTGGCCCGGCTGGCTGGTCTGGCGGCAAACTGGTACGATCCGGCGGCAGTTGCGCCGAGCAGTCCTGTCGATAGATTTCGGCGGGAACACTCGGCGGCACGCTCGGCCACTGCTAGCGGCCGATATCCGCCGGCGACTGCCATCGAACTGCGCGAGGCGCGTGCGAGTAGTGGCGAAGGGATCGCCAGGCGGCTCGCACGGCACGACCACGGATGAAGACCATGCGTCGGGCAGCAATCATCGGAACCGGGGCATTCTTGCCCGAGAAGGTTCTCACGAACGCCGACCTCGAGGCGCTGGTCGATACGAACAACGAGTGGATCGTCGAGCGGACCGGCATCTGCGAGCGGCGCGTCGTCGCCGATGAAGACAGCACGAGCGACCTGGCTGTGCGCGCCGGGCGGACGGCGCTGGAAGACGCGGGCCTGACGCCCAACGACATCGACTTGGTGATCGTCTGCACGGCGACGCCCGATCGCTTGATTCCGCCCACGGCCATGACAGTCCAGTCGCAGTTGGGCGCGGAGCGGGCCGGGAGTTTCGACTTGCAGTCGGCCTGCGCCGGCTTCATCTACGGGTTGAGCGCGGCGGGGGGCATGATCGCCTCCGGCATGCACCGTCGCGTGTTGCTCGTCGGCGCGGAGACGTTGACGCGGTTCGTCGACTACACCGACCGGCGGACGTGCATTCTCTTCGGCGACGCGGCCGCCGCCGTGGTGCTCGAAGGCCGCGACGACGGTTCGGGCTTGCTCTATTCGCGGCTCTATTCCGATGGCCGCATGGCTGACATGATTTGCATTCCCGCTGGCGGTTCGAGTCGCCCTCCGACCGTCGAGACGCTGGCCGGACGCGAGCACTACATTCAAGTCGAAGGACGCAAGGTGTTTCGCTTCGCGACGGGTGCCTTCGTCGAGCTGGTCCGCGAGGCGCTGGAGAAGTGCCAGATGACGCCCGACGATTTGGCGCTGGTGATTCCGCACCAGATGAATGCGCGGATCATCGAAGCGGCGATGAAGCGGGTCGATGTGCCGCGCGAGAAGTGCTACATGAACATCGACCGCTATGGAAACACATCGAGCGCCAGTATTCCTTTGGCGCTCGACGAGGCGCGCCGCGAAGGACGCGTGGGCCCGGGCGACAAGGTGCTGTTGATGGGTTTTGGTGCCGGGCTGACGTGGGGTGCAACCGTCGTAAAAATGTGATAGAAGGCGGCGCGGGCAGGGGATCGCGCAGCAGGCGGACATCGTCCGGCAGACGAAGGGTGAATGGGTGTGAGTCGGATCGCCTTTTTGTTCCCCGGCCAGGGAGCGCAGACCGTGGGTATGGGTCGCGATCTGGCGGCTGCTACGCCCGCTGCCAAGAGCCTCTTCGACCGCGCCGGCGATGTGCTGGGTTACGACTTGGCGCAGATGTGCTTCGAGGGCCCCGCCGAAGACCTCGATTCAACGGTTCACAGCCAACCGGCGCTGTTCGTCACCAGCCTGGCAGCTTTGGAATCGCTGCGCGAACAGTCTCCCGACGTGGTCCTCTCGTGCGAAGCGGCCGCCGGTCTTAGCCTGGGCGAATACACGGCGATCGTTTTCTCAGGCGCGATGGAGTTTGAAGACGGGCTGCGGCTGGTGCAGGAGCGCGGAGCCGCCATGCAGGATGCTTCGGACGCTAGGCCCAGCGGCATGGTGAGTATTCTCGGCCTCGAGCCGGTGCAGGTCGAAGCCATCTGCAAGGATGCCCGCGGCGACGACATTCTGGAAGTGGCCAACATCCTCTGCCCGGGCAACATCGTCGTCTCTGGCGCGAACGCAGCCTGCGAGCGGGCGGCCGAGTTGGCCGAAAAGCAAGGAGCGATGAAGGCCGTGCCGTTGGCCGTGGCCGGTGCGTTTCATACGAAGATCATGGAGCCGGCGGTCGAGCGATTACGGGCCGCGCTGGCGGCGGTGCCCATGCAGCGGCCGAAGATTCCGGTGATCTCCAACGTCGATGCTTGCCCGCACGAAGATCCGGAAGAGATTCGTGCGCTGTTGATCAAGCAGGTCGTTGAGCCGGTGCAGTGGGAAGCGTCGATGCGGCATCTGCTGGGTGAAGGGTTCGATCAGTTTTACGAAGTTGGGCCGGGCAGGGTTCTGCGCGGTCTGCTGCGCCGCATCGAGCGCAAGGTCGCCTGTCAGTCGGTGATGGGGTGACGGCGGCGCCGGGGCCGCGCGCGGCACGGACGGATCACACGGTACGGGAGAGCAAGGGATGGCCGAACAAGGGTTCTCGCCGCTGACCGTCGATTTGCGCGAGCAGTCGGCCATCGTCACCGGGGCGTCGCGCGGCATCGGGCAAGCCATCGCGTGGCGCTTGGCTGCTAACGGCGCACAGGTCGCGTGTGTCGCGCGTGACGAACGGCGATTGAGCGAGACCGTGGAGAAGATTCGCGGTGACGGTGGCACCGCCGAGCCGTTTGCGTGCGATGTGACGCAGGCCGAGCAAGTCTCCAATGTTGTCGATCACGTGACGAAGAACTGGGGTTCGATCGAAATCCTGGTCAACAACGCCGGGATCACCCGCGATACGCTCTTTGCGCGAATGAAGGACGAGGAGTTCGACGAAGTGGTGGACACCAACCTGCGGGGAGCATTTCTGTTCTCGCGGGCTGTGACGCGGCCGATGATGCGTGGGCGCTATGGGCGGATCATCAACATCTCGAGCATTGCGGGCAAAGTGGGCAATGCGGGCCAAGCGAACTACTCGGCCTCAAAAGCCGGCCTGATCGGGCTCACGATGGCCGTCGCACGCGAGCTGGGAGGCCGCGACGTGACGGTCAATGCCATCGCACCCGGCTTGATCGAAAGCGACATGTCGGCCGGTTTGGACGAGGCGGTCGTGGCACAGGTTCAGCAGCGGATTCCGCTAGGGAGGTTGGGAACACCTGAAGAAGTGGCGGCCTGCGCGTTATTTCTGGCCAGCCGCGACGCCGGTTATATCACCGGGACCGTACTAACGGTCGATGGCGGCATGACCGGGTGAGAGCGTGTAGCATCACGCGGACATTTTTCGCTGCTGGTGATGTCGGTGGTCGCCAGCATGCGGGAAGTGCTGGCCCGGACGACACGCCCCCGGCGTGAGCTGCGCGGCCGGCGCAGCCAAGCGTTCCGCAGGGATATCAACATCGACGTAAGTCGCAGTCAGCAAAGGGGCACGTTGTCTCCGGGTAGATATAGACACACCCCTGGAAACTCGGTATATCTTGACCAACCTCACCAGAATCGAATTCGTGACGTCGCGCGCCACGGGGCGGTGCTTGCGGCGTAGGACCATATGTTGCCGAGGGATCGAGCACTCCGCTTGCGGTCCCTCTTTCGTCGTTCAGCATGAAGGAACCATCCAGTGGCTTCGGTCAGAGATCGCGTTATCGAAATCGTTGCCGAGCAACTCGGCGTGAACAAAGACCAAGTGACCGAAGAGACCTCCTTCGTCAATGACTTGGGGGCCGATTCGCTCGATACGGTCGAGTTGGTGATGGAGCTCGAAGAAGAGTTCGACATCAACATCCCCGACGATGCAGCCGAAAAGATCCAAACCGTGGGTGAGGCAATCGGTTACATCGAGAAGATGCAGACCTGATGAACCGCCGGGTTGTCGTCACCGGGTTGGGGGCAGTCACGTCGTTGTCCTGCAAGGTCGACGACCTCTGGCAACGCATTTGCCGCGGCGAAAGTAAGATCGGCGAGATTCGCTCGTTCGACACGTCTCAGTTCCGCATCCACTTCGGCGGCGAAATCCAGGACTGGGACACCGACGGCTACCTGCCACCCAAAGAAGCCAAGCGACTCGATCGCTTCGCCCAATTCGCCATGGTGGCCGCCATCGACGCGGTCGGCGATTCGGGCCTCGATTTCGCTGACGAAGATCCGTTTGTCTGCGGCGTGATTCTCGGTTCGGGCGTGGGTGGGCTGCACGAGATCGAGTCGCAGCATACGCGACTGTTGGAAAAAGGGCCGGACAAGGTTTCGCCCTTCACCATCCCCAAGTTGATGGTCAACGCAGCCAGCGGCCAGGTTTCCATTCACTTCGGCCTGCGTGGCCCCAACGGCGCCGTGGCGACGGCCTGCGCCAGCGCTTCCAATGCGATTGGCGATGCCTTCAAGGCGATTCAATACGGCGACGCCGACATCATGCTTTCTGGCGGAAGCGAAGCCGCGATAACGCCGATGGGCATCAGCGGGTTTGCCTCTATGCGGGCGCTATCGACGCGCAATGACGATCCAAACAAAGCCAGCCGACCGTTCGACGCCGATCGAGACGGCTTCGTGCTGAGCGAAGGCGCCGGGATTCTGGTTCTGGAAGAGCTGGAGCATGCCCGCCGGCGCAGCGCGAAGATCTATTGCGAGCTGCTGGGCTACGGCAACAGCGGCGACGCGGGCCACATTACGCAGCCTGACTCCCACGGACAGGGAGCTGCCAAGGCAATGCGACGCGCCCTGGCAGACGCCGAGCTCGATCCCGAAAGAGTGGAATACATCAACGCCCATGGAACGAGCACCGTGCTGGGCGATGAGGCAGAGACGCTGGCCGTGAAGTCCGTCTTCGGCGATCACGCGAAGCAACTGAGTATTTCCAGCACCAAGAGCCAATTGGGCCACTTGCTGGGCGCCAGCGGTGGGGTGGAAATGCTCGTCACGGCGCTGGCGCTCGATCGCGGTGTGGTTCCTCCCACGATCAACTACGACACGCCCGACCCGGCCTGCGATTTGGACTACACGCCCAACGAGGCTCGGGAACGCCCGCTTCGCGTGGCGATGTCGAACAGCTTCGGCTTTGGTGGCCACAACGCGACGGTCGTGGTGAGCCGTTTCGAGTCGAGCAACGGGCACAAGTAGCCCGCGTGCTCTCTTGTGCGGCAGTCTTTGGTGGCGCTGCTGTCAGTCTCTATTCGGGCTTGTGGCCACCTCGGGCCATTCCTATACTCCGCCGCCACTGCCCGAGGGCCAACACGTTCACGTCGCCGCCATCATGGCAATCCGCCTCGGTGTTGGCTTTTGCCGGTCGGTTCACCTCCGCGACACCCCCTTCCGCAGGGAGGCTGAAGGATGATGATTCGCCGTTTGGTCTTGGCGTTGCTGCTGCCGTGCGCGTTGGTTTCGTTCGCACGGGCGCAAGGCAATCCGCCGCCGCGGGTAGCGCTTGAGCCACAGTTCAAATCGCCGCGTGTGGCCGACACCCGTAACAACGTAGCATCACCCGCCGAGTCGCCGGCGAATCCGCCAGCCGCCGCCGGTGATGCTGCCGGCGATCAAACGGCCCGGGCTCCGATCGAAGTCTCGGCCCGCCCGCCGATCGCGCGGGTTTCGAAAGGTCCTTCGACGCTGCCCAACGAGCATGGCCAGGTGTGGCGCGAGTACGACATCACGCCGTACACGGCGCGGGTCACATCGACGGTGACGCCCGAGCAGGCACTGGTCGATTGGGTCTTGCGGGAGACTGGCTACGAAGCATGGCACCGCGAGCCGCTGGGTATTCTCTGCGCCAGCCGTCGCGCATTGCGGGTGTATCACACACCCGAAATGCACGCCGCGGTGGGCGAGCTGGTCGATCGATTCGTGAACAGCGAAGCCGAGTCGTATGCCTTTGGTGTGAATGTGATCACGATTGGCAATCCGAACTGGCGCGCCAAATCGCACGGTGTATTGCGTCCCATCAGCGTCGAGTCGCAGGGTGTGCAGGCCTGGCTATTGGCCAAAGAGGATGCGGCCATGCTGCTCGCGGATTTGGGGCGCCGCACCGATTTCCGCATCCACAGCTCGCCTCATCTGCTCATCAACAACGGCCAGGCTGAAGTGATCAGCGCCATGCGGCCGCGCACCTACATGCGCGATGTCGCCTTGCGCCCCGAGGCTTGGCCTGGGTTCGAAATGGAAGTTGGCCAGATCAACGAAGGGTTTTCGTTGGAGCTGAGCCCGCTGTTGGGGATCGACGGATCGACGATCGACGTGGTGCTCAAGTGCAACATCGATCAGGTCGAGAAGATGGTGCCGGTGATGCTTGAAGTTCCCACGCCGGTGGCGCCGCGCCAGCGGGCCAAGATTGAGGTGCCGCGAGTATCTCAGGTGCGGCTGCACGAACGCTTTCACTGGCCGGCCGACCAGGTGCTGCTGGTGGGGTTGGGGGTGGTCGCCACTCCTGTGCCCGAAACACGCGATCCGATCTTGAGCGCGATACCCTTCATGTCGGGTCCGCCGCGCGCCGATCTGCTGGTCTTTGTCGAGGGTAAAGGCAAAGACGGCCACGCACCGACCGTCAGCGGTGCCGAGCGTGAGGCCAGTCGCTACAACGGCCGCTATTGAGCCGAATGGGCGCCGGCAGGCGGCCGACCTCTGCAACGCAGTCCACGGGCCCGCGACGTGTCGATGGCGCCGCACTTGCGCCGGGCGGGAACGCCTGTTCCAGGGTTCCGACAGCCTGCTAGAATCTTCGTGTTTCGCAGGCAAGTCTTCTCGCGACTGCCCGCCGATGGAATCTGAGCATGCATGCAGCCGCCAGTGGCGAACGACGTGTCGTGATCACGGGGATGGGCGTGATCTGTCCCTTGGGCAACACGCTGGAAGACCTCTGGTCGGGCCTTACATCGCAGAAGAGCGGCGTCGCGTCATTGCCGGATGGGCTGGGGCACCTGCCCACGCGAATCGGCGCCGTGGCGGGTGAGTTCAGTGGCGATATCTCGGGCTTCGGCGAGCTGGCCCCGCCACTGAAAAAGGCTATCCGCAAGGGCCTGAAGTTGATGTGCCGCGAGTCGCAGATGGCCGTGGCTGCGGCACAGCGGGCGTTGGACGATGCGGGATTCGCCGACGCGGGCTATCCGCCCGAGCGGGCGGGAATCGTGTTCGGTTCGGACTACATGCTCAGCGAGCCGTCCGAGTTGGCCACGGGCATGGGGCTCTGCTTTGACGAGGCCGGTGCTTTCCACTTCGGTCGCTGGGGCGAGAGCGGCATGCGCGAGATGCAGCCGCTGTGGCTGTTGAAATACTTGCCCAACATGCCCGCCTGCCACGTGGCCATCTACAACGACCTGCGCGGCCCGAACAACTCACTCACGCTGCGCGAAGCCTCGTCGAACGCCGCGATTGGTGAAGCGGGGCGGACGATCGCGCGGGGCAGCGCCGACTTGATGGTGGCCGGCGCGACGGGGACGCGACTGCACACCATGAAACGGATTCACACGGCACTGGCCGAAGAGATCGCCGACGGAGACGATGCTGCGGCCGCATCGCGCCCCTTCGATAAAGACCGCCGCGGGATGGTGTTGGGCGAAGGCTCCGGTGCCATTGTGCTCGAAGAATACGAACGCGCCCGGCAGCGAGGCGCGCGGATTTACGGAGAGCTGGTCGGCAGCGGATCGTCGGTTGTGGCTCGACCGCGCGGTCCCGGCTGTCGCGACATGGCGTTGGCCAACGCGATGCGCGCGGCGCTGAACGATGCCCGGCTGCGACTCGACCAGATCGGCCATATTCACGCGCACGGCCTGGGTACGCAGACCGCCGATATCGACGAGGCCCGGGCGATCGGCGAGATTTTTGGCGATCAGGTGACGCAGCCTCCTGTCACAACGGCCAAGAGTTACTTTGGCAACTTGGGCGCCGGCAGCGGCACCGTCGAATTGGTGGCCAGTTTGCTTGCCCTCGAACACGATCAACTCTTCCCGGTGCTCAATTTCCACACCGCCGATCCCGAGTGCCCGGTGAACGTTGCCCGCGGCGACAACGGCGCGGCGGGCAGCAGTTTCTTGAATTCCAACGTCACGCAGCAGGGTCAGGCAGCAGTGGTTGCCGTGCGGCGATTGGACGACTGATCTGCGCAGGGAGAAGCGTAATAGTCGGTGTCGATGCCTCGGCTTGTCGCTCACACCCTGTCTGTGCAGGTTTGCGCGGGGGCTGTTGTGTCGCAGCATCCTTGGAGCAACCGACAGGATTGCGATACGCAACTTTTATTCTTTTATAGTGTCAGCGCAGCGCCTGTGTGGGTGTCGAAGCCGGCGTTTCGGAGCCCTGCGGTTTGTATTGTCTTACTCCCAAAGCCGATGGGGCCTTTGCCGCCAAGTTCCCGCTTTGGTAGCGCTCTGTGGCAATGGGTGCTTGTAGCGCAATGGTTACAAGTGTCGACAAGGCCCGCGGGGCCGTCACGTGCGGCGCAAGTCTTTGATGACGTGAAGGTTAGTCGGGTTGATCAGCTCCACACCTAACCTTTGTCCTTCTGTCGTTTCATGATTAGGCAAGAATACAAAGTATGGGTTAGGCTAGCATTGCAACGCCAGCGTCCTGGCGTCGTCGATGCTAAGTCGCTAGGGCCATTGGTTCGCCGTCCGAATTGGCTCGGATCAGAATCGCTGCCAGCAGACGCACCATTGCGGCCGACCTCGCTGCTGAAGGGAACTCATGGGACATGACCTTCTGAAGCTGCGACGCGACCTGGAGAACTTCGAGGATGCTTCCGCCCGGTGGAAGCCAGGCCTCGAACATGCGACGGCGTGCTACGCGCTCGAATTCGTTGTTGCTCAGGGTATTGCCCTTTTTGACCTAATCACTCGTGCCGACGAGACTTGGCGATCCGCTGTGCTGGACGGTCGCGTTGAGTACACGAAGGAAAACGACGACAGCTTCGCCCAAGCGTACGAGGATTGGCTGAGACTCTGCGACGAGATTCTGCCCGACATCGCGCGCGCTGAGCGTGAAGGATTTGTCCTGGAGAAGGCAGAGGATCTTCGTAGTCGCGTTCGCGAGGCGAAGGGCATTCTTACTGCAGACGAAAAATTCTTTGTTGACGATAAGTTTGTTGCACTGAGGGACCAAGCCATCGACGAGCACCGAGCGGGAAAAACCGATGAGTACGGGCCAGCCGAACGTCCGAACGGGAACGTATAAGGCACAGCTAGCTCGTTTGCCCCCGCACATTCAACGCGCTGCTCAGCAGGCCTTTGAGGCCTTCGTAGCAAATCCTCGACATCCAGCGCTAAATGACCATCCACTAGGGGATACGAGTCGCGGTCGGCACCGTATCGGAAGCCGGTCGGTGCGGGTGACTCGTAGCTACCGAGCCATTTACGTGATCGATGGACCGACCACCGTCTGGTATTGGATTGGATCGCATGAGGACTACAACAACTTCATAGGCAGTCGGCGCAACTAACGTTACACATACTCTTGATGCGATTCCCACCCAAATCCTGATCGGCCACCATCTACGCCAAGCTCTCATAGAACCTCCTACGGCTACCGTGCGCCTCATCCGCCACCTTGACGGGTTCTCCGGCCGGCGGCCATGATGGCCGTTCGCGCCCGTTTTCTTCGTGTGCCCCTTGCGACTCGCGCTTGTGCGCGACGACCGGCGCCACCTGCCGCGCGACTCGAGTGGGAACGTGCATGGCCGACGTGGTTCTCGAAGATGTGTCGTGCACGTTTGCCGGAGAGGTGGCCGCCGTTCGCGAATTGAGCCTCGTCATCGAAGACCGCGAGTTCATGGTCCTGCTGGGACCGAGCGGTTGTGGCAAGAGCACCACACTGCGACTCATCGCCGGGCTGGAAGATCCGACTTCCGGCCACATCCGCATCGGCGGGCGCATCGTCGACCGACTGCCACCGAAGGATCGCGACGTGGCCATGGTCTTTCAGAACTACGCTCTGTACCCGCACATGTCGGTCTACCGCAACATGGCGTTTGGGCTGGAACTGCGCTACGGGGGTGGACTGGTGAGTCGCGTGTTGCGGCGGATCTTTCGGCCGCAGGAGGCTCGGCGGCTGGCGGAGTTGCGAGCGACCATCGATGAGCGCGTTCGCAGAGTTGCCGACATGCTGGGAATCGGGCAGTTGCTCCAGCGGCGCCCGCGTGAGCTCTCGGGAGGTGAACGTCAGAGGGTGGCCGTGGGTCGTGCTCTGGTGCGCGAACCTGCCGTTTACTTGTTCGATGAGCCGCTGTCCAACGTCGACGCGAAACTTCGCGTGGGAATGCGGCGCGAGCTGAAACAGCTTCATCGGCGGCTGGCGACGACCATGATCTTCGTGACGCACGACCAGGTGGAAGCGATGACCCTGGGAGACCGCATCGCCGTGATGCACCAGGGTCAACTGCAACAGGTCGGCACGCCGCAGGAGGTGTACGACTGGCCGCAAAACCGCTTCGTGGCGTCGTTCTTGGGCACGCCGCCGATGTCGTTTCTCGTGGGCAAATTGGTCGACGAGGGCGATGCGGTGAGTTTCAGCGGGTCAGGGGGCTCAGTTGCGGTCGACAAACAGCGGGCTCTCGCGGTACAAAGACGGATTGGCCAGCCGTTGGTCATGGGCATCCGGCCCGAGGACGTTCGCGTCCGCGAGGCGGATACCGGGCCAGCGGGGCTACGCGGGCAGATCGCGGTCGTCGAGCCGATTGGCGATGCTCAGATTCTGCATCTGGACCTGATGATGGGTGCGGATGGAGCTGACGGGCCGACCGCGGGCAGCCTGTTGTGCAAGACGACGTCGCGCGCGAACTACGTCGCGGGCGCCGTCGTAACGATCGAGTTGGACACGCGTCGCGCGCACTTTTTCGATCCGGCAACGGGCGAGAATTTGGTGCGCGGGCGCGGCGACGAGGGCAGCTAGCCCCAGTCAGCTCGTGACCGCCGTAGCGGCCGAGCGGGGTATGGCTGGCCTCGCTTCGTTTTGATGAAGAAACGTGTGCGTTACAGGGGCGTCCGGCGAGCGACTGGAAGCGGCGCAGCCGGCTAGCGAAAGGAGACCAAGCGGAAGGCGGCCGTCGGCATCGACCGACCCCAGTGCCGCGTAGACAACTCGGACAATCTGGACAATTCGAAACGCGCAACCCCTGCGTGCCGCGGGGGGAAGGTGACTGCTGATGAACGCGAATGAAGTGTTGCGATTGGTGGACTCGATTCATCGCGACAAGAACATCGATAAAGAAATCGTCTTCGAAGGAATCGAGGCGGCTTTGGTCTCTGCGGCCAAGAAGCACTACGGCGAAGAATCTGACGTCATTGTCAACATCGACCGCGAAGACGGCACCATCACCGGCACGCGCGACGGCATCACGCTCGATCCCGAAGAGACCGTAGGCCGTATCGGCGCGCAGACCGCCAAGCAGGTGATGATTCAGAAGATTCGCGAAGCCGAGCGCGACGCCTTGCACGAAGAATACACCGAGCTGCTCGGGCAAATGGTCACCGGCGTGGTGCAACGTTACGAGGGCGGCGCGGCCACGGTATCGCTGACCAACGTCGAGGCCCTGCTGCCGCGTAGCGAGCAGATTCCCGGCGAGACCCATCACGCCAACGAGCGCGTGCGGACAACCGTCTGCGAGGTGCGCAAGTCAGGCACGCGCGTGAAGGTCATTCTCAGCCGCACCCGCGCGGACTTGGTGCGCCGGCTGTTCGAACAGGAGATCCCTGAGATCGCCGAAGGGGTGATCGAGATGAAGGCCCTGGCTCGCGAGCCGGGGTATCGCACCAAGATCGCCGTCGTCAGCCACGATCCCCGCGTTGACTGTGTGGGCGCGTGTGTGGGTGTACGGGGCAATCGGATCAAGAACATCGTCGATGAGCTGGCGGGAGAGAGGATCGATATCGTTCGCTGGAACGATGACATGCAAATCCTGATTCCCAACGCCTTGCAGCCCGCCGAAGTGGAGGAGGTGATCCTCTGCCAGATGCTGGGCCGGGCCATTGTGCTGGTTCGCGAGGATCAGTTATCGCTGGCCATTGGCCGCCGCGGCCAGAATGTGCGGCTGGCGAGCAAGCTGTGCGGTTGGGACATCGAGATCATGACCCGCGAGGAGCTCGGCGAGCAGATCGATCAGGCGGTGGCCGGATACAGCACGATCGAAGGGATCGACGAAAACCTGGCGGAGAGGCTAGTCGGGGAAGGTTATTTGTCTTACGATGATTTGTCCGTTATCGAGCCCGATGCCCTGATGGAGATGGGCGGACTCACCGCCGAGCAGGTCGACACCGTGGTCGCCGAGGCGGAAGTTCGGGCCGAAGAGGCGGAACGCATCGCTGCAGAGCAGCGGCGACTGCGGCGGCAGCAGGAGCAGGCCGAGCGCGAGGCGGCGGCCGCGGCTGAAGCAGCGGCGGCTGAAGCCGGCGAAGCCGAGGCGACGGCCGATGCCGCTGTTGATGCGGAGTCGTCCGATCAGTCCGCCGAAGTAAACGCGTCGGCGGAAGGTGACGGCGCCGCAGCGGGCGATGCTGCCGCCGAGGATGCCGTCGTCGCCCAGGATGAACCCGAGAAGAAGGAACTCGGAGAGCCCGGGGCGAGTTGATGCTCGCTGCAGGGGCGCGCGTCGGGCTGTCTTCTGCGTGGCGCGCGGCTGACTTCGGCCTTTGTTGGGTCGAGCCGCAGTCGCCAGGTGCACCGAGCCGTTCGGCTGCCATGGGTGGCCGGGCGAGGAGATGCGACCAATGAGTTGAATTTGCTGGAAAGTGCTGAGCCAGCTCGCCGCGGACGCTTGAGCGTGACGCGCGAGTGGCGGCAGGGAGCGACCACCGTTGGCTGTTCGCATTTATGCGTTGGCGAAAGAGCTGAAGATCGACAGCAAAGAGCTGGTCGAGCTGTGCCCCAAGGCCGGAATCACCGGCAAAGGCTCGGCGTTGGCAAGTTTGACCGACGACGAGGTCGCCAAGCTCAAAGACTATCTGCAGGGCGGTTCCAAGCCCCAAGCAACCGCTGCGCCCGCGGCCGCCGCGCCAACCCGCGCGGCGGCCAACCGCGTGCCCGAAGTCGTGCGCCGGGAAGACTACATCGCGCCGACTGGCGTCTCGGGCAAGCCCCCGCGCATCGACGAGCGTCCGGTCGAAGCCAAGAAGCCTGAGCCCAAGAAGAAGACGCCGCCGGCGGATGCACCTCGCTCGACGCCAGCCATCAAGCTCGCGCCGATGCCGGCCACTCCGCAGCAGCCCGAGGCGCCGAAGGCCGACGAGCCAGCGCCGCAGAAGCCGGATATCAAGCTGCCGGCCGACGCGATTCGGGCGGGCAAGGCCGGCGCCAAGCCGCTGCAAGATCATATTCGCAAGCATGAAGAGCGGCGCAAGACGGAAACGTCGAGCGAGCCGGCCCCCATGGGCCCCTTGGTTCATGGTCGCGACCGGCGTCGCGGCGGTCCTGCGAAGGAGGAAGAGGAGAAGGAGCGTCGGGCCTCGCTCGGTGGTCGCGAGCAGCGACAGCTCAAGCGGCGCCGCTCGAATGTCAATCGCCGCGAGTCGGACGACGACGATTCCGGACCGCGCCGTTCGCTGCGGCACCGCCGTACCGGCGCGAGCACGGCCGCTCCCCGCAAGGGCAAAGTCGTTGTCGAGCTGCCGGCCACGGTCCGCAGCTTCTCGGAAGCGTTGGGCATTCCCGCCCGACAGGTGCTCGGCGCACTGCTCGGTCAGGGCAAGATGTCGAACATCAACTCCGAGCTCGACGCCGAGATGGCCGAACTGTTGGCGATGGAGATGGGAGTCGAAGTCGAGTTGCGCCACCAGGAGCAACTGGAAGACCAGCTACTGACCGCGCTCGAGGAGCAGGAAGACCCGGCGGACAAGTTGCAGCCGCGGGCCCCCGTTGTGACGTTTTTGGGACACGTCGACCACGGCAAGACGTCGCTGTTGGATCGCATCATCAGCATCGACGTGGTGAGCACCGAGAGTGGCGGCATCACGCAGCACATTCGTGCCTATCGTGTCGAGAAAGACGGCCGACCGATCACGTTTGTCGACACGCCGGGCCACGAAGCCTTCACCGAGATGCGCGCCCGGGGGGCCAACGTCACGGACATCGCCGTGCTGGTCGTCGCCGCCGACGACGGCATCATGCCGCAAACCGAGGAAGCCATCAGCCACGCGCGCGCGGCGGGTGTGCCGATCGTTGTGGCGCTGAACAAGATCGATCTCCCCGGCGTCAACACCGAGCGGATCTATCAGCAATTGGCCGAGAACGAAATGCTGCCTACCGAATGGGGCGGCGATACCGAAGTCGTGAAGTGTAGCGCACTGACCGGCGACGGTATGGACGACCTGCTGGAAACGCTGGTCACACTGGCTGAGTTGCACGACTACCGCGCGAATCCCGACCGCAGTGCGCTGGGTACCTGCCTGGAAGCCGAACTGCACGAGGGACGCGGCGTCGTTGCCAAGGTGCTGGTGCGCAAGGGAACGTTGAGGGTGGGTGACGTGCTCGTCTGTGGCGAATCGCACGGGCGCGTCAAGTCGATCCACGATACGCTGCGCCCCGAAGTTCGCTACGAAGAAGTCGGCCCCTCGACGCCGGTGAATCTAACGGGCCTCGACATAGCGCCGGCGGCGGGCGAGCGACTCTATGTGCTCGACGACATTTCACAGGCCCGCGAGATCGCCTCGTCGCGAACCGATGTATCGCGCGTCGAGTCGCTTAGCGGCGGCCAAGAGCACGTCACGCTCGAAAACCTGTTCGACCGGCTGGGCGACGACGAGGTGCAGACCCTGAACCTCATCCTCCGTGCGGACGTGCGCGGCTCGATCGAGGCACTGCAGAAAGAGTTCACCAAGCTCGAACATCCCGAAGTGCAAATCAAGATTCTGCAGGCGACCGTGGGCGGTATCACCGAAGCCGACGTGCATCTGGCCGATGCGTCGGACGCCGTCATCATCGGTTTCAACGTGGTGCCCGACGAAGGCGCCCGGGTGTTGGCCCAGCAGCGTGGCGTACAGGTGCGTCGCTACGAAGTGATCTACAAGGTGACCGAAGACCTCAAGGCGGCCCTCGAAGGCATGCTCAAGCCCGAAGAGCAAGAACGCGAGCTCGGCCGGGCACTGGTGCTGAGGCTGTTCCCCATCAGCCGCGTAGGAACGGTGGCGGGCTGCCGGGTGATGGGCGGACAAATCGAGCGCGACTGCCGCGTCCGGGTCGTTCGCGACAACCGCATCATCGGCGACTACCGTCTCGATTCGCTGCGGCGCGAGAAGGACGATGCCCGCGAAGTGCGGGAAGGATACGAATGCGGCATGAAGCTGCAGGGCTTCAACGATCTCAAGGAGGGAGATATCCTCGAAGCCTACAAGGTCGAAGAGGTGGCCCGGACGTTCTGAGCCGCGACACCGTGGCGGGCGACAGCGCGAGTCGCCCGCAGATTGCGACCCCCGCCGCGACGCGCTGTTACCCGAGACTGCGGTCGTCCCACATTCCATGACATCACGCCGCGTCCTGAAAGCCGCCGAGGCCATACGCGAAGTCGTCAGCATGGCGATCCTCACTGAGATCAAGGATCCCCGTGTGCAGGCCGTGACCGTAACCTACGTCGAGGTATCGCCCGATATGCGCACCGCCAAGGTACACGTATCGATCATGGGCGATGAGGCGCAGCAGCGTTTGAGTCTCAACGGGTTGCGCAGCGCGGCCGGTTTTTTGCAGCGCCGCGTCTCGGATCGCATCGACACGCGCTACACCCCGCGACTACAGTTCCACCTGGACGAAGGCGTCAAGAAATCGATTCGCATGGCCGAGATCCTCGACAACCTGCAGGCGGAACGTCTGCAGGCTGAAAGGGACGCCGCGGCGAAGGCCGGGACGGAACCATCAGGCCACGGCGATGCGCCCGGCGACGATCCTCTCGAGGCGCCAGCAGACGACGAACTAGAACATGAACGTGACGCACCCGACCGAACGGAAACCCGCCCGGGCGGCTAGTGGAGCGTCAGCCCGATTCATTCGGGCGACGCGAAACGTTCGCCAAAGACGCAAGTGCTTTGGCGCAGATAACATGGTAGTGCTCCGCCGGACAACTCGCACCCGAAAGTTACGTGTTGACGGAGCACTAGTCGCCCGAGTTCGATATCCCCTGAAGTGACACACCGCACGGCTTTCACATCGCATGGCAAGTACGAATCGCTCCGCACTGATCACCAAGTTGCTGCGCGTGGTGCGCAAGCGCTACACGGCCGTCACGCCCGTTGACCGGCCCGTACTCGAACAGTTGATTTTCGCCGGCCTGCTGGAGAACGCGCCGCACGAACCGGCGGAAGAGGCGTTTGCTGCGCTGCTGGACCAGTTCTTCGATTGGAACGAAGTTCGCGTCAGCACGGTGCGCGAACTGGCCGAGGTGATGCGCCGTTTGCCCGCCCCCGAGCAGGCGGCCAACCGCGTGAAGAACAATTTGCAGAACGTTTTTGAGTCGCGTTACACGTTCGACCTGGAGGACCTGAAGAGGCTCAAGCTGGGACAGGCCGAGCAAAAGCTCGAGAAGATTGCCGGTGTGAGCAAGTTCTGCGTAGCGTACGTCACGCAGGTGGCGCTGGGCGGACACTCGATTCCGCTCGACGAAGGTACGTTGGGAGCCCTGGAGGTCGTCGGGATCATCGACGCCAAAGCGAAGGCCAAAGGTGTCGTCCCCGGACTTGAGCGGGCCGTGCCTAAGGCCAAGGGGACCGAAGTCGCCTCGCTGATTCACCTGCTCGGCGCGGACTTCTTCAAGAATCCTTATGCTCCGGCGCTGCACAAGATTTTGCTCGAGATCAATCCGGACGCGAAAGAGAATCTGCCCAAACGGCCCACTAAGAAGCAGCTTGCCGAGCAGGCGGCTGCCGAAGAGGCTGCCCGCCAGGCTAAGCTCGCCAAGCAGAAGAAGGCCGTAGCGCGGGCGGCGGCCAAGACGGCGCAGGCGGCTGCGTCCAAGAAGAAGGCAGCCAAGAAAGTGGCCACCGTGAAAAAGGCCGCCAAGACCAAGAAGTCTGCCACCAAGAAGAAGGCGAAGACGGCGCGGCGGCCCGCGAAACGCAAGCCGCGCTGAGAGTTCTTGCCAATAACCGGGGCCGCGCGCACAGCCCCGGTTGGTGATCGGCGTGGCTCACTTTGCAGCCGCAGACTAGAATTTGTCTGAATGGTCTTTCCGCGACGGCGCCAAGTCGCGCCCTCGCCCCGCCTTTTGCTCGCGATATAAGGTCCGCAGTCATGCGACGCCTGATGTCTCGGCTGACATATCTTCTGGTGCTGCTGTCCCTCGCGTTCGTTTCGGGCACTTGGTGCCGCGCTCCTTCGAGGGCGGAGGCTGCTGATCCACCAGCTGCGGATTTCCCATCAAAAGAGCCCGCCACCCCCGCTGACTCGGTAGACGGCGTTGACTTGATCCTGGCCGAGGCCGGCGATCTCGACCTCGAAGCTCCGCTCGAACGCCTCGAACCGCGCGCACAGCGCAGCGAAAGCGAGAGCGATCAGATCGAGGCGCTGAGTTTGTTCGCCGCGGCGCGGGCCCATCAGCAGAACGAGGATCTCGTCGAGGCACTGCGGCTCTATCAGCGGGCCCTGCGCTACGACGCGGACGCGTTGCCCATCTTGGAACAAATCGTAGCGCTGGCGTTTGAGCTCGAACGTCCGGCCGAAGCGGTTCGGTATGCCTTGCGGGCGGCACAATTGAATCCCAGCCAGCCGCAAGTCTTGCGGCAGTTGGGGCTGCATCTGATTGGTGAAGACGATTTGGTCGGCGCAGCCGAACTGTACGAACAGGCGATGGAGCTGCCGCAACTGGCCGAGTCATCGCCGGGCCGGATTCAACTCGTCGCCGAACTGGCCCAGCTCTACGTCGAGTTGGAGCGGCCGGCAGATGCTGCGGCTGCATTCGCTGAAGTGCAGGAGTATCTCGAGTCGTCGACGACGGATGCTGCGGAGAAAAAGTTTCGCGAGGCGTTGATCAAGCGGTTCGGCGGGCACGCCAGTTGGTATCGCGATTTCGCGGAAGCCTATCTCGCGGCCGACGACGTGGCTCGGGCCCGAGACGCCTTCGAGAAAGCGAACCTCCTGGAGCCCAACGAGGCGCTGCTGGCCTACGACATAGCGCGGGTGCTGGCGGCCGAGGAGCGCTACGACGAGGCGCTGTCGAAGCTCGAGCGGTACTTCGACAAGCTCGCCACCGACGCAGGCCGCGCCGCGTTGGAACTATTGGCAGAGTTGATGCGCAACACCGGAGCGGCCGAGGCGCTGATCGCTCGGCTTGAAGAGCTAAGGCAACAACAGACGGCGGAAGGGCAACTGTTGCTGTTTCTGGGCGACGAGTACCGCGCCGCCGAGCGCTGGGACGCAGCCTTAGAGGCCTACCGCGCCGCGGTGGCTGCCGACGAGACGCTGATCGATGCGCATCGCGGTTTGCTGCTCGTCGAGCAAGCGCGGGGCGATGCGGATGCGTTGCTCACGGCGCTGGGTGCGGGCCTCCAGTCGCATCTCGCCACCGGGGCATCGGTCGACGAGGGACTCGATTGGTGCTTCGACGATATCGTAGCGCTGGCAGGTGACGGGCAGCGGCTAGACGCCCTGATCGCCGCCGCGCGCCAGCGGCCGGATGAAGGTGAAGGCCAACTGACCGGCGCCGAGCGGGCCGCCCTGGCGCTCGTTCTTTTGGAGGCCGATCGAGGCGAGTTGGCGGCCGAGTTCTTCGATCCGGCTGTCGCCGGCGCCGACGAGCAAACCCTCGCCTGGTTGCGTCAATGGGGATTGGGACTGTTGACGCGGGGAAACTACGAGGCGGCCGCGCACTACCTCGAGCGCGCGATCGACGTCGCCGGCCGCGACACGGAGCGGCCTCCGTTGGATCATTACTATCTGGCCGGCGCGCTGGAGATGGCCGATCAAACCGAGAAGGCACTGCGCATTGCCCGTCGGGCGTCTGAGATGGCCGAGGACTTTCCCCGTTGGCTGCCACTGTTTCGCAGCCGCGTGGCCTGGGTGCTCTATCACGCACAGCGCTACGACGAGGCCGAGCAGGCCTACCGCGAACTGATTGAACAGTTCGACGACCAAACCGGCTCGGCCGAAACGCGCGATGTATTGCGCTCCGCTCGACTGGTGCTCTCCAACCTGGCCGTATTGCGTGGCGAGATCGCAGTGGGCGAAGAATGGCTCGAGCAGGTACTGGACGAATTCCCGGAAGACATCTCAGCCCAGAACGATCTCGGCTACCTGTGGGCCGATCAGGGCAAGCGACTCGATCGGGCGTTGGAAATGATCCAAAACGCCGTGGCCGCCGAGCCCGACAACGAAGCCTATCGGGATAGCCTGGGCTGGGTGCTCTACCGCCTCGGCCGCATCGACGAGGCCATCGTCGAGCTGGAGCGAGCCGCAGACACCGATGAGCCCGACGCGATCATTCTCGACCACCTGGGCGATGCCTATCAGGCCGCCGGCAACATCGAAGCGGCGCGCGACGCCTGGCAGCAGGCACTCGATGGCTTCGATCCGGAGTACGAGGCTCAATACATCGAAGCCACGACCGAGAAGCTCCGCGAGCACCAGGCTCCCGATTCAGGTTCTTCGGACGAGCCCTAGCGCTGCGATCGAAGCGGACGCCGCGGCTGGCGCCCAGCAGCGGACACGTGTTTGCCGCGCGGACATCCGGCTAGTGGAGCGTCAGCCCGATTCATTCGGGCGACGCGAAACGTTTGCCAAAGACGCAAGTGCTTTGGCGCAG
>CALKYM010000199.1 GCA_938003525.1 uncultured Planctomycetales bacterium | reverse complement strand
TCGAGCAGCGCGAGGCGCTGCGTTCCAGTAGGAATGGAGTGCCTGGCTGCCCTCGTTCCATCGTGCACATCGTACACGTACAGTTTGCCGTGTTGCGACACGGCCAGCACCGCGTCCTGAGTAGCACGTACTGACCGAAATGCGTCAGGTGCCTCCCGCGTCCATAGTTGCTGCCAAGCGTCCACATCCCAGCACTCAAGTGTTTGCTTCTCTCCGGTGGTGAGCGTGATCACCGTCGATTCATAGACGGTCAGATAGTCCCGCTCGATGTGAAGCAGCGCCAGCCACCGGCCATCTGCCGACAGGCTGGGGCGATATGAATCGGCTTGCGCATGGCGATACCCCAGCTGCCGCCCCGTCGCCACGTCCAAGACGCGCAGCGAACCGTCAGCAAATGTTGCGGCGATGCGGCTCCCATCGCGGGAAGCGACCGCAGTCAACACACAGTTCGCCCCGCTCCGCTCGCGCCTCGCTTCGCGGAAGACGCCCAACACCAGCGCAACCGCCGTGACGATCAGCAACAACTCGCCGAGCGTGAAGCTCCACCAGGGTGGGCGGCCGGGAGGAATGGTCATCGTGGTTGCTCGATGACGTGGGGGAGCGGTTGCTACGGATTCTGCGTGCGGTCGGCGCTGCGGTGGCACGCGCATGTTGATCAACATCGCGATCGACAGGCTACAGCCCGCTACGAGAGCAGCTTGAGGCTTTCGACGGGCAGCACGGCGTTGAGGCTGCCGGAGCGGAAGCCTTCGAGGTCGAGCGTGATGTAGCGGAAGCCGAGCCGTTTGAGTTCGGCCAGCAGTTCATCGCGCAGTGCCGGTTCGCAGAGCTTGGGGAGCGCCTCGCCCGGCACTTCGATTCGCGCCAGGTCGCCGCGATGGTAGCGAACCCGCAACTCGCGCAGGCCCCGCTGGCGAAAGAACTGTTCGGCCCCGTCGACCATCGCCAGCCGCTCGGGCGTGACTTCCTCGCCATACGCGATGCGGCTGCTGAGGCACGGCGCGGCCGGTTTGTCCCACGTGGGCAGGCCCCACGCCTGCGCCAGCGCACGGACGTCGCTCTTAGTGAGGCCGACTTCCAAAAGCGGGCTGCGGACCTGATGCTCGCCGGCAGCCACCATGCCGGGGCGATAGTCGCCCGCATCATCGACGTTCGCGCCGTTGATGATCGTCGCCACGCCCAGCTGCGGCAGGAGTTGTTCGAGCTGGGTGTAGAGCTCGGTCTTGCAGTGATAACAGCGGTCGGGCGCATTGCGGATGTAGTCGTTCTTGGCAAACTCGTCGGTGTCGACGACTTCGTGGCGAATACCGATCTGTGCTGCAATCGATCGGGCTGCATCGAGTTCGCCGGCCGGAAGACTCGCACTGGAACCGGTGACGGCCACCGCCCGCTCGCCCAACGCCAGAAAGGCGGCTTGGGCCACGACCGAGCTATCGACGCCCGCCGAAAACGCCACCGCGCAGCTCTCCAGCCCGCGCAACAGAGCCAACAGCTCTTCGCGTTTGGCGATCAGCTCGGGAGAAAGATCAGACAACATTGGGACTCGCGAATCAGAGCCTCTAAAGATGCATCACACCGCACGATGCTCACGCGCTATGGGCGATTATAGACCCTCGTCGCCGCAAGGTCTCGCAACCCCTTTCGGTTCCACTGCCCGATAGAATGCGGGTATGGGCGAAAACCTGAGGGATTACTGGTTTGGGCTGTCACGCCGGCAGCGAACGCTGTTCGCGGCGTTTGGCGTGTGCGTGGTCGTCGAGGCGATCCGTTGCTCGACCTCATTCAAGCCCGGCCATGTCGTGCTGTTGGGCGACATTGCTTTCGTGGGGGCGCTACTGGTGTTCGCGGTCGCGATGAGACTGGTCTTTATCGGACTCAAACTCGCGTTGATCCCCCGTCGCCCAAGCGTCGGACGTGCGATCGTCTCCAGCCATCCCGCTGAATCACCCGGCTGAAGTCTGGCCGGGCGCAAAGCAAGCGGGTGCCTCGTTCCAATCTCGGAGCGGCGGCACCCGCGTCGTGCACCTGGTGTGGGTGCAATCGAAAAACCCTCCACCGCAATGCCGTGGCGATGCGTTTTCGAGAGCCCGCAATGTCAAAGGGGGTGCAACACAACCGGGGTTGTGTGATCCGTCCGCTTGGTCCGGAGCCCCGAGGGGTCCGGGCGGCGGCTATACACGCGGCCCAGTTCGCTTGGAAGCACCCGGCGGACTACGTATCGGCTCACCAAAATAGGACATCGACAGCACGAACATGGCAGAGGCGCGAGCCGATGCATCCGAGGACGCACCGACTCACCCAGGAAGTCTATCGCCGGCCCGAAATCGCGGCAAGCTGAAGCCTCGACGCGGCCGTGGGGCGAATCGATCGGCCGCCAAGGCAGCGCGCCCGGTCGTCTACCCCGTGCATGTACGACCTAGAGGTTTTCGCCGGTCGGCCCGGGGCCCTTCAGGCGGCGAAGTTGATCGCGCAGCCGGGCGGCATCTTCGTAGCGCTCGTCGGCCACCGCTTCTTCGAGCTCGGCCCGCAGCGAGTTGATCGGATCGCGAGGACGCCCGTCGCCCCCCTTGCTGCGACTCTGCTCCAACAATTCTTTGCGCCACTTCAGCAGCATCACCAGTTCGCCGCACTGTTCGGCGCGGTGCGTCTGCTGATACTCCTCCAGAAAGCGTTTGATGCCGGCGATCGCCGCGTCGATAGCCGTCAGCGCCTCGTCGTATTTCTCATCTTCGATCAGCGGCGTGGCCAGGCTGCGGGCGTGCATCATCGTGATGTAAGGGCGCCACTGATCGAATTGCAGGCGATCCTGATCGCGTCGGGCATGGTCGCGGACGAACTTCAACAGCCGCAAGTTGCGGCCCGTGTCGCGGGCGCAGAGATCGTAGCGCTCGAGATGCCAAAAGCTGATGTAGCGGTGATAGTACTGGATGCCTTCGCGGAGCAACTGCGCACACTGTTCGCCATCGAGTTGAAACGGCTTCTCGTCGGGATGGGCCGCGTCGTGTTCGCGCTGCTGCTCGACAAAATAGTCCAACAGCGAATCGCAATCGTGCGGGCGCTGCCCGTCCGGGCGGCCGTCCTGCTCCATCTGCAATAGGCCCAAATCGAGGCGGAGCTGAATCTTGGTTCGGCCGTCGTCGCCTTCGACAAGGCGCACGTTGATCTCGTCGGGCTGAAAGTCCCATCCAGCCAGGACGTGCGTGATGTCTTCAGACACAATGCCATTCCCGATGCAGAGCGGCGAGCGCCGACGTCGATACTGGCGCTGTGCTCAGTCTACGAGTCGCGCCACAACTCGACAACGCGGCAGGCCGCCGCGAGGCCGCCGATATCTTGGCGCAGCAAAGAGGGGCGGCGCGGCCGAAGGTTCGTCAGGCGGCGCGAGACATCAGCGCGGCTGCGAAATCGCAGGTGGCCTCCATCCCTCGACGCTCGACTGTGTTCGTCGGCGGCGCTAGTCGTCGGCGTCGCGAATCAAAGGCTCCATGACCTTCGTGTTCCGCTCGACGGCGAGCACGACGGTGCGTTGCTCGACTCCATCGGCAGTGGAGGCCACGGCGGGAATCACCTGCCGGCAGTTGGGCAAGTTGAAGCGGACCGTGAACGAGCCATCGGGCCGCAACTGCACGGGATCGCCCTGCAACGTCACATTGGCGTTCGGCTCGGTCTGCCCGTAGATGATCATCTCGGCATCGACCTCAAAGCCGAACTGCTTGCGGCCGTTGCCCACGCCGGTCGCGCCGGCACCGAAGCGGCTGATCACCGGATCGCCCATCGGGCGCCGCAAACGCTCTTCGAACAGCTCCTGCAACTCGCCGCTGTTGCCGTTGCCGTTGCTGCTCATGGCCCAGATTTTTTCGAAGTTCTCGGCCACGTCGGTCCAGTTCTCGTCCAGCTCGTCGGCCGCGCCGGCCTTGGGTGTCGTCACCACATTGCTGCGGGCCAGCGAGTGAAAACGGCCGCTGGGGCCCTGATAGCCAATGTCGAGCCGAAAGCTTTGCGGCGGCGATTCAACATGGATGTACCAGTTGTTCACGCCACCGTGAATCTCGATCGTGCGGACCAACGATTCGGTGGTCGTCGTAGTGTTCTGCCCACCTACGCGGAGTAGCCGCAGCACGGGCTTGGCGCCGTGCCAATCTTGCCCCAGCGCGGCCTCGGCCCGCTCGACGCTCTTGCGGGTCAATTCCCAGAACGCGTGTAGCCAGAAGGGATCGCGGACCATCACAACCAAGCGGTCGCGCAAGCGGCGACCATTTCGACCACCGCCGGTGGTCAGGTCCTTTGTCTGTGCCGCGCGGCGCCGGTTCTCTGCCAGACGACGACGTTGGTAGGGCGACGGTTCTTTACGCTTGACGGTCCGCGTCGACTGCGACTTGGCCGGCGTGCGCGATTTGCCTCGTGCCGTGGCCTTGGCCGACCGCGACTTGCCGGCGGTCGTCCGCTTTGAACTGCGCGAAGTGGCTGAAGTGCGGGAACGCGTTGAGGACTTAGAGGCTTTGACCAGGGCGCGGATGAGTTGGGCCTTGGTCATCGAGTGCCAGCCGACGACACCCTTTTTCTTGGCCATTTGGGCCAAGTCGCGCGCCGTGTAGCGCTGGAGTTTCTCTGTGGTCATCAGTCGAACTGCCCTCCGGATCGCGAGTCGTTCACCCGGTCGGGCGAACGTGGTTTCGGCAGGATGAGCGTCGTCCGTGACAGGAAGGAACGCTCTTTCCTCGCGGCAGTCCGTAGCCGAGCCGTGTGTGCTTTGGCGGCAACCTCCTTGTTACAACATCAACCTTCGACACCACTTACGGCGCCGAGGGCCGTGTCCCCGAGATCGAGCATCCGCATGTCCAGCGCGCGTCTCTTCGCGCCCGACACGCTCCCCCACGGCTGCATTGCGACGGGCGGGATCTACAGCCGCGGTGCCGTGCCAAAGTTTGGCAATTCCCTCGGGCGCAGCCGCTCAATCGCAGTTGCTAATGTAACCGAGTTGTCGATTTCCCGCAACGCCCCCCAAAAGTGGCAAAAGCCGGTCGTGCAACCGCGAAAAACGTCTTTAACCGCTATCTAAATAGAACTTATGACGATGGACTCGGTTCGAGTTTCGCTGCCGATCGGTCGGATTCTCCCGCGATTGTTGGCCAGCGCGCTGTCGCCAGGAGCGCCCGGCGCGGAGCTTCGCGACAAAGTACCGCACAAGGCTGGGGAATTGACCGCAACGGGCGGCAGCGACTAGATTTGTGGCAACGGAAGGACTTTGTGAAAAAAAACACGAATTCGCCCGCTGGTTAGTTGACACTCCTCGGGGGGTTCAGTAGAGTGCTGCCTTCGTTGCTACCAAGCCTCACGGCCTGCCACGCACGAATGGCCCGGGACCGTCTCGGGATCACGCCTGTATTTCGGTCGCAACCTTCGATCGTTTCTTGGCTTACGTTCATCCGTCTGTCGCGGATTGCGGGGCCGGAGTTGCACGAGCGCCGTGAAGAGGCCCTCGCTCGATCCCAAGGCCATGACCGAGGGGGCCGCCGCCTATTCCAAGGTGGTGACCATTGCCTCCGAGATGGTGGTACCTGGCCTGATCGGCCTCTGGATCGATCATCAGTTCGGTACAGGCCCGGTCGCGGCGGTCAGCGGCTTCGTGCTGGGCATGATTCTGTGTGTCTGGCACCTGATGAAGATGGCCCTCACGCCGCCTCGTCAGAGCCGCAGGCAAGGCCAGAGTGAAGACCATGTCGACACGTCGCCACACACCGATTCGCCCGAGGCGGACCAAAACCGCAACCGCTAGCGGGAAGGGGCGTTGACGATGGCGCGGCTCGCGAAACAACGCCCCCTCTCGCACGCGTTGAATTTCGCGACGGTCGCTGTGCCGTTTTGTTTAGCCGGTGTTGCTGTTGCTGCCGCCATCGGCGGTGCAAACGCGGCCATCTCGGCGGCTCTTGCGGCGGTGTTCTGTCTGCTGGGCGGTGTCGGCGGTGCTTTGTGTCGGAGTGCGGCCGCCGATTCGTCGCGCGCCATCCCGCAGATGTATTTGGCCATCGGCATTCGCGCCGGCGTGCCACTGTTACTGGGCGCGCTGGCCCACGAAATGAGTCCCCGCGCGGCCGAAGCCGGCCTGTTGTACTACGTGGCGGGCTATTACCTGTTGTTGTTGACCCTGGACACTCTGCTTTCGGTACACGGATTGCGCGACACGACCATCGCCGCGCGAAGAGAATCACCAGCTTCTGGCTGAAGTATTCAAGAAACCTAATAGCGCCGCGACCTGACGCGGCAGTGATCGGGAAGCGACGAGCACACGATGGCCGCAGCGAACGACACCGCACATCTGTTGGGGCACGTCGCCGACCAGGAGGTCTTCGAACTGCCGTTCGGGATTCACATCCCGATCCCGCAGCCGCTGGCCGAGTTTGGTGTGCACATCACCAAGTTCATGCTGCTGGAAGTCGTCGCCGCGGCGCTGATCGCCGCCGCCTTCATCGGCCTGGCCCGGCGCATCGCCGATGGTCGCCCGCCCAAGGGGCGCCTGTGGAACTTCCTCGAAGCCGTCATTCTCTACATGCGCGACGAAGTGATTCGCCCGGCGATTGGCGGCGCGAAAGACGCCGAGCCGTTTCTGCCATTGCTGTGGACCGTGTTCTTGTTCGTGCTGTTTTGCAATCTGCTGGGCATGGTGCCGTGGATGGGTAGCGCCACGGGGGCGATGGCAACTACCGCTGTGATGGCCGCGCTGATGTTTTTCGTCACCGTCGGCACCGGCATGTACTACTTCGGGCCGCTGGGCTTTCTGAAGAACCAGGTTCCGCACATGGAACTGCCACTGCCCATCGCTATCGTGTTGATTCCGATGTTGTTTGTCATCGAAATCTTCGGGCTGCTGGTCAAGCACTTCGTGTTGGCCGTGCGACTGTTGGCCAACATGTTCGCCGGGCACGTCGTGCTGGTAGTGATCATGAGTTTCATCGTGCAAACCGCGCGAACGCACTACGCCTGGTTCGTCTGGCCGGCCGCCCTGTTCGGCGCTACGTTTATCAGCCTGCTGGAACTGTTCGTCGCATTCCTGCAGGCCTACATTTTCACGTTCCTGGCAGCGATCTTCATTGGGATGGCCCGTCACCCGCACTAACTCGCGCCGGCGTGCCGCACCCGTTCGACAACCCCACCGACACAATCAGAACCCAGAAGGAGAAGAAACCCGTGAAACGCATGCTATCCATCATTGGACTATGCGCGATGGTGCTGCTCGTCGCCGCACCAGCCTGGGCGCAAGCACCCGGCGCAACCTCAGGGACGGTCATCGCGCAGGCCGAGGCCAATCACTTTGGTCCGGTGGGCGCAGGCCTGGCGATTGTCGGTGCCGGCATCGGCATTGGGTTGATCGGACGCGGCGCCGTCGAGGCGGTGGCTCGGCAACCCGAGGTCGGTGGCACGATTCAGACCTTCATGCTGATTACCGCCGCGCTGGTCGAAGGTGCTGCCTTCTTCGCGTTGATCATCTGTCTTCTCAACCCGTAGGCGACAGATAACCCAAGAGCTACGACCAAAGCCCGGAGCGACCGATGCAACTGTTGCGCTTGAGCGTTTGCCTGGCGACCCTGGCGTGGATCTGCGGCGGGGCATCGTGGGTTGCACCCTGTGCAGCCGACGAGGCGGCCGCGCAATCTGCCGAAGAGGCCGGTCATGGCGACCACGGCGATGCGGAGCACGGCGGAGAAGTGAATCCGCTGGCCGTCGACCGCGACCTAGCCGTCTGGACGCTGGTCGTCTTCTTGATCCTCTTGTTCGTGCTGCGAAAGTTCGCTTGGGGACCGATTTCCGAGGCGCTCGATCGACGCGAGCAGAACATCGCCGATCACATCGCGGCCGCCGAGCGACAGAATGAGGAAGCCAAGCAGCTTCTCGGTCAGTACGAGCAGAAGCTGGCCGACGCGGCCAACGAAGTGCGCGGCATTATCGAAGAGGCGCGACGTGACGCCGAGCACACGCATCGCGACATCGTCGCCAAGGCCAATGCCGAGGCTCAGGGAACGCGCGAACGCGCATTGCGCGACATTGAGACCGCCACCGCGCAGGCTCTTAAGGAACTCTCCGAGCAAAGCGCCAATCTGGCCGTCGAGCTGGCCGGCAAGATCGTCGCCACCAAGCTCGACTCCAACGAGCACGCCCGGCTGGTCGAGGAGGCCGTAGACCGCTTCACCAAGCCCAGCGCCAACTGAACCGTCAGGAAGCCCCGATGGCATCCGCCGAACAACCAGAACGCCCCAGCGACGGATTCGACCCCGGCCAGCAGCAGGTCGGCGCGATTTACGCGCGGGCGCTCATGGCTGCGGCTGAAGAGGCCGGTCAGGGTGAGGCGGTGCTGGCAGAGATCGACGAGTTCGTGTTGGGTGTCGTCGACAAGCAGCCCAAGCTGGCCACCGTGCTGGCCTCGGGTCTGGTAAGTCACGAGGAAAAGGCCGCGCTCTTGGATCGCGCACTAAGCGGTAAGGCCAGCGACCTGTTTCTCCGCTTTCTGAAAGTTGTGTCGAAGCACGGGCGGCTCGGCTCGCTGCGAGCGATTCGCCGCGCGGCGCACGCCATGTACAACGAGATGAAAGGTCGCGTGCCCGTCGAGGTGCGCACGGCGGCACCGCTCGACGATCAGCGCACCGGTCACCTCCAAACGCGCCTGGGCGAGCTGCTCGACGCCCAGCCGGTGATCGACAAACAGGTCGACCCGACACTGATTGGCGGCCTGGTCGTCCGCGTGGGCGACACGGTCTACGACGGTTCGGTGGCCACCCGACTGGAACAACTACGACGCGAAATGATTCATAGGAGCGTCCATGAAATTCAAAGCCGACGAGATCGCTTCCGTACTGCAACATGAGATTGAGCAGTACGATTCCCGGCTCGACGTGCGCGAGGTTGGTCGTGTGCTCGAAGCCGGCGATGGAATTGCCCGCGTCTATGGACTCTCCGGCGTGATGACCGGTGAGATGGTCGAATTCACGCGCACCGGCGTGCAGGGCCTGGCCTTCAACCTGGAAGAAAACTCCGTAGGTATCATCATCCTCGGCGACTTCCTGCAAATCCTCGAAGGCGACGAGGTGCGCAGTCTCGGTCAGTTGCTCAGTGTGCCGGTGGGCGATGCGCTGATCGGCCGCGTGGTCGATCCCTTGGGCCGACCGCTGGACGGCGGCGGACCGATTGTCACCGCCGACCGTCGGCCCGTGGAGAGCACAGCCCCCGGCGTGGCCGGACGGCAGCCGGTCTGCGAGCCCCTGCAGACGGGCATCAAGGCCATCGACGCCATGACGCCGATTGGTCGTGGCCAGCGCGAGCTGATCATCGGCGACCGCAAGACCGGCAAGACCGCCATCGGCATCGACGCCATCATCAACCAGCGCGACAGCGGCGTGAAATGCTTCTATGTCGCCGTCGGGCAGAAAGAATCGACGACGGCCGTCGTGATCGATTCGCTTCGCGAACACGGCGCCATGGACTACACGACCGTCATCGTGTCGGGTGCCAGCGCGCCGGCACCTGCGCAATACATCGCTCCTTACGCCGGCACGGCGATGGCCGAGTACTTCATGTACAACGGCGGCCACACGCTGATCGTCTACGACGACCTTTCGAAGCAGGCAGCCGCCTACCGCCAGTTGTCGCTGTTGATGCGTCGTCCGCCGGGACGCGAGGCGTATCCGGGTGACGTGTTCTACTGTCACAGCCGGTTGCTCGAACGCTCGGCCAAGCTCAGCGATGAGCTGGGCGGCGGATCGCTCACCTCGCTGCCGATCGTCGAGACGCTGGAAGGCGAAGTCTCCGCCTACATTCCGACCAATGTGATTTCGATCACCGACGGACAAATCTATCTGCAGCCCGACCTGTTCTTCGCCGGGCAGCGTCCGGCCATGAACGCGGGTATCTCCGTCTCGCGCGTGGGTGGTGCGGCTCAAGTTCCCGCAATGAAGAAAGTCGCCGGAGGTCTGCGGCTCGACCTGGCCGCGTTCCGCGAACTCGAAGCGTTCGCCCAGTTGGGCACTGATCTCGACGCTGCGACTCAGTCGCGTCTCGACCGCGGCTATCGCATGGTCGAATTGCTCAAACAGGGACAGTACCAGCCGATGGACGTCTGGGATCAGGTGCTGAGCATCTACGCCGGTACCCAAGGTCACCTGGACCAGGTGCCGATCGAACGCGTGGCTGAATGGGAAGAGGGATTCCTGGCCTTCATGCGCGAGCAAAAGCCCGAGATTCGCAACGCCCTGTCGAGTTCCGGGCAGCTCACCGATGAGCTCCGCCAGGATCTGGAGAACGCGGTCACCGAGTACCAGCTTCAGTTCACCAGCGCAGACAAAGCGGCCGAACCGGCCACCGCCCAGGTCTAACCCCGCACGATTGACGCACGATGGCCAAAGCCCGCGCACTCGACAAACGCCGCAAGTCGATCCGCAACATCCGCAAGATTACGCGGACGATGGAGCTGATCGCCACCGCGCGGTTCAAGAAAGCCATGGACCGCGCGCACGCGGCCACGGCCTACACGCGCCGCATCACCGAACTGGTGGCCGACCTGGCTCGCAGCGGGCTCGACGTGCAGCATCCACTGCTCGAGCCGCGGGCGGAGACCAAGCGGGCCAAGCTGCTGGTGCTGACATCCAATCGCGGGCTGTGCGGGGGCTACAACTCGTCGGTGCTGCGTCTCGCGTTGGCCCGCCATCGCGAGCTCGGCAGCACGGCCGACGAGGTCGCCGTTGAAACCGTCGGCAAGCGCGGCATCTCGGCGCTCACGTTTCGCGGCGTCAAACCTGACACGGAGTTCACGCATTTCGACGATCGGCCGACATTCGAGCAGGTCGACGTGCTGGCGAGCCGGTACCTGGAGGAATTCGCCGCGGGGCGGCTCGATCGGCTCGATGTGGCACACACGCGTTTCGATAGTGCATCGCAGCAGACCGCCGTCGTCGAGACCATTCTGCCGCTTTCCGAATTGGCCGGCGGCGTCACGACAACCGAGCCCGAACCGAACGGTCGCGGGCGGTCGCTCTATGAATTCCTGCCTACCGCCGAGAGCATTCTCGAAGAAGTCGTACCCACCAGCTTCAAGATCAAGCTCTTCAAGTGCTTCCTCGATGCGGCCGTCAGCGAGCAAATCGCGCGGATGATCGCCATGAAATCGGCCACCGAAGCGGCCGACGAGATGATTCGCAGCCTCTCCATCAGCTACAACCGCGCCCGACAAACCCAAATCACCAGCGAGCTGCTCGACCTGCTAGGCGGAGTCGAAGCACTCAAGTAAGCGACGCTCACGAACACCCGATCGCGGCTTGCGAGCTGCAACACGCCCCAGTTGGGAGACATCGAAAAGACCATGGCCACCACCACCGAACAAAACGTCGGACACGTCACGCAGGTGATCGGCTCGACGTTCGACGCCGAATTCCCAGAATCGAAGCTGCCGCCGATCTATAACGCGGTGACAATCGACAGCGAGCAAAAAGGCATCCAGGTCAAGCTGACCGGCGAAGTGCAGCAGCATCTCGGCGGTGGCCGCGTGCGCTGCGTCGCGCTGGGCAGCACCGACGGGTTGATTCGAGGCCAGGAAGTCATCGACACCGGCAAGGCCGTCTCCGTCCCTGTCGGCAAAGCCACGCTGGGGCGCGTGTTCAACTTGCTGGGCGAACCGATCGACGGCCGCGGCCCGGTCGAGGCCGACGAGTACTGGCCCATTCACCGCGAAACGCCCGAGGTGGCCGACCTCTCCACCAAGACCGAGGTCTTTGAGACGGGCATCAAGGTCATCGACCTGCTTACGCCGTTCGTACGCGGCGGTAAGGCGGGCCTGTTCGGCGGAGCCGGGCTGGGCAAGACGGTGATTCTCACCGAGCTCATCGCGCGCATCGCCAGCAGTTACGGCGGTTATTCCGTTTTCGCCGGCGTAGGTGAACGTACCCGCGAAGGAACCGACCTGTGGCTCGAAATGCAGGATGCCAAAATCGGTGACACCGGGCGGAGCGTCATCGACAACACCTGCATGGTCTTCGGCCAGATGAACGAGCCGCCCGGCGCGCGCCTGCGGGTGGCGCTCTCCGCGCTGACGATGGCCGAGTACTTCCGCGATTCGACCGGCACCGACATCCTGCTGTTCGTCGACAACATCTTCCGCTTCTCGCAGGCCGGTAGTGAAGTATCTGCGCTGTTGGGCCGCATGCCTTCGGCCGTGGGATACCAGCCGACGTTGGCCACGGAAATGGGAGCCTTGCAGGAGCGCATCGCGTCGACGAGCAAAGGGGCCATCACGTCCGTGCAGGCCGTCTACGTGCCGGCCGACGATCCGACGGACCCCGCTCCGGCGACCGCTTTCGGTCAGCTCGATGCTTTCATCTACCTCGAACGTTCGATTAGCGAGAAGGGCATCTACCCGGCAGTCGATCCGCTGGCCTCCAACAGCCGCGTGCTCGACCCGAACTTCGTCGGCGATCGCCACTACGCCATCGCGCGGCGCGTGCAGCGCACGCTGCAGCGGTACCGCGAACTGCAAGACATCATCGCCATTCTCGGCGTCGATGAATTGAGCGAAGAGGACAAGTTGATCGTGCACCGTGCCCGCCGCATGGAGCGCTTCCTCTCGCAGCCGTTCTTGGTGGCTGAAGTCTTCACCGGCAAGCCGGGCGAAATCACGCCGCTCTCTGAGACGATTCGCAGCTTCGAAGAAATCGCCGAAGGTAAGTGGGATCACTTGCCCGAGGCAGCCTTCATGTACGTGGGCGCCATCGAGCAGGCCGAAGAACAAGCCAAGCAGATGGAGAAGAAGGGCTAACCATACATGGCCGGTTCGTTGGACTGTATCGTCGTCACACCTGAAGCGACCGCCTGCGAGCGGACCGCCGAGAGCGTCGTCGTGCCGTTGTTCGACGGGGAGCTGGGCATCCTTCCCGGCCATGCCTCGCTGATCGGTCGTTTGGGCTTCGGCGAGCTACGAATCACCGCCGGCGGCCAGACCGAGAGCCTCTACGTCGACGGGGGCTTCGTCCAAGTCGCCGATGACAAAGTCGCCATCCTCACGCCCGAAGCCACACCCCTCGATCAACTCGATGCGGCGGTCGCCCAAGAACAGTACCGCACCGCCGAAGCCAAAGAGGCCTCGACGCCCGAGTTACAGGAGCTTCGCAATCGCGCGCTCCAGCGAGCCCGAGTGCAAATGCGGCTGGCACGCAAATAAGCGCGCTCACGTCGTGCGGCAGGCAGAGCAGCGCGCCGACGGGTGCTACTCCGCAATCTGGTCCAGCGGCAGACGGGTCTGTAGGAACCGCTCGACCACGTAGCGACATCGATCGTTGATGGGTCGGGCCAGGTCCATCGTGTGCGGCCAGCCTTCAATGCGGTCGTAGTAGTTGGCTACCCCGAGCGCATCGAGCTGTTCGTGGAGCGTGTCGGCCTGCGAGACGGGCACCAGTTCGTCAATCGTGCCGTGAAAGGTCAGCGTCGGCGGATCGTTCGCGTCGAGATGATGCAGCGGGGAGGCCTGAGCGTAAACCTCGGCGGCCTTGCTGTACGGCTGACCGATGAAGTTGTTCACCTGGCGGGCTTCCTGGGCCAGCGGCGTGGTGCAGTCGACCACCCCGTACAGATTCACCACACCCCGCACGTGTGGCGCCGCACCTTCCGCACACCCCATCGCCGGATCCTGGCTGTAGGCGGCCAACAATGCCAGATGCCCGCCTGCCGAACCTCCCAGCAACACCATCTCGTCGCCGTCGAAGCCGTACTGGTTGCCATGGTCTTTCAACCAGGCCATCGCGCACTCCACGTCTTGAATGGCGGCCGGGAAGTGATGCTCGGGCGAAAGGCGGTATTGCACCGACGCCGTCGCATAGCCCAGTTTGGCAAACTCGATGTTGTAGAACGCGTAGTCTTCCTTCTTGCCCTTCTCCCAGCCACCACCGTGAATGAACAGCAACACCGGCGGCGGGATTGCTGCGTCCTTCGGCACATAGAGATCGATCTTCAGTGGATGGCCATCGGGCGCTGCGTACTCGATATCTTTGTGCGCCGCGATGGTCTCAGGTACCGGCGCCGACATATTGACCATCGGCACCGCGCCCGAGAGTACGGCCGCCTGAGCCTGGCGATAGTCGTCGTAGCCTGGCGGGACTGGAGGCGCTCCCTCGAAGAGATCGTCGGCATAAATCGACGAACCCGCCAGGAGCACGATCATCAACACCACGCGTGCGACCACCATCCAATCGTTCCTTATGCGATTCAGTTCGAGGCGACAAACCCAGTGTCCAGCGTGGTCGATTCTAACTCGCGTCATTCCCCAGGTCTTTGCCGGCGGGCGCCTTAAGCCAGGGCGGCCCGTCTTTGATGCCGCCCAACTGGCTCGCACCTTGGTGGCGACGGCCGCCTTTTCAAGCGCCGCCGATTGACATACAATTTTTGTAGGTGCAGACATCGCGGAAAGCACAATCCGATCTTGCCAGGCGTGCTCCTCAAGCACGTCGGCATTCAGACATGCCGAAAGTGACCATTCGCGAGAGGGTTTTCTGGATGATCGGCAGGGAAGGACCTTCGCCGATGTGGTTCACGATCCGGAGTATCCCTTCCAGGATTTGCTGAAGTTCTTCAACGACGCCGGCCGCCAGCGTCGGATGGAGGAGGCCGAAATCCACCACGACCGCGCACCCTTGGCCGGAGTCGTGCGCGAATTGGAAGCCGATCCGGCGATCAATGAGTGTCTCGCGGGATTGGATCACCAACGCACGAAGCGTTTTCGGCAGGCGGCCGGCGCGCTGGTCCGCATGATCATGCAACGCCGCGGGTGGCATACCACTGGCCGCAAGGGCTCCTTGGGGGTCCGCGCGGCGACTGCGAATCAGACACCAACGCACAATACAGGAGGGCTGGCCTTCTGGTTCATCCGAGCCGAAAGGTACGAACGCGAGGAGGGCATGCCATTTCGCTCCGTGCGCCAACGTTGTCGGGAGCTTGCTACTGACGTCGAACCGGCACGGCGCA
>CALKYM010000198.1 GCA_938003525.1 uncultured Planctomycetales bacterium | reverse complement strand
CCGGCCGCCGGTTGCTTCGGCCAGGGCGATGTCGCGACTGGTCATCACGTCTTCGGCGGCGGCGGGCATGCCGGGCAGACCGAGTAGCAGCGAAGTGAAGCCCTCGTGCATCACGCCGCCTTTGGTCAACTCGAGGACCTCGGCGTGATTGAGAATCGGCTTGTCGAACATCAGGCAGTATTCGAAGGCCCGACGCATCAGCTCTGCATCGTAAACGGGCGTGCCGTCGTCGGTGAAAGCGACGGCTCCCGCGCGGGTGAGCTGGCCGAGTTCACCCAGCTCTTTGCCTTCGCGGTTTTTGCTCACGCAGGCGACCACGTAGACGTTGCAGTTGTCGGCACGCGCGGCCTGGTGCTGGATGAATTCGACCGAGGCCTGGGTATCGATGGGCGGTTCGGTGTTGGGCATGCAGGCCACGCTGGTGAACCCGCCGGCCAGCGCCGCGGCCGTGCCTGTCTCGATCGTCTCGTCTTCCTCGCGGCCGGGCTCGCGGAGGTGGACGTGCATGTCGATCAGTCCCGGCGCCACGATCTTGCCGCTGGCGTCGATCACGGTCTCGTCGCCGCGGGGCGGCTCGTCGAAACCGGCGATCTTGCCGTCTTCGATGCGCAGGCTGCCGACGCGATCGATCTCTTGGCTGGGATCGATAATCCGCCCACCTTCGATGAGCAGCTTGGGCAGGCGATGGTTGGTCGTGGGTTCGAAATTCATGATGCAGAGGACACCAACCACAGCGCGGCCATCCGCACCGCCACGCCGTTGCGGACCTGATCGAGAATCACGGACTGGGGACCATCGGCCACATCGGGCGTGACCTCGACGCCGCGATTGATAGGTCCGGGGGCCAGGATCAGAATGTCGTCTTTCGCCCGCGCCAGCCGCTCGCGCGTCATGGCGTACAACAGAGCGTACTCGCGCACCGAGGGGAACGGCCGCGTCACCTGTCGCTCGAACTGGATGCGGAGCAAGTTCAGCACGTCGCAGCGCGGCAGCACGTCATCCAGATCGTGGGCAACTTCGACACCTTCGAGTTCTTCCCACTGGCGCGAGACCAGCGTCGAGGGGCCGCAGAGAATGACGTGCGCGCCAAGGGTGCGCAGTCCCCAGATGTTGGAGCGCGCCGTGCGGCTGTGCGCGATGTCGCCGACCATGCATACGGTCAGGCCCGCCAGTTCGCCGCGGACCTCGCGGATGGTCATGATGTCCAACAGTCCCTGGGTGGGATGTTCGTGCGGTCCGTCGCCGGCGTTGATCACCGAGCAGGAGACGTTCTGCGCCAGAAGCTGTGGCGTGCCAGGCGTGCGATGTCGCACGACGATGGTCTCCGCGCCCATGGCTTCGATGTTGCGCGCCGTGTCGATGAAGGTCTCGCCCTTGGACAGACTGCTGCCGGAGGCCGAAAACTCCAGCGTCGTCGCGCCGAGGCGGCGGGCCGCCAGCGAGAAACTCGTGCGGGTGCGCGTCGAGTCCTCGAAGAACAACTGGGCCACCGTCTTGCCGGCCAGCGTGGGGAGCGGGCCTCCGCTGGCGGCGGCCTCTTTGATTGTGGACGCCGTATCAAGAATGGTCCGCAGCTCGCTGGCCGAGAGACCCTCGAGGCCCAGCAAATGGCGACGCGTCCAGGTTGGTGGAGCCGTTTCGAGATCGATGGTGGCCGTGCTCATCGTTGCGCGGTTTCCGTAGACCGCAATCTTCGACTTCCCTGGCGAATGCCGCCGGCCGGCATGGCCGCGACCGCGAGCAGTTTCAGGGATTCTAGCAGCGCGACACGCATCTGCAACTTGCTGCGTGTCGACATGCGGCGCAACCGATTGACACCACAAAGCGCTGAAGCGTTGGCCGTTTGCCGGCCAACTAAAACGCGACGCGCCAGCGGGTCGTAAACAACCAGCGCATGGCAACCAGCAGGCTGGTGATCAGAACAGCCGAGAAGGCGAAATAAGCGATCACGAGCGACCAGCTACCGGCTCGCGGGTCGATGCTCTCCTGACTCGGGTAGAGCGGCACGGCAAAGATGGCGGCAAACGGGCTCGTGGATTCCAGGGCCATCGCAATTTCGGGCGCCGGTGTATCCGGCAAATACGTGCGGGCAAAGTTACCGACCGCCAAGGGCAGCGCGAACAGGACGATGAGGACGAGGTAGGCCGTCATTAGGCTCATCGAGGTCTTCTCGAACAGCACCGAGCAGAACATGGCGACCACGGCGGTCGTCAGGCAGGTCGTCAGGATGATGCCCACGTACCACAGCAAGGAACTCCAGGTGGGCCAGTACGCCGTGACCATCGCGCCGGCGAGCACGACGGGCCACAGCAGAAAGCACGTGAGCACGGTGGAGACGCGGAGCCCCGAGAGCAATTTGCCCCACAAGATCTGTCCCGGACTGAGCACGGTCGTCAGCAAGAGTTCGAGAGTCTGACGCTCGCGTTCGCCGGTCACGGTGCCGGCCGAGAAAACGGGACCGACCAGCAGGTTGAACACGACCACGTAAGCCATGTACCACGGCGCGCGGATGGGCGTGAAGTAGAGAAACACGCCCATCAGCGGGATGGCGAGCAGCATGCTCACCTGGATCACGACGCGCAGCATGAGGGTGCCCTGGCTGAACAGCTCGCTGCGCATTTCCTTGTCGTACATCGGATTGATGTCGTCTTCCATGAGATCGTCGCGCTTGGGCGGCGCGAACAGACGGTCTGGGAAGCGATCGCGCTGGATGACCAGTCCGACCGCCTCACGCATCTCGGTCTCTTCATCGATCACATCCTTGCCCTCGCTGCCGACATCGGGCGGATGCAGGAGTCGGCGCTGCGTGACGACGAACAGCCAGATAATGATCGTCGCCGTGAGCAGCGGCAGCAGGGTGAAGGACAACAACAGCCGCTGCGCGCCGAGCTCCCCGGCCGACCAGTACATCGCCCCCAACAGCGCCATCGGAAGAATGAGCAGGTAGGAAACCACCAGCGCGGCCGCCGTGCGGCGGAAAAAGCTGCTGCACGCGATCGAGATCATGCCGAAGGTGACGATCGACATGATCAGCATCGCGTAGGACGCGAGTGCCTCGTAGAACGACGTCCCGCCCAGCGGCAGGCACAACAGCACGATGGGCAGCGAGCTGAAGATCAGGATGGCCAGATGGCAGAGCGACGCCAGTAGCTTGCCGAGCAAGATGGCGCCGGGCCGCAGCGGGCTGGCGAGCAGCATCTCGTAGGTTTGCCGTTCCTTCTCACCGGTGATCGAGCCGGCGGCGAAGCTCGGCGCCATCAGCGAAGCCAACACGTATTGCCCCAGGAAGAACAGATCGACCAGCCGCCGCGACGATTCCGGGTTCGAGAGATCAACGCGCTCAGTCGGCCAGGCGACGAGCACCACGCCACCCAGCAGCGCGAGATAGCCGAACAGCAAGACGAAGGCCCGCCGAGTGCGCAGGTTGATCAGCAACTCGCGCTGCAGCACTGGGTTTTCGGCGAGATACATGCGAGCGGCCGCTTCGTTGGCCCTTCAGGCAACCAGTCCCTGGGTGACCATCATGAAGACGTCTTCCAGTGTGGGATCCTTGTCGGCGAACGATCGCAGCCGGACGCCCTCGCTCAACAGGCGTTCGAGCAGCGCGGCCAACAACTCATCGTCGGCAGCCAGTTCGGCCGTAATGCGGTGATCGCTGTGCTGAACGTCGATGGTTTCCGGCAAGCTGCGCACGACTGCCAGGGCGACGTCGACGCCATCGATGACCTTGAGTTCGATGATGCGGTTGCGGCGGATTCTTTGGTAAACATCGTCGATGGGACCGTGCATCAGCATGCGTCCGCGTTCGATGATGCCGATCGACGTGCAGCAGTCGGCCAGCTCGGTGAGGATGTGGCTGGAGATGAGGATCGTCTTGCCCATCCGCCGCAGTTCTTTGAGCAGGGCTTTCACTTCCAGCCGCGCGCGGGGATCGAGGCCGCTGGTCGGTTCGTCGAGAATCAGGACCGGCGGATCGTGGACGAGCGTCTTGGCCAAACAGAGCCGCTGCTTCATCCCGCGCGAAAGCCCGTTGACGAAATCGCCTCGCTTGGAAGTGAGGTCCAGCAATTCCAACACGTCATCGATCACGCCGCGACGGCGAGTGCGCGGGATCTGATACGCCACCGCGAAGAAGTCCAGGAACTCCCACACCCGCATGCCGTCGTAGACGCCGAAGTTGTCGGGCATGTAGCCGACGCTCTGCCGCACGGCCAGTGGATCGCGGACGACGCTATGACCGTTGACCGTGGCATCGCCGCGGTCGGGTTTGAGCAGCGTCGCCAAAAAACGGATCGTGGTGCTCTTGCCGGCACCGTTGGGGCCGATGAAGCCGAACATCTCACCAGCCTCGATCTGCAGATCGAGGTGATCGACGGCAGTCAACTCGCCGTAAGACTTCGAGAAGGCGGTGATTTCGATCATCGGCGAACTGTTTGGGACAGCGGGTGGTTGGATCTTGCTGAAGAGATCACCGAACAGGTGGCTCGTCTTGAAACGGTGGTTCCGGTTCGACCTCGCTTCGGGTTGGTGAATCGAGCATGACGACTGGGAGCGGCCCGTAGTCCAGATGCGCGACGATCAAATGGGCTTGCCGCCGCTGATCGGCCTGAGGTTCGATCGACATGCCTGGCAGAGCGTCGTGGCAAATCGCGATAAGCCGCGTTTCGCGTTCGCCACGCGACGCAGCAGCCAGCTGAGCCATTGCGTGAAGTTCGATCGTGTCGTGCTGCGCGGCCAGGGGTTGTGTAGAAGCCGGTTCGCCGCTCACCAGTTCTGGCTCTGCGAGCCAGGCGGGGAGAGGTTGTTGGCCGCTGCGAAACGCGATTGCCGCAGCTTCTCCTGGCGGGAGTTCGCCGACAACGGCGATTCCCTGCGGGCCGATGACGGCGGCTTCCGTGAGTGCCAGCTCGGTTCCGTTCACGATTTGCCAGCCGCCAGTTGGCGTCTGTTCCAGCCGGCACGTGCCGGTGAGCAAGAGGTGGTGTTCAGCATGCACCATGCCCAGCGAGTTCGAGGAGACCCAAACGTCGTTCAACCGGGCGCCGCTGTCGCCGCGGTAGTCGACGATGCGGCGGCGCGTCCCTTCGCGGGCCTCGCGGACATCGAGCGGCAGCGCGACGCCGGGGTCGTCGTCGAATGTGAGATCGTAGTCGGTGCCCAATGAGGTATAGAGCGCCGCGTAGCGCGTCACGTGTGCGCGATTGTAGCCCGGCTGCAACTCGACGACGCCGACCTCGGTGATCGAGCGCGCGAAGCCGATATTCAGCGCAGCCAGCTTGACGACGGCGACCGCGAACAACAGCGTAATGACCGGTGCCGCCAGCCAGGCCAGTTCAACGCGTCCCAGCGAACGGCACACCGCCCAATTGACCGGCACCAGAATGATCAGATACACGACGAGCATCTGCCCCACAAACGACCGCGGCGGAGCTTCCAAGCCGGCCGCATTGCGGAGTACTTGGGCCGCGGTCAATGTCACCTCGTTCTTGTCGTCCCATCCCGCGACGCCGCTGCCTGAGGCCAGCACGAGATCCACTTGTGCGGACGTGGTCTGGTCGAGCGGGAGCGCGGTGGCGGACAGATTGCGCTGGCCGCCGTTCTCACTACCCATGTCGCGACTGAAGTACCGCAGCGATGTGACCCGGCGCGCGTCGTACATGGTCTGAGTGCCGTTGAGCCAACGGACGGACGTCATGCCTTGATCGTCGAAGAAACGGCGAGCCGGTCGGCGCAACAGACAGGCGTTCCAGAATCCATCGAAGTCCGGCCAGACGGAGAGATCCTTCCTTCCCAGCCCGAACGCGCAAGCGACCACCCTGCCCCGCCCGACGCGGCGTTCTACGACCAATTCGACGTTGCCGCTTTGGGTGAGAACGGTCGCGTCTTTCGCCACATCGAATTGGGCAACGGTCCAATCGCCCGCCGCTTCGAACTGCTGGTTGTCGCGCGGCGTGTACTGTGCGTTGAGAGTTTGCTCCACGACACGCTTCGCGAGCGACGTGGTGCCGCTCGAACTGACGGGTAAGTACGGTTCCAGGAACGTCCCGCGCAAGCCTTCCACGGTTTGCGGTCCGCAGAGGATCAACTGCCCGCCCCAATGCAGCCAGTCGACCAAGGCTACCTTTTGCTCATCGTTGAACATAGCGACGTCGACGTCGTCCCACAGCACGTAAGCCGTGCTAGTCCACAGCAGCGCGTGCGGCGGCAACGGTGTGTTGCCGGTCTTGAGCGTCGGCATCACCACGCGGTAGAGCGACTCGGTACCCGCGGCCAGGAACCCGCTGGTAGGCGGCGTGAAGCTGTCCAGATCTTTCAAAAAGAGATAGCGCTCGGGTTCTTGGCAAAGGACACAAAAGAAGTATTGATGCGTATCGAGCCGAATCATGGGGTTGAATGCCCGGGCCTCGCGGTTGTCACCGCGCAATCGCGTGCCGACCCCGGTGCGCGTGACCGATGGCGGGAGAAACACGGTGAGCGGCAGCGACTTGCGTTGCCCTTTGGGCAAAATGGCGGGCCGTGTCGTGCTGATCGCAAACGACGACTGCTCCAGATTCACGGGCTCCATGAAGAGTTGGCCACGGAAGTCGTCGTGATTGGCGATCGCATCCAGTCCCGCAGCGGTCCAGTGTCCCGGTTTGATTTGTGGCGCGGTAACGGCCGCGTCGGTTGGGCGAGTAGTGATGGCCAGCAGTTCGAGTTCGGGCTTGGCGGCTTCCCGCTTGGCGCGCTCGATGCGTTCGCGGATTTCCTCGGGAGTTTCGCGTCGGTCGTCCTGCGCGTTCTGTCCGCCAGGTGTGGTCGTGTTGGCATCTGTCTGCGAACTGCGGCCACAGCCCGGTGCGAGCAAGACAACCGCCAGCGCTACATACGCCAAGATGCGATGGCCCGCGGGCGCTGATCGCACTGGGGCATCAGAACATGGACGGCTGGCACTCATTACTCTTGGTTCCGACGCGAGCTGCGCGGCCAGAGTCAGAAGAGATGTGCATGCTCTCGGCCGCGGCAAAGCACTACCGTGAGTGTAAACTTGCCGGCGACGCCCGCAAAGAAATTCGCAACGGGGCGTATTGGTGCCCGCAATCGCAGCGATGCGCGCAGCGTGGTCACGGCTGGTCCGTGCCGCTCTCTTTGCCGCGGCGGTGCTTCCAATGGCCATAGTCCTCGGGCGTGTCGAGCTCGGCGAACATGTCCTCGTCGCCGGCTTCAATCTCGTGAACGGGATGCTCTGCGAGCAGTTGGTTCAGGCCGGCATCTTCGGGCAACTGCGCTGCGACATCAGCCAGCGCCCAAGGCAACAAGAGCGGATGGCCACGACGTCCGTTATGGGCTGGCACCACGATCTGCGGATTCGCCGGCTCATACGCCGCAATGACTTGATCGATGATTTCAGGATGCAGTAGCGGCAAGTCGGCCGGGGCGACCAGCCAGGCGTCGTGGTCAGCGGGCGATTCCGAGCCGCGCACATATTCCAGTCCACATAGGATCGACGCCTTCATGTCTGGCGGGGTCACGGCCTGGACGATCGCAACGCCCGTCTTTTCGACGACTTGTTTCAGGTCGTGATCGCTGCTGTCGATGACGACGACTACTTGACAGACGCGACTCGCTTGCCATGCCGCGAGCACGTGCTCGATGACGGTGCGGCCACGCCAGGGCAGCAGGAGTTTGGGTTGGCCCATCCGTCGACTTCGGCCGGCCGCGGGCACGACGGCGAAGAAGCGCGGTGCCGCCGTAACGCTCATTGCGGGGCGTGTCCCACCGCGATGGCCGGCATCCGACCGGGGACGTGACCGCCGAGGTTTCGGTGCGCGACCAGCTCAGCCAGAATGCTGATGGCGATCTCGGGCACGGTTTGCGAGCCGATATCGATGCCCACCGGCGCGAACACGCGCTCCAGCGCTTCGGGCGAAATCCCTTCGGCCAACAGATCATCGAAGATCATCTTGATCTTGCGCTTGCTGCCGATCAGGCCCACGTAGCGGGCACCACGCTCCGCGAGGTGATACAGCGCCCGCTCATCATGCTGATGTCCGCGGGTGACAATCAGACAATACGTGTTCGGTGTGATCTCCAGCTCGGGCAGGACGCGTTCGATTGATCCGGCAATCCGCCTTTCCGCGCGTCGAAAACGTTCCGGCGAGACATACTCCTCGCGATCGTCGATGGCCCACACGTCGAAGTCGAGATCGACCGCCATCGCTCCCACCTGGCAGCCGACGTGACCTCCGCCGACGATGACCAAGCGACAACGTGACAAGAGCGGCAACACGGCCACGCCATGTGCGGCCGACGGCCGCGGTCGATCGTTCAAGTCGGGGAGATAGTCCTCGATGATGTCGGGAGCTTGGCCTTCTTGAGTTGTTGGGATACTCACCAGTAACGACCGCTGCTCGTCGAACAAATAGCAACTCGGCGCCGCGAGCCCGCTCTTGTCGGCGTCGAAGGCGATCAGCTCGACGGCGCCTTCGCCGGATCGCGCGTGCTGGGCGAGCTGCGTGTAGTATTCGTGTTCCGCTTCGCCGCGGAGAGGATCGATGAGGATTTTCATCCGCCCGCCACAGATCAGCCCGTCGTCCCAGCCGTAGTCGTTGTCGAGCTGGAACGTCGCCACTTCCGCATCGCCTTCGGTCAGGATGGCCAGCGCGCGACGTTTGACTTCGGCTTCGACGCAACCTCCCCCGAGCGTGCCGGCTTGGGAGCCGTCGGGCAGCACGAGCATCGTCGCGCCGGCCTTCTGGGGCGTCGAGCCACGCGTTTCGACCACGCGGCACACGGCCAGCGGGCGTTGCGCCGCCAGGGCCTCACCAAGTTGACGCAAGACATCACGCATTGCCGAATCTCGATGGTTACGGAAGCAAGAGCCTTGTCTGTCAGCTTAGCGACGGCCAACTCCCGCAACAATGACGCGCCCGAGCAGCGGCAGTCGGCCCCCATACCGGCGTCGGTTGTGACGTCACTCATGCAGCGGTACAGTCGTTGCCACCTTGAGGGCGGCGGATGCCCGGCGGACCGCAATCATGCGTATCGATTCCATCGAGCTGTTTCACGTCGCGATGCCGCTGATCGAGCCGTGGCGGACGGCTTACGGCGAGGACTCGGTGGCCGAATCGGTGCTCGTGCGGATGCGCTCGGGAGCGTTGTCGGCTTGGGGTGAATCGTCGCCGCTGGCCGCACCCTGTTACAGCCCTGAATGGGCGGGCGGGGTGTTCGCGTGTCTGCGCAAGTGGCTCGCGCCGGCGCTGGTGGGGCAAGTCGTTGAGTCGGGCGAGGCGCTGCAAGAGCGACTGGCGCACTTCAAGGGCAATCCCTTCGCCAAAGCGGCACTCGACAACGCCTGGTGGGTGCTCGAATCATTGCGACAGGGAGTTCCACTCGATCAGTTGTTGGGCGGGACCAAGTCGCAGGTGACAGTCGGCGCCGACTTCGGCGTGCTGGATTCGGTGGGGGAGTTGATCGAACAAATCGGCCGCGCGTTTGAAACTGGATTCCCCCGCGTGAAGCTTAAGTTTCGCCCGGGATGGGATGTGGAAATGTTGCGGGCGGTGCGGCAGGAGTTTCCGGCGCAGACGATTCACATCGATTGCAACAGCGCGTACACGATCGAGCGGCTCGATCTGTTTTGCCGCTTGGACGACTTTCAACTGGCCATGATCGAGCAGCCGCTGGCGTACGACGACCTGATCGATCATGCGCGACTGCAAGCCGAGATTCGTACGCCGATCTGTCTCGACGAAAGCGTGACGTCGCTCGCGCGGGCCCAGGTGGCGCTTGATCTGGGAAGCTGCCGGTACGTGAACATCAAGCCAGGTCGCGTGGGCGGGCTGACGGTCGCGCGGGCCATTCACGATGCTTGCCGTGACGCGGGCGTGCCGTGTTGGGTGGGCGGCATGTTGGAGTCGGCCGTCGGTTCGCGGATCGCCATCGCGCTGGCCACTTTGGAGAATTGCACATATCCAGCGGACATCTTTCCGTCGTCACGCTTTTACGAGCACGATCTCGCCGCGCCGGCAGTCGAGCTGGTGCGCGACGATCAAGGCGCGCCGTGCGTCGCTCCGTTGGATGACCCCGGAATCGGGACCGAACCCGACGAAGAGTTGTTGGCTCGCTGCTGCAAAGCGTACGCCCGCGTGACGGAGAGTTAGAAGTCTCATTGCTGTCCAGGCAGGGTCGCTCGTCTTACCTCGTACATCTGAAGGAACCAACCCATGATCTATGTTGTCGCCACCATTGAATTGAACGAGGGTCAGCGGGCTGCGTTTCTCAACGAGTTTCAGAAACTCGCCCCTCAGGTGCGCGCGGAATCTGGTTGCCTGGAATACGTGGCGGCGATTGACGAGCCGACGTCGATTCCGATCCAGGAGCAGCCGCGCGCAAATGCGGTTGTCGTGATGGAGAAGTGGGCCAGCGTTGAGGCCCTGGAAGCCCACTTGATTGCCCAGCACATGGTCGAGTATCGGCAGCGCGTGAAGGACAAGGTGCAGGCAACACGGCTACAGATTCTCAAACCCGTTGAGTGACATGAGCTCGCGACGGGCGTCCTGGGCACTAGCGCTTCCGCGCCAAGAATCCGGCCCAACCCGGCGGGAAGCGAAAGTCGCCATAGTTGCGGCGGACGCGAACGCGAAAGCCGACTTCGCGTAGCGTTCGCGCGACCTGTTGTCGGGGATAGAGCCGCAAGCGGTGGACCTCGAACTCGCGGCGGTACGTGCGGCCCGCGCGGCGAAAGCTCGTGATGCGTCTTTCCAAAGTCTGGCGTGCGGGATCCTCTTCAGCCACAGCGATGCAGGCCCAGCCGTTGCCCTCGGTTGCGTGTTGTAGCGGACCACCGCCCGGCACTCGACCTGGTTCGGCCACGTCGCAGAGCAGGATGCCTCCGGCAGGCAGGGCGCCGTGAATGTGTCGGAAGACTGTCGCCAGACGCGCAGCGCTGCTGCGGCCGTCGAACAGGTAGTTGAGCACCTCGCCCATGGCCGTCACGGCAACGCAACTCGGGATAGTTGTAGAGAAGATCGAGCCGCGCTTGAACGTGGCGCGCGGGACACGTCTGCGCGCGATGCGCAACATGGCGCCCGACTGATCGATGCCCAGCGCCTCGTAGCCTGCCGCGACGAACCGCTCGGCGGCGATGCCACTGCCGCAGCCGAGATCGACGATTCGTCCCTGGCGAACGCCGGCCGCTCGCAACTCTTCGACCACGAGCTTGGCCGCACAGCGAGCGAGTTGGCCGTAACCAGCATCGTGGATGTGCGCCAGATCGTCTCCGTACGCCTTGCCACCGGTGGAATTCATTTCGTGCTGCGCCCCGGCGGGCAAACATGGATATGCAAGGGCGACGGACCACATCAGGCCATCGCAACCGTCAAGCTAGCGGCTCGGCTAGTGCTCCGTCACGTCTAGAGATTCGGGTTGGTGGGGAGTGTGGGATTTGGG
>CALKYM010000197.1 GCA_938003525.1 uncultured Planctomycetales bacterium | reverse complement strand
AGTGGGTGCTCGGCGAGGATAGCGGTCTGGAAGTCGACGCGCTCGACGGCGCGCCGGGAGTCTACTCAGCGCGATTCGCGGGACTCGACGCGAGCGATGAAGACAACAACCGTGAGTTGCTCGTGCGGCTCGGAAAGACGCCGCTGCCGCAGCGCACGGCCCGCTACGTCTGTTGGGCCGTCTTGGCCGACCCACAAGGCGACGTTCAAGCGGAGGCCTTTGGTACCTGCGGCGGGAGGATTCGCCAGGAGCCGGTGGGCACGGCGGGATTCGGTTACGACCCCCTGTTCGAGATCGTCGAGTACCATCGCACGTTCGGCGAATTGGGCGAGGCCGTGAAGTCGTGCCTCAGTCACCGCGCGCGAGCCATGCGGCAGTTGGTCCCGCAAATCGTCGAGCTGGTCGCCAAAGCGGCATCGTGAGTCTGCGGAGTGAGTTAAGCCAGGGGGGGCGAAACGTAACACCGCACGGAACGGGCGGCGAGCGACACCGCGCCGCGTGCGGAGATGGGCGGGCCGTCGAACCGCGGGAAGACGTCGGCCGGTGCGGCGGCAGCCGTGTCCGCGAACAAATGCCAATGGATGCTCCGCAGGGCGGATGGCAACTCAAACCGCTGCGGCTGCTGTCCGGCGTGCAGCATGATCAACACGTGACGTTCTGCGTGGGTGGCCTCTTCTCTCAAGCGGTGACCGCCGAGCAGGCAGAGCAGGCTGTGGCGCTCGTGCATCCAGTCGGCCACCTCGCCCTCCGGGCCATACCAGGCGACGTCCGGAAAACCGCCCTCTTCGGCCGGCTCGCCCTTGAGGAATCGCTTGCGGCGTACGACGGGCTGCGAGAGGCGAAAGGCGATTAGCTCACGGCAAAAACGAACCAAGTCGGCGTTCTTCTCGACGAGCTTCCAGTCGAACCACGACAGGTCGTTGTCCTGACAGTAGGCGTTGTTGTTGCCGCGCTGGGTGCGGCGGCATTCATCGCCCGCCAGAACCATTGGTACCCCTAGGCTCAACAGCAGCGTGGTGAGCATGTTCTTGATCTGTTGGTTACGCGTGCGCTCGATGTCGCGGCGGCTGGTTGGCCCTTCGACGCCGTAGTTGTCGCTGAGATTGTGATTGTCGCCGTCGCGGTTGCCTTCCTCGTTCGCTTCGTTGTGTTTTTGCGAGTAGCTCACCAGGTCGTTGAGCGTGAAGCCGTCGTGCGAGGTGACGAAATTGATGCTGTGATAGGGTTGGCGGCCGCCGGCCTGATAGAGATCGCTGGAACCGGCCATCCGCGTCGCCAGCGCGCCCCGCGTGCTGGGATCGCCTTTCCAAAAGCGGCGCACGTCGTCGCGAAAGCGGCCGTTCCACTCGGCCCACCGCAATTGGGCGAACGTGCCGACTTGGTAGGCGCCGGCTGCATCCCAGGCCTCGGCGATGATCTTGGTGTCTGCCAGCAGTGGATCTTCGGCGATCACTTCAATGATCGGCGCGTTGGGCATCAGCTTGCCCGAGCGATCGCGACTGAGAATCGACGCCAGATCGAAGCGAAAACCGTCGACGTGATAGTTGAGCACCCAATGACGGAGGCAATGGAAGATCATCTCGCGGACGATGGGATGATTGCCGTTGACCGTGTTGCCGCAGCCGGAATAGTTGCGGTACTGCGAGCGGTCGGCTTCAAGCATGTAGTAGACGTTGTTCTCCAACCCCTTGAATGAAAACGTCGGACCGAGGTGATTCCCTTCGGCCGTGTGGTTGAACACCACGTCGAGAATGACTTCGATGCCCGCGGTGTGCAGCGCGCGGACCATTTCTTTGAACTCGCGGACCTGCCCCCCCGGCTCGAAGCTACTCGCATAGCCGCGATGCGGCGCGAAAAAGGCCATTGGGTCGTAGCCCCAATAGAACGGCCGTGGCGCGGGGCCGCCCCAGAAATGGTTCGTGGGAAACTCGTGGACGGGCATCAATTCGACGGCCGTGACCCCTAGCGACTGCAAATGCGGGATCTTCTCGATCAGGCCTCGGTAGGTGCCCGGATGCTCGACGCCACTGGAGTCGGAACGCGTGAAGCCGCGCACGTGCATCTCGTAGATGACGGTCTCGGCCAAATCGCGCCGCAACGGCCGGTCGCCCTGCCATTCGAAGTGCTCATCGACGAGCACACACTTCGGGGGGCGCACGATGCCGTCGGGCGCCGCGAGAAACTCGCCGGCCAATGCCCGGGCGTAGGGATCGATCAACCGAGCGCGGCCGTCGAACCGGTGTCCCCGTTCCGGCTCATGCGGACCTTCTGCCTGGTAGTGATAGAGCTGTCCGGCGCTGAGGCCCGGCACGAAGAGGCTCCAGACGCCACCCCAGCGGTCGGCGTCGGCCTCGAAGTCGATCACTTCCGAGGGTTCCGCATCGCCGACATCGTCGTAGAGCAGCAGTCGCATGGCCGTCGCCGAGCGACTGAAGACAACGAACTGAGCGCCGCCGTCGGTCGGCATCGCGCCGTAGGGCAGCGGATAGTGGAACTGCAAAGCGGCGTGATTGCGTGGCATGGCTCGGCCGAGCTACTCGACGTGCATCGTACTCCGTGCGGCGCGTCGGACAGCGGCCTAGAGCTCTACGCGAAATACCTCGTGGCAGCCGTTGCAGCTCTTATCGAGCGCATCGATGGCAGCTTTCGCCGCCTCTTCGTCGTTCGCCTTGGCTGCCGCGTTGAGGGCACCCGCTGAGTCGCGCATTTCCTCGCAGAAACGATACCACTCGTCGATGGGCTGGTCATCGCCAACTTCGTGCGTATCGGATAGCACCGCTTGGCCAATAGCGGCCAGTACGGCTGCTTCTAGCGCGATCTTCTCCTGATTCCGCTCCAGACGGCGGACGTTGCGCCTCAGGCGACTGTTGAGATAGGTGACCTGTTTCATCAGACGTCCCATCGAGGCGATTGGGCCCCAGTCGAACTCGCGCTCGCCCGTGGCCTCACCCGCCAACGCCTTATCGAGTGCCGCCAGCGCCGCGGTTGCCTGGTCGACATTCTCCGCAGCCGCGAGTTGTTCGCCGGCCGAGTAGAGTGCTGCCGCAGCCGGCCGCAGCGGATGTTCTTCGTCGTGTAGTGCCAGGTGTTGGGCGATCACCAGCAGCGTTGTCCCGTCGCGTTCCAATCGCCGTTTGAGCAGCTCGAAGTCGTCATCGTCTTCGATCGATTCGGCGATGTCGTCGCGGAATACCTGGACTTGGGCCGCGAGATCGGCGGCCGGCGCGAAACTCGAGACGGCTGGAGCCTCCGGCGGATCGGCGAGCACCCACGGCGCGACCAGTGCGATCACCGCCAACAACGACAAGCCACGTGGGATGAAGTATCGACCAGTTCTCAAAGCAGTCTCCTCTCTCGTGCTACACAAAGCCCGTCGGCGGTCGGCAGACACGACAGTGTCATCGGTGTGCCTCACCGTCGTGCCGCGCGCTGACCGCTCACGATGTTAGCAGAAGGAACACTGCATCTGCAGACCCCGGGCGTCGCAGAAAGTGCTTGGATCGCGCCCTTTCCGCGTCGGTGCGTTGACACTCCGCGCCGCCGACTTCTAGAATCGCAATCCCCTCCGGCGCGCGTAGACAATCTCAATGGGCAAAACAACTTACAAGGATGCCGGCGTCGATCTCGAGCGATATCGGGACGCCATGGCGCGGATCGGCCCGTTGGTGCGCCGGACACAAACGCCACGCGTGATGCCGCTGCCAGGCGGGTTCGCGGGTCTGTTCTCGCTCGACTTTGAAAGTCCCCTGTTTCGTCGCCACTACCAGGATCCCGTCTTGGTGTCCTGTGCCGATGGCGTCGGGACGAAGCTTAAGGTCGCCGGGCTCGCCGGTCAGCATTGCACGATTGGCGTCGACCTCGTGGCGATGAACGTCAACGATCTCATCTGTTGCGGCGCCGAACCGTTGTTCTTCCTCGACTACGTCGCCATGGCCAGCGACGATCCTCCGCTGTTGGCCGACATCGTCTCGGGCATCAGTGATGGCTGCCTGGCGGCCGAGTGTGCGCTGTTGGGGGGCGAGACGGCCATCATGCCGGACATCTATCGGCCCGGCGACTACGATCTGGCAGGCTTCGCGGTTGGAGTCGTCGAACGCGCGCGGGTGATGGACGGCAGCGCAGTCGGCGAAGGCGACGTGCTGGTGGGTGTCGCCAGTTCGGGACTGCACTCCAATGGGTTCAGCCTGGCTCGCAAGATTGTGTTCGACATTGCCGACCTTGCCATCGATGCGCCGATTGATGAACTCGACCAGACGGTGGGCGAAGCCCTGCTGACGCCCACGCGGATCTACGTTCGCGCTTTGCGAAATATTGCGCAGCACTACACGGTCAAGCACGTGATGCACGCCGTGGCGCACATCACCGGCGGCGGACTTCACGAGAACCTGCAGCGCGTGCTGCCCGAGGGATGCCAGGCCGTGGTGCGTCGCGAGAGCTGGCCGGTGCCCAAGATCTTTCGGTGGCTGGCCGAAGTGGGCGACGTCGAGCCCGACGAGATGAACCGTGTGTTCAATATGGGCCTGGGACTGGTGCTGGTCGTGAGTGGCTACTACGCGGACAGCATTCGCGCCCAACTCGAAGACGCAGGACTCGAAAGCTGGACGATCGGCCAAATCGTCGCCGGCCCGCGCGGCGTTGTCTGGCACGACCAGCAAGGCG